>JALFNN010000063.1 GCA_022774325.1 bacterium | reverse complement strand
TTATAAGCTCCCGTGTGTTGTTGCGATCAATGCATTCCCGACCGATACAAAGGCTGAACTGGATCTGGTTGAAGCAAAATGTAAAGAGCTTGGCGTAAATGTTGCACTTTCTGAAGTATGGGCGAAAGGCGGCGAAGGCGGAATCCGTCTTGCGGAAGAAGTGATCCGACTTTGCGAAGAACCGAATGAATTCTCATATTCTTATGAACTTGAGGGAAGTATAGAAGATAAATTGAATCAGATCGTTCAGAAGATTTATGGTGGAAAACGTGTTGTTCTTACTGCTCAGGCTCAGAAACAGGCAAAAGAACTGGAAGCACTCGGATTCGGAAACTGCCCGATCTGTGTGGCTAAAACACAGTACAGTCTGACAGATGATCCGACAAAACTGGGCGCTCCGACGGATTTTGAAGTTACAGTTCGTAACTTAAAGATTTCTGCAGGTGCAGGATTTATTGTGGCATTAACCGGTGAAATCATGACGATGCCGGGACTTCCGAAAGTTCCTGCTGCAGTAAGAATTGATGTGGATGAAACAGGAAAGATCACAGGATTGTTCTAAAAACAGAAGAAATCAATAATCTATCTGAGTATGAAAACACGGAGGCACAACAAGGTGTCTCCGTGGCTTTTTGCAAATATTATTTTGTTAGAATTTCATTCATAAATGAAATAATTCCCGCTTCAACCGCATCCTTAATATCAGCATAATTATGTATTTCATGACGGTATCCGGAATATAATTTTGTTTTTACCTGATGTCCTGTTTTTACCAGCCAGTTGGAAACTTCACAAATACCCTGACCATATTCGCCGACAGGATCCTGATCGCCGGCGATATTATAGATCGGCAGTGATACCGGTACTTTTTCGGCCCATTCAGTTCCTTTTATGACATCCATCATCTGTGTGAAATACAGCAGTGACTGATTGTTTGTGGGTTTGGTAAAGGCATCAAACGGATCTTCCGCATGATCATGCTGTACATACGGATCAGCACAGATCCATTCATTTCCGATGCTGACTTCGCCGCATCTTTCGCACATCCATCCCAGAAGTGAACCAACAAATTCGGGGTTACAGCCTTTTCCATTTCCTTCGGCTACAATTTTTTCAAGCCCGGTCTGGGCTTCGGAAGCACCGCGGAAAATACCGGTGGTTCCGCAAATGGTTACACCTGCAAGATCGTCTCCGTATTTGGCGATGTAGTCTCTTGCGATGAAAGAGCCCATACTGTGTCCGAACAGGAAATAAGGCAGGTTCGGGTATTTCTCACAAACCAGTTCTTTCAGTGTGTGTTCATCCTCCATCATCGTGTGGACACCCTTGTCACCCCAGTCGCCCCAGGTATCATTTTCCAAAGCCGTTTTTCCGTGTCCTACATGATCGTCGGCAGCTACTATATAGCCGGCATCCAGAAACTTGACGATCATATGCAGATATCTTCTTGAATGCTCGCCAAAACCATGAATTACCTGGACAATTCCCTTTGGTTTGGCAGCCGGAACATAGATCCAGCCATAGACCTCATCGCGTTCATTGAAGGATTTGAATTTTACCTCGTGTAGCATAATAAACACCTCTTTCTTTTGAAATTATGTTGTTTCACTTATATATTTATCCAGATAACATTTCTGTATGAGTGCGACCAGTTCGGGAGCTTTTCCGCCGACAGGAGTTCCGTTCAGACTTTCTGCACTTACACAAAGCTTTGTTGAACTGGATACAAGTACTTCATCAGCTTCAAATAGCTGCTGCATAGTAAAAGAAGTTTCATCAACGGGGATGTTATTTGCCTTACAAATCTCAATGATATGTTTTCGGGTAATTCCCGGTAAAATATAATGGTCCGTGGGGTGTGTAATAAGTACTCCGTCTTTTATTATACTGATGTTGCTGTGCGCACATTCAGTAACGATATCTCCCCGGTGGAACACACATTCATCGCAACCTGCTTCTTCAGCTTTTTGAGCTGCAATACAATTGACCATCAGATTTAACGTTTTAATATTACAATGAAGAAAACGAGTATCTTCCGTTTCAGTCAAATGTAGTTTGTGTTCTTGATCTTTGAGCTTCATCGGCTTAATGGTAACCCATAAGTTCGCTTTCACATCAGCCTTTGGAAAGATGTGGTTGCGAGGAGCTGTTCCGCGTGTAACCTGCCAGTAAAGCATTTGCTCCGGAGAGTCCACTTTCCGGACTAATTCATTTAGAATTTCTGCCATTTCTGCTTTGGTATAAGGAATAGAGATACGAACCAGTCTGGCACTGTTGTAAAGTCTTTCCAAATGTTCGCTTAAAGCAAAGATTTTATGGTTATTTACCATGGTTGCTTCATAAACTCCATCACCAAAATAGCAGGCTCTGTCGTTGATGGGGATTCGCATCTCCTCGATCGCTGCGATTTCCCCGTTATAATAAGCTAAATCTTTCATTTTATTCAAATCTGCCTTTCATCAGAATTTCACCGTTCCACACGGCTGTTTTGCCTCTTGCAAAAACGCTTTCGATAGCGAGATGATCTCCGAGAACAAGAAGATCGGCGTCAGCCCCTTCCATGACACATCCTTTTTTCTCTTTCTGTCCCAGAACATTTGCCGGAGTAGTGGTAAGAAGTTTCAGTGCTTCCTCCAAAGGCAGCCCTCTGCGTACGAGACTCTGGATTGTCTGGTGCAGATATTTTGGAGAGGCATAGGTAAGTCCGATACATTCCCCGCGTTCATTAAATCTAGGCTGACTTCCAAAAGCATCGCTGGACATCGTTACGTGGTCGGCACTTACACCTTCACGTCCGAGGAGTTCCAGAATGAGTGCCGCATTCTGTTCCATTTCGTCTGGTGTACACCCTGCAGTACAATCCATATATCCACCTCGGCGCACCAGTTCGGCACCATCATCAATCAATTCCGGTGTGCGGAGCATATGGGTCGGAAGCAAGTTTTTAGGAGAAACGTCGGAGTGATCCAGTACGTAGAAAATAGGCTCCAGACGTCCTTTGCCACTTCCCATGTGCATAGTCACAATTCCGGCGGTGTTGCTCAAAAGTCCGGCTCTTCGGGCAGCGGTCGCAAGAGCAATAAGATCTTCTCCAGTCGGGTTGGAACTGCGGTGGTCTGATACAGCAACCTTAACACCAACCATAGGAGGAATCATCATAATATCCTTTTCGACACTTCCGGTCAGCGTTGTCGGCGGATAGCCATATGCACTTGTAAGAGTGTAGGCAGTGATACCTTCATCGTTCAGTGCTCTGGCCTTTGCAACCAGATTTTCAATACTTCGGGTAATACCATCGGTACCAAGAAGTCCGACTACGGTAGTAATACCATTTGTCGTAAATACACTAAGCTGTGATTCTGGAACACGTGAAGCCGGGCCCTGTTCTCCACCTCCGCCTGTAATATGAACATGAAGATCAATGTATCCCGGTGTCAGAATTTTTCCTTCCAGATCAAATGTCTCTACATCAGGAAGTCCTTCGTATCCCGTGATTTTTTCGGCAATTCGACAAATTTTCTCATCTACGATTAATAAATCTTTCTTACCAAGTGGAGCTGGTGCGTACACCTGAGCATTCTTAAATAATTTGATCATGTTTGTTTTACTCCTTTATTACTTCCCAGCCTTTGTGTTATCAAGTTTAGCAATACCGAATCCGGTGAATCCCCAAATCAGTGCAAAAATGAATCCTGTATAACAGAGAATTGCCCATGGCAGGTAGGATAATGTTTCAACTCCCAGTGTTCCCGCCATATATGCGCCTGCTGCAGACCATGGAACCAGTGGTACAAATACGGTTCCGGCATCTTCCAGTGTTCGGGAAAGATTCTTTGCTGCAAGACCACGTTCTTTGTATGCATCACGGAACATTTCACCAGGGATTAAAATGGACAAGTAGGAATTACCGGTTGTAAGTGCCATAACAATACAAGAACCTACGGTGGCTGCGATCAGTGCACCGGTACTCTTTGCGACGCTCAGGATTTTCTGAAGAACAACATCCAGACATCCTGCCCGGCTCATAATACCTGCGAAGCAGAATGCGCAGAATACCAGAAGTGTCGTACTCATAATACCATTCATACCGCCACGGTTAAGCAGCTTTGTGATTTCGGCAGAAGCGGTTGCAGAGTCGAATCCGGATTTGGTTATCATCGTTACATTGAATCCATTTACAGTCGAAGCAAAAATATTCTTCAGAGGCTGTCCCTGGAAGATAAATGCTTCAATTCCGGCAACAACAGTAGAAAGGAGCATGACCGGAAGGGTTGGCTTTTTCAAAAGAGAACCGGCAAGGATAAGTACTACCGGCAGAAGAAGCAGGAGATTCCAGTTATACATCTGATCCAACTGTGCCAACATCGTTGTTACTGCCTCTGAATTCGCTCCGGCAGAAACATTTGCATTCATTCCGGCAATAGCATATACGACCAGAGATACGATCGTAGCAGGAATGGTGGTGTAAAACATATGTCCGATATGTTCATATAATTCGCTTCCGGCTGCGATAGGAGCCAGATTCGTTGTGTCAGAAAGCGGTGACATCTTATCTCCGAAATAGGAACCGGCAATAACTGCACCTGCTGTTGCCGGAAGTGAAACACCAAGTGTACTTGCGATACCCATCAGAGCGACACCCATTGTTGCAACAGATCCCCAGGATGTACCTGTAACGATAGAAACTACTGCTGTGATTAAGAATGCAGTTACCAACAAGAATTTTGGACTTACAATCTGAACACCATAATAAATCATAAGCGGAATAGTTCCGGCAGCCATCCAGGTACCGACTAACGCGCCTACGCAGACCAAAATTAATATGGCAGGCATACCTTTGGCAATTTTGTTACAAATTTCATCCAGCATTTCATCCCAGGTAACACCTACACGGAATGCGATGAATGCAGCGACGCAGGCAACCATGATAAGAAGTGGTTCAGTATTGAATCCATAGATTCCTTTGCCGATGGTCAGGATGATCAACATCGCAATAATAGGAATGATAGATTCTGTAAACGTGGGTTTTCTTTTGAAATGACTTTTTCTCTCTTTTGTTTCTTTACTCATATTTTCTCCTCCTTTAGTTGCGAAAACAGTAAATTTTCTTTACCTGTTTTTGCGAATTGTATTGATATTCATTTTATCATAGATGGGGAATAATGGCAATGAAAGCACTTCTTGTAATGAATGATTTGTGCACAATTCATAAAAAATCCTGCGCCAGTTCTAAAAAGGCCTTCATTTCACGGGTTACCCATTTGTCTTTATGATAGACGATCTGGCGGCAGACTTGCAGATGAAAATCACGGACATCCAGCCTGCTCAGACGACCTTCATCCAGATCTTTTTTTACGATAAATCCGGGCAGAAATGATACTCCCAGATTGTGGCGAAGCTGATTGATGATAAATTCTGTATTTCCTGTTTCGAGAAATGGGTGAAGTTCATACCCTTTTTCAGCAAGTGATTCTTCAAGCAGAAGACGATAACTGGCATCCTTTTCTGTGGAAATAAATGGTTGACAGATCACCTCGTCCAGATTCAGTTCTCTGCGCTTCGAAAGCGGATTCTCAGAAGAAGATACGAAAAAAACCTCTTCCGGTTTTTCCAGTACTTTTACCCATTTTGTGTTATACACAGGTTTATCCAGAAAATAGACGATATCCAATGTATTCTTATCCATCATATGAAGAAGGATTTCGGGAGAATCTGTGACAATTTTTATATTTACTTTGGGATAACGACGATGATATTCACGCAAAAGGACGGGGAAAACAGACGCGCAGACCGATTCTATGGTCCCCAGGCAGAGCTTTCCTGTCAGCTCATCCGGATTCGATAGAGCATCTTTAGCCTGAGAGATTTCCCTTGTGATATTAGAGGCGTAATTATAAAAAATACGTCCCTGATGTGTAAGAAGCGTCTGTTTTCCGATTCGATCAAAAAGATGAACTCCGAGTTCATTTTCCAGATTTTTAATCTGAATTGTGACGGCAGCCTGAGTATAGCCAAGCTGCTCGGCGGCGCGGGAAAAGCTTTTAAACTTTGCTACTTGCAAAAACGTTGATATTTCGCGGAATTCCATACCGGTTCCTCCTGATTATAATATAAAAAGTATTTAACGATATTATAAAAACATTAAATTTTACATTTGTGATAATTCCATGATACACTGAGATTACGAGAACAGCAAGCTCTTTCTGGGGAGAAAGAGTGGACAAAAATGCGAGAGGAAAAATAGGGATAGCGATACCTAGAGGCAAGAAGAAAAGGAGAAAAAGAAATGTACAAAAACGATGAGAAATACGGAGCCTATGTGAATATTCTGAGAGAAGAACTTGTTCCGGCGATGGGATGTACGGAACCTATTGCACTGGCTTATGCAGCAGCGACTGCTCGCAAAGTTCTGGGAGAATTACCGGACAGAGTAGTAATCGGAGCAAGTGGCAGTATTATTAAAAATGTCAAATCTGTAATCGTACCGAATACGGATCACCTCAAAGGAATTCCGGCAGCTGCTGTGGCGGGAATTATTGCGGGAAAGCCGGAAAAAGAACTTGAGGTAATTGCAGAAGTAACAGCGGAAGAAATAGCCCGGATGAAAGAATATCTGGAAAATGTAGAAATCAAAATCGAGCATATCGACAACGGACTTACATTTGAAATTATTGTGACGCTGTATAAAGGGAAAGAATATGCAAAAGTAAGAATTGCAAACTATCATACGAATATTGTTCTTATTGAGAAAAATGGTGAGGTTTTAAAAGAAGTACCAGTGGATGACGAAAGCGAAGAGGGACTTACAGACAGAAGCTTGTTGAATATGAAAGATATTTTTGATTTTGCCGAAACAGTGGAAATTGAAGATGTGAAAGGGATCCTTGACCGCCAGATTGAATATAACATGGCAATTGCAAAAGAAGGAATCCGGGGAAATTACGGAGCAAATATTGGTTCTGTCCTGCTGGATATTGGGCAAGACAATCTTATGGTAAAAGCGAAGGCAATGGCAGCGGCAGGTTCCGATGCCCGTATGAATGGATGTGAACTTCCGGTTATTATCAATTCCGGAAGCGGCAATCAGGGAATCACGGCATCTGTACCGGTTATTGTATATGCAGAAGGAACACAGTCAGGAAAGGAGAAAATGTACCGTGCGCTGGTGCTCTCTAATCTGACGGCAATTCACCAGAAGACACCGATCGGGCGGCTTTCCGCATACTGTGGAGCAGTCAGTGCAGGAGCCGGAGCAGGTGCAGGTATCGCATATTTGTGCGGCGGTGGATACGAAGAAATTATTCATACAGTAGTAAACGCATTGGCAATTGTTTCCGGGATCGTCTGCGACGGAGCAAAAGCATCCTGTGCAGCAAAGATTGCGTCTGCAGTTGAGGCGGGAATTTTTGGGTATCAGATGTATGTACATGGACAGGAATTTGTAGGTGGAGACGGAATCGTTACAAATGGTGTTGAAGCGACCCTTCAGAACGTCGGAAGACTTGGAAAACAAGGCATGAAAGAAACAAATGAAGAAATCATCCGGATTATGATTGGGGAGAATTGTTAATCTGTAACTGTTCAGAGCCAAGCAGATTTGTCAAAAAAGGGTGTTGAATGCTTGCATTCGTGAGCACTTTTTTGTACAAATCTATTTGGCGGATACGCCACACTGAGGAAACACGAAGTGTTTTCGAGGTTGGCTCTGAACAGTTACGTTAATCTTATCTTAAGATGAAAAATGATAAAAAGCTGTATGTAAAACAGATGGTCTATCCGTGGTTTGCATACAGCCTTTTCTAATATAAAATAGTGCTATTTCTCATTCTTATCTTTCGGATTCTTCCAGAACCAGAACGCTGCAAGAATACCGGCTATGTATAAAATATTGACAAGGATGGTAGGCACATCCTTCAATAAATAAATGACCGCAACGATTGCAGCCAGAGAGACGGAAAGCTTAAAGGCTGTAAATAACCGCTTCTCTTTTCGTTCTTTTGCTTCCTGAAGCTGTTCAAACCGTTTTTGCTCTAACTTGAGATATTCCATAAGCTGAGAATTATCAATATGAGAAAGAATCCACTCATCTCGTGAAAAATCAGATTTCTTCGAGCGGAATGGAGAAAAAAGCCGTTTCGGCGGTTCTTCCTCTGAGACTGGTTCCATTTCTTTTTCCGCTCTGATCTCAGGATCTGGTGCTTCCGCTACCGGGTCTGGATTCATAATCGTTTCTTCCGTTTCCGTTTTGGAAGTTGGTGTATATTCGGACAAAGATATCCCTCCTGTTTGGCTGTGTGAAAATGAGCTATATGCCATATCATAACAGCTTTTAAGGGGAAATTCAAGGGTGACTGGGGCGGGTGACTCTTGTAGTTTTTACATATTCGTGCTATAGTTCTTTTTAGCAAAAGTTTTGCCGGGGGAGCAAAATCAAAACGCTGACACAAAGGAGGAATGTTTATGAATTATTATGAACGTGCACTGGAATTGAAGGAGGAGACTATAGCGGATCGCCGTTATATTCATACCAATGCAGAAGTGGGGCTGCATATGCCGAAGGCAAAAGCGTATGTTTTGGAGAAACTGAAGGAATATGGTCTTGATCCGAAAGAATGTGGAGAGGGTGTTACCGCTACGCTTGGAAAAGGCGGTAAAGTCATTATGCTTCGAGCCGATATGGATGCGCTTCCGATGCCGGAAGACAGCGGGCTCCCATTTGCCTGTCCTACGGGAACAGAAGGACATTGTTGTGGACACGATCTTCATGCGGCAATGCTTCTTACTGCAGCAAGATTGTTAAAAGAGAATGAGGACGCTCTGGAAGGA
>JALFNN010000043.1 GCA_022774325.1 bacterium | reverse complement strand
CCTTTGGTGTTTTGGAATTTTGGTCGAGGACATTATACCAGAAAAAGGGAGGTCAATGCTCTTTTTATTTGCATTCTCCCATAAAATCAAGGTTTTTATTGAATTTTGGGACAAAAAAACAGGTAGTTTTTGACACTACCTGTGATCGTTAGGAGGAATGAAGATGAGAATTACAGAATTATTGGATAAGAGAAGTATTTTTCTGGATGCAGCACCGAAAAATAAGAGTGAGGCATTAGATCAGATTGTGGAACTGATGGTTCAGAGTGGCAAGATTGCTGATACAGAGGCTTATCGTAAGCAGGTTTACTTAAGAGAAGAAGAAAGTACAACAGGGATTGGCGAGGGAATTGCTATTCCACATGGAAAATGTAATGCGGTTACAAAACCGGGACTTGCTGCTATGGTGGTGAGAGACGGCGTTGATTTTGATTCTTTGGATGGAGAGCCGGTTACCCTGATATTGTCGCAGCGGATGCGCAGGTTCCAATGGAGCGTTTTGATGGGAAAAAAGTAATTGAATGTCAGGTGTCAGATGGTATTAGTAAAGCAGAAGAACTGATTGACAGAGCAATTGCAGGAAATGCACCAATTTACCATGCGGCTTCAGGAACCAGATCGGTGGCAAAAGCGAAGAAAACCAGTGGTGGTGTTGGACATCAGATTTATACACAATTGATGAATGGAGTTTCTCATATGCTTCCGTTTGTTGTGGGAGGAGGAATTCTAATTGCAATTGCTTTTTTAATCGATGGAATTTGTGTTGATATGAATACCTTAGATATTGTTGAAAGAGCTAATTTTGGTACGATTACGCCGCTTGCTGCATGGTTTAAGAATCTGGGTGGTATTGCTTTTGGATTTATGCTTCCGGTATTGGCGGGATATATCGCTATGGCAATCGGAGACAGACCGGCACTTGCACTTGGATTTGTCGGGGGACTGATGGCTGCAAACGGGAAATCCGGATTCCTTGGTGCGCTTGTGATAGGATTCGTAGCTGGATATACGATAATCTTACTTCGGAAAATATGCGATAAATTACCGCAGGCTTTGGAAAAAATAGCTCCGGTCTTGATTTATCCGTTAGTAGGTATGTTGCTTATAGGTGTGATTACATTATTTGTAGTGGAACCGGTTATGGGTGGTATTAATATGGCACTTAACAATGGGTTGACAAGTATGGGTGGCACCAGTAAAGTGATATTAGGTATGATCCTGGGAGGAATGATGGCAATCGATATGGGGGGACCGTTCAATAAAGCTTCATATGTATTTGGAACAGCAGCAATTGCAGCCGGAAACTATGATATTATGGCAGCGGTTATGATAGGTGGTATGATTCCTCCTTGCGCTATAGCAATAGCTACGCTTTTATTTAAAAAGAAGTTTAGAAAAGAAGAAAGAGAAGCAGGACCTACAAATATTATTATGGGACTTGCATTTATTACTGAAGGAGCGATTCCATATGCAGCATCAGATCCGATTCATGTATTGCCTTCCTGCATTATAGGATCTGCAGTTGCAGGAGCACTTTCTATGGCATTTGGCTGTACGCTTATGGCACCTCATGGTGGAATATTTGTGTTCCCGGTAGTTGGAAACGCGTTAATGTATGTTCTGGCTTTGGTGGTCGGTACAGCCGTACTACCGTACTGCTTGGTGTATTAAAAAAGAATATTGAAGAATACCCACAGGGAAAAGAAGAGAAAAGATATGAAAGAATTTAAATATGTGATCACAGATGCAGAAGGAATCCATGCTCGTCCGGCAGGAGAATTAGTTAAGGCGGCAAAGGCGTTTGAATGTAGTATTAAGCTTACAAAAGAAGGAAAAACCGGTGATTGTAAGAAAATATTTGGAATTATGGGACTTGGGGTTAAGAAAGACAATGAAGTAACTATTACGTTTGAAGGCGCAGATGAAGAGGCTGCATACGAATCAATTAGCAAATTTATGAAAGAGAACCTGTAAACCATAGCATTGAGGAGATATGGACGATGCAGATATATAAAGGAAAAAGTGTATTCGGCGGAATTGCCATAGGAAAAATTAGTGTTTATAGTAAAGCAGAGCAACAGGTAAAGCGGTTAAAAATAGAGAATGTCGAAAAAGAAGTAGAACGTTATCATGAAGCGACAGCAACTGCAATTCAGCAGCTTCAGGAATTATATGACAAGGCATTGAGAGAAGTCGGCGAGGCAAATGCGGCAATTTTTGAAATTCATCAGATGATGCTGGAAGATGATGATTATGCAGAATCCATAGAAAATATGATTCAAATGCAGAAAGTCAATGCGGAATATGCAGTAGCACAGACCGCAGATAATTTTGCCCGGATGTTTTCTTCGATGGATGATGATTATATGAAAGAGCGTGCGGCGGATGTAAAAGACATATCTGAACGATTATTAACTGTTTTGCAAGGTGAAGAATCTCAAGGTGTAGAATCTCAAGAACCTTCAATTATCGTTGCGGATGATCTGGCACCGTCCGAAACAGTACAGCTTGATAAGGATAAAGTGTTGTCTTTTGTAACCGTGCACGGTTCGCTGAATTCACATTCTGCAATACTTGCCAGAACGATGGGGATTCCGGCATTAGTCGGAACAAAGCTTCCGGTAGATGATACGGTAAATGGAAAACTTGGGATTGTAGATGGCACAAACGGCATTATCTATGTAGATCCGGATGAAGTGACTTTAGGTAAAATGAAAGAGTTTCAGAAGATCGAATTAGAGAAAAAGAAATTACTTGAAACCTTAAAGGGTAAGGAGAATATCACACTTGACGGTCAAAAAATTCTGTTATATGCTAACATTGGTAATACAAAAGATCTGGCAACAGTTTTACAGAATGATGCAGGTGGAATTGGGCTATTTCGAAGTGAATTTATTTATCTTGAGAGAGAGGATTACCCGACAGAAGAAGAGCAGTTTCAAATATATAAGGCTGTAGCAGAAACTATGGCTGGAAAACGTGTTATTATCCGGACATTGGATATCGGTGCAGATAAACAATGTGATTATTTTAAGATGGAAAAAGAAGAGAATCCAGCCATGGGATGTCGAGCAATACGAATTTGTTTGAAACGTCCGGAAATATTCAAAACACAGCTTCGGGCACTTTTCAGGGCCAGTGTGTATGGGAAGATTGCAATCATGTATCCTATGATAACCAGTGTAAAAGAAATACAAAGAATCAAGGATATTGTTACACAGGTGAAGGCTGAATTGGAAGAACAAGGTGTTGAGTATAGAGAGCCAGAGCAGGGAATTATGATTGAAACTCCTGCAGCGGTTATGATAAGTGATCAACTGGCAAAGGAAGTGGATTTCTTTAGTATTGGAACGAATGACCTGACACAGTATACACTGGCGATAGACAGGCAGAATACAGCACTTGATGAATTCTATGATCCCCATCATCCGGCAGTACTGCGGATGATCTCAATGGTAGTGAATAATGCACATAAAGCTGGTATTTGGGCAGGAATTTGCGGAGAACTTGGTGCAGATCGCGAACTTACAAAGGAATTTCTGGTTATGGGAGTTGATGAACTGTCGGTATCTCCTGGAAACATTTTACCTATCCGTAAAATTGTGCGAGAGACAAATGTGAAGGAGTACAAAGAATACCGAAAGTAGACTTTTCATGAAGCCGGAAAAGAATCGGAGGATCATATGCTATCAGAACAGCGTTATGCGTTGATATTAGAAGTTTTAGAGAAAAAACGCAGCATAACTGTAAATGAATTAACAGAATTATTGAATATTTCAGAATCGACAGCAAGAAGAGACATTACAGCTCTTGATAAAGCCGGTAGACTTGTGAAAGTTTTTGGAGGTGCCATCGCACTGGAAGATTCAGTTTTGTCATCAGAGCCTACAGTAGCACAAAAGACAGAAGTTCAGATAGAAGAGAAAAAGAGAATAGCGAAATATGCAGCGTCCTTGATTGAACCAAAAGATTTTGTGTATTTGGACGCAGGAACCACAACAGGATACATGATTGAATATCTTGAGGAAAGAAGTGCAACATTTGTGACAAATGCAGTTGCACATGCACAGAGACTTGCGGCAGAAGGAGTACGTGTTTTCATGATCGGTGGAGAATTAAAAAGCTCTACAGAAGCGATTATTGGAAGTGAAGCTGTGATGGCACTTAAAAATTATCATTTTACAAAAGGATTTTTTGGTACAAATGGAATAAGCAAAGTGCATGGTTTTACAACACCTGATATTAATGAAGCACTTGTGAAGAAAACAGCAATGAATCAATGCAAAAGAGTATATGTCCTGGGAGATTATTCAAAGTATAATGTGATAAGCTCTGTCACTTTTTCGGAATTAAAAGGAAGAAATATTTTAAGTGATCAAATTCCAGAAGAATTTAAAGACATGCCGGAAATAGTTTTGTGTTAATAGGGACGGAGCATTTGCCCCCAGCATCTTGCCACGAGCAGCGCCCTTTGGTCATCCGGATAAAAAGGTGAAACAGAGGTGGGGACAGGTTCCTTGACTCACAATTGTGAGTCAAGGAACCAGTCCCCCCCTCTGTTAAAG
>JALFNN010000054.1 GCA_022774325.1 bacterium | reverse complement strand
AGTACAAGAAGTACGCTTGCCTGTCGTAAAATCGTGATTATGTTGTCCAGCGATCTGAAATTCGGCGCAATAATTGCTGACAATATTATCAGGATGATAAGTCCGACCAGGCTGTAAAATACTTTTGAGCTTTTTATTTCTTCAAATATTTTCTTTGCATTCATGTCCTCATCCTCCTATTTCTCTGAACGAATACGGACAACCGCATCGATAATAATGGCTGCAAGTACAATGGATCCGATAATCGCATTCTGGTAAATGGATTGTACACCGACTACATTCAGACCATTCTTGATGATCTGGATCAAAAGCACACCAAATATGGTTCCTGTTACACCGCCTTTTCCTTCACGAAGAGAGGTTCCACCAAGAAGGGTCGCTGCAACAGCCTGGAATTCCCATCCGTTTGCCACAGTTGGCTGTCCGGACTCTACTCGACATAAAGTAATGATACCGGCAATACCTGCAATCATACCGGCAAATGCAAATGTTTTAATCTGACATTTTACCGGATTGATACCTGCCAGTACAAGTGCTTCTTTGTTGCCGCCAAGTCCGTGAATATTGGTTCCGAACTTCGTCTTTCTCAGCACAATCCATACCATAATAAATACCAGAACCGCTATCCATACCATAAGCGGAATAGCCAGAATTGTTGTCTCTGTTACAATTCGATAGGTAAAGCTGTCAAAATAAATAGAAGATCCTGCCGTCAGTAACAGTGAAATACTGTTAACAATATTCTGCATACCGTAAGTTGCAATGAATGGAGGGATATTTCCCTTCGCTACGATCAATCCATTGATTGCGCCAATCAGCATGGTGCAAAGCACGGAAATCACCATTGCTACTTCCAGTATAATTCCATGCTGTGCCAAGAACACCGTAAATACAGTAACAAAGCTGACCTGTGCTCCAAGGGACAGATCTGTTCCCTGTGTCAATACAATACAGGTCTGCGCAAAAGCCACAATCATAAGTGGTGTTGACTGAATCAGAACATTCCGGAAATTCGAGAATGAAAGATAATGCGGATCCATAAAGCTGAATACTACGATGATAACGACCAGCATATACGCTACCGGAGGGATTGATTTCATTCTTTGCTTTATACTAGTTTTCTGCATTCTCAACACCTCCTGCTCCCAGCATCATTCGTGCACCAATAGCTTCTGAGTTGAATTCCTCTTCTCCTCTCTTCACCTCGTCCACGATTTCCCCTTCATGCATGATGTAAATTCTGTCACTCATACCGATAACTTCCGGAAGTTCAGAAGATATCATAATAATCGCTTTTCCATCCGACGCCAATTTATCCATCAGCCCGTATATCTCCATTTTAGCTGCAACGTCAATTCCTCGTGTCGGTTCGTCAAAAATCAGAATATCCGGGTCAAAACTCAACCATTTCGCCAATACAACTTTCTGCTGATTACCACCGGAAAGATATTTACACGCTTTATTTACACTTGTCGTCGCAATGCGAAGCTGTTTTTTATAGTCAAGCGCAACTTCTCTTATCTTCTTATAGGAAATAAAGAAATTCGGGAATATCTTCTTGAGACTGACTGCGACCGTATTCAATGCAATGGATTCATCCAAAGCCAGTCCTTGTTTCTTTCGGTCCTCACTCACAAGACCGATACCGAGTTTTGTTGCCTGAATCGGAGATTTTGGTAAAACTTCATCGCCTTTGATATAAACTTTTCCTGATTTAATCGGGCGAATTCCGTAAAGGAGCTCTGCCGTCTCAGTACGTCCCGCTCCTACAAGTCCGGCTATACCGACAATTTCCCCTTTCTTAAGAGTCAGATTCACATTCTTTACTTTACCATGATAGTCACAAAGATTTTCAGCTCTAAGCGCAATACCATCATGTTTATTCTCTGTACGGACATATACCTGGGAAACATCTCGTCCAACCATCATGTTAACCAGTTCTTCATTCGTACAATCATTTATGCCAACGGTTTTAATCTTCACTCCATCCCTAAGGATTGTAATCCTGTCTCCGATCAGCGGAAATTCCTGCATTCTGTGAGACACATAGATAATACCGATTCCTTCCGATTTTAATCTGTGAATCTGCGCAAAAAGTGAATCAACTTCTCGTTCTGAAAGTGTTGCTGTCGGTTCATCGAACACCATAACACGCGGTTTAAAAGACAGTGCTTTCGCAATCTCTACCATCTGCTGTTCAGCCACACTCAAATTCTTCACATAACTCTTAACATCAATATATTCACAATTTAAAGACTTAAGCAGTTCCCGGGCTTCATCCTCCATCCTCTTATGGTCAATCAGCCCCAGTTTCGTCTTGTATTCTCGATTTAGAAAAATATTCTGTGCCACACTGATATATGGAACCAGTGTAAATTCCTGATACACCGCAACAATTCCCTTTTCCAGTGCATCTTTTGTTCCATTAAATTTAACTTTTTCGCCTTCGAAGGTAATCTCGCCTTCCTCCGCCTTGTACGCGCCAAGTATTACTTTTGCCAAAGTACTTTTTCCCGCGCCGTTCTCTCCGACAAGAATATGTACCTCACCTTCCCTAAGATCAAAATCCACATTATCAAGTGCTTTCATTCCAGGGAATATTTTTGTAATATGGCTTGCTGTCAAAATCGTTTTGCTCATTTTTTCACCTCTTCGCTTCTCTTTTCCGAATCGTATTCCTTTTTATTCATCCCCGTGGAAATCCACGGGGATGAATGGGTGAAATCTCTAAACACAAATTCTTATTATACAATGAGAGTTCTTATTGAACTACCTTCCACCAAGCTACATTTTCTTTGTAATCTGCTACTGTATCTTTCGTAATAACCGGATCATTTGATGCTGTCGGGAATGGGATGAATTTGCCTTCTGGTTCTGTTCCATCATTCAAGTATTTTACTGCATATGCACATGCAATATATCCAGAACCATATGGATCGGTATTATATGTAGCAAACATTTCGCCTGACTCTACAGCATTTGTTGCATCAACACTTCCGTCGAAGCCTGCAACCAGTACATCTGTCATTCCTGCTGCCTTCAGTGCCTGAAGACCACCAAGTGCACTTTCATCATTACATCCAATAATACCCTGAACATCTGTATATTTCTGAAGCAGGTTCTCTGTTACAGACATACCTTCTGTTCTCTTGAAGTTAGCAGTCTGTGAAGCAACAATTTCGATATCCGGATACTCAGCAAGAGCTTCTTTGATACCTTCCAGACGTTCAATTGCATTCGCTGCTCCCGGAGGACCCTCAAGAATAATGATGTTACCTTTTCCACCTAGTTCTTCTGCCATTTTTTTTGCAATAGTATAACCGGTTTCTTTGTAATCAACACCTGTTCTTAAGAATGTATCCTCTGATGCCGGTGTTCCGATTGTAAGTACAAGAATTCCTGCTTCCTGTGCTTTTCTTACACCTGGCATAATTCCGTTAGAGTCTGCACAATGAACGATGATGACATCCATATCCTGCTGAATCATGTCTTCCATGATCTTTACCTGCTCTTCTACGCTGTCTGCAGTAGACGGTGCCTGAGTTACGGCCTCAAATCCCATATCTTCTCCGGCCTTCTTAACACCTTCAGACTGAGCAACCATGTAAGGATTGGTCGTATTCTTTGCAATATAACCAATTTTATACTCTTCTTTTGCCTTAACATCTGAAGTGATCTGAGCTCCGATTCCCTTTACCGGGAGTTTGTCTGCATCAACTACAGTAGCTGCCTCTCTTTCCCCTGATGAGGTGTTCTCTTTTGTCTCAGTTTTCTCAGCCGTTGTTCCTTCTCCGCCGCTCTCCTTAGTCGGTGTGCTGCAACCCGCAAAAAGCGTACATGCAAGCGTTGTTGCCAACAAAATTGATACTAACTTTTTCTTCAACATTTTCTTCCTCCTTTTCTTTTGTCCGATTCGTTTGGATATCGGATATTGGATACAATCTTGTTGTACTTAATATAGCACCTATGGTTTTGTATGTCAATATTAAATAGGTATTTTCTCTTTTTAGCTCATATTTTTATCTATTATTCACAAATCATTTCAGAATTTTCTGTAAATATTTTCAATTGTCACTTTTTTGACAAATAGACATTTTCCACAACCACACCTTATAGCTACTGTTATATTTTAAATCTGCATCTTTATTTTTCCTCTTAATCACGGCATTTTCTGCCATGTACAATTTTACCAATTGGATATTTTATCCAATCTACTTGTATTTATGAAATATTTACATCTTTCGTACTAGAATTTCTTGTTTTCCTTATTTCCTTGCGGTATAATGTTCTCTACATAAAGGCATATTGGTGCTTTATGTAATATCCCTAAAGGGAATAAATAAAAGGAGACTTTAACTATGAAATATGTATGCGATGTTTGTGGTTGGGAATACGACGAAGAACAGGGATATCCGGAAGGTGGAATCGAACCTGGAACCAAATGGGAAGATATTCCTGAAGATTTCGAATGCCCACTCTGCAATGTAGGAAAAGATCAGTTTTCAGAAGCATAAAAATAACGACGGTTCTAATAATTAGAACCGTCGTTATTTTTTAATTTTTATTTCCGGATCAATTCCAGAAGTTTTTCTTTCGGCTGTGCTCCCAGTGTCTGAGCTATAATTTCTCCATTCTTGAATACAAGAAATGTAGGTATTGACATGACCCGATACTGTCTTGCAAGTTCCATCTGCTCATCCACATTCACTTTGCATACCTTAATTTCCGTCTGCTCTTTCGCCAGCTCTTCTATAACCGGCAACATCATCTGGCAGGGTCCACACCATTCTGCCCAGAAATCCACCAACACCGGTTTATCTGCTTTTAAAACTTCCTGCTCAAAATTTTCTTTTGTTAATACAACTGCCATCTTATTACTCCTTTTCTTTATAAAATTTTCATTATAGAACTGTCTTGTGTATTTTCTGACTTCGATGCCAATACCTTTCTTTCAATATCAGCAACTGTTAGCTTTTCCATATACTCTCTGCACAATTTATTCATGTCCGAAGCCATTTCATCTATGATTTTAGCCATCCCACTACAGATCATACACTCTTTATCCGCATTCCCCGAAGTCCATGTTGCTTTCACAAATTCTGTTCCAAGTGCTTCTCCTACACTTTGAAGCGTACAATCCGCTCCGTCCCTGCAGAGACGATAGCCTCCGCTTGCACCTTCTTTCGTGTCTACAAGACCGGCTTTTTTTAGTTTTCCCATCACTTTTCTAATACATACCGGATTCGTACAAACATTCTCAGCCAACACATCACTTGCAACTACTTCCTGCTTATGATATAGAAAAACAAGAGCGTGCACCGCAATTATAAATTCACTATTCATTGTCTTCTCCTCTTCGCTTCCCTATCTGATCTGCCGACTCTATCGTCTGTAAAACAATGCTCTCCATCATATCGCCGGTAAGCGCACCACTTACATAACCATATACATTCCCATTTACATCTATCATAAATGTCGTGGGAAATGCCGTAATTCCATAATTCGAAAGAATTTCACCGCTTTCATCAAAAAGTATGGGGTAAGTCCATCCGTTTTCATTCATGAAACCGGCAATTTCTTCTTTACTAATATCGTTATTATTAGGGTGTCCCTCAGTTTTGGGATTTGCCACACCAAGCACGATTACATCTTCTGTATTTTCATTGTATTGTTCGTAAAGTTTCTGTATATCCGGCATTTCACTTTTACACGGCCCGCACCAGGTTGCCCAGAAATTCAAAAAAATAGTCTTTCCACGATAATCTGACAGCGTATGTTCTTTCCCATATTGATCCATCAATATAAAATCAGGTGCCTTAATCTGCTTATGAACTTCTTCATCTTCCTCATCATTCTGCATTTCTTCTGAATCCGAAGTCTGCCGAGTCTCCTCTGTTGTCGAATTTTTACTTTCAAACGAAGAAGCCAGATGACCCATCACGCCGTTTAACCATCCAGTCAGTGTCATAACTCCCATCACGATAAGAAGTACTGCTCCTATTTTCACAGTATATTTGACAATACTTCCATGATTTCTAAAAAACGTAAGCAATGTTCCGGTAAATATCCCTACCAGAAGAAACGGTACAACAAACCCGAGAACATAAACACTGATCAGAACAAATCCCTGTTTCATTGTTGTGGATGAACCTGCCATTAATAGCACCGCTGATAGTGTGGGGCCAACACAAGGTGTCCATGCAAAGCTGAATGTAAACCCCAAAATCAAAGCAGTGATTGGATTCATCGTCCATTTGTCCCATCGTATATTCAATCGATGTTCCCGCTCCAATGTCTTAGATCTTCCGAATATACCCAACTGATATGCACCTAGCAAAATCATAATTCCCCCGCTAAGACGTGCGAACCAGATCCTGTTATCTTTTAGGAACTGTCCGAGTACCGTAAATCCTAGTCCTAACACATAGAAAGCAGCTCCTATTCCAAACACAAAGCATACCGTATGAAGAAACACTTTCTTTTTCGGATAAACCATCCGGCCCTGCTCATCAACGTTTAATGTTCCACCTGCAAGATATCCAATATACAAGGGTACAAGAGGAAACACACACGGAGATAAAAAGCTCAATACCCCTTGTATAAATACAGTAAATACGGGAATTCCTGCTTCAAATGTTAAATTCATATATCTCCTTTCTAATCTGTAATCCATATTATTACATTTATTACTGTAACAATATCACATACAGTTAGATCTGTCAATATATCATTTGTTATAATAAAAAAACTTCCATAAACATCTCTGTCTATGGAAGTCATCTTAGCTCCCCGAGTTGGGTTCGAACCAACGACCCTTCGGTTAACAGCCGAATGCTCTACCGCTGAGCTATCGAGGAATACTTTAATATTATAGCACTTTCTTTATTTTTTTCAAGTGCTTTTTGAAAATACTTTTATGTACCTTCAAAACCACATACAAAGTTTTATCTCTCCATCCATTTCTTTCCTATCCTACCATTTCAAACTTACTTTCCGCGGAAACCATTCCTGTAAGATCCGCTCCG
>JALFNN010000017.1 GCA_022774325.1 bacterium | reverse complement strand
ATCAGTTCGTTCAGGTTCTCATGGATATTTTTGACTACTTCATATTCGCAGTCGTCACCAAGTGTTTCCTCGATCAGAGCTTTGAAGGTTTCCTTCTGGCTTCCGGCTGTGAGCGGAGGTACGCAGCCGAGCAGGACATCGGTGAGGCCGTTGGAAAGGTTCTCTGCATTCTTGGAATAATACAGGAGACTGTGGATATCGGTGCTTCGGTCGTTAAATGCCGGGAATAAAAATCCGGCATCCGGCATTTCCACGATCCAGTCGCGGATCCTTTCATGGAAACTGTTTTCATCGGCGTGATAGCTGAGCGCCGGTTTGGAGAGTTTGACCGGACAGAAGCAGCAGAGGATGTAGTCAAAGACTTCATCCGATGCGTCAAACATTTCTGTTCCGTCTGAAGCTTTTCCGGGAATATCATAAACAGCGTGTATCAGCAAAATCAGATAATTTTCCGGGAAATCATAGGAATCAATTACCCGATTGTAGAATTCGGTGAGAAGGTCATCGTCAGTTAGACGGCTGTTCCTCAGCTTCAGGAGAAATTCCTGCGTACCGCCTTCGGATTCCGTCTCAAGCGGGAATTCCATGTTTAAAAGATTTTTCCCGATGGTGCCGGAAAGGGATTTGCGAAAAATATCAAAATATTTGAACATCTCCTCTTCCGGAAGGGAGAGGAATGCTTCTTTCAGTTCCGTCTTTTTCTCTTTTTCCCCGTCTACATAACATCCGCAGATCCGGGTGATCGCGCAGTTATGTGGGGTGAATTGTTTCTTGATTTCAGTCACTTCTTTTTTATTCATATGTAGATTTCTCCTTTGTCAAAAGAATTTTGTCAGCGTGATTAATAGTATAGCGCAAATCGGGTAGATAGACAAATATAAAATATTTATTAAATTGATTAAAAGAGAAAATTCTTCATTGATTCTTGATTTCTCTAAGAATAAAATAAAACAATAGGCAGAAATCATCTGCAGAATTGAGGGGTTAATAGAGACGACAGGAGGACTAGACAAGATGTCGAAATTTTGTGTAAAAAAGCCATATACCGTATTGGTAGGTATCGTGATGGTGCTTGTTCTGGGATTTATCAGTTTCACCAGGATCACGACCGATCTGCTGCCGAGCATCACGTTGCCCTATGTTATGGCGATAACGACTTACCCGGGGGCGACGCCGGAAAAGGTGGAAAGCTCTGTGACAGAACCATTGGAGAGTTCGCTCGGTACGGTGAATGGTGTAAAGAATGTGACCAGTAATTCCGCGGAGAATTACAGTCTGGTCATACTGGAATTCGAAGAGGATACGAATATGGACAGCGCGATGGTCAAGCTGTCAACTGCCGTGGAACAGCTGAGCAGCGTCCTCCCGGACGAAGCGGGAACGCCGATGCTGATGGAACTGTCGCCGGATATGATCCCTACGATGACGGTGAGCCTTGATTATGATGGAATGGATGTGAAAGAACTCAGCAAGTTCGCGGAGGACACATTGATTCCTTATCTGGAACGTCAGGACGGCGTGGCGAGCGTGAACAGCACGGGGCTTACCGAGGAAAAAGTAGAGATCCGTCTGAACCAGGCAAAGATCGATCAAGTAAATGACCGCCTTCTGGCGAAAATGGACAGTACTTTTGCCGAGGCTAAGGCGACGCTGGATGAAAAAGAGAGTGAATTAAACGCAGCGAAGGGTGAGATCGCCAGCGGTAAGAAAGAGTTGGAGAGCCAGCAGGATTCCACCTATGATGAACTGGCAAAATACAGCCAGCTGATGGATGAAGCGATGGCAACAGCGTCTGCCTATCAGGCGCAGGTGACCGGACTTCAGACCAGCCAGGCGGCGCTTTCGGCAGAAAAGGATGCTTATCATGAGCAGGTCGTCCCGGCATATAATCAGCTGAATGAAGTGGTGGCGCAGGTTGGTGCCATGATGGGAGTTCCGGATCTCAGTATTTCTGCGATTCTTGCCGATGAGAGCCAGACAACCTATCAGCAGGTGAAGATGACTCTGGCAAATATGGCACAGATGCAGCCGGATAATCCGGAGCTTCAGACGATGGTAGAGAATTTCACATGGGAGAATCTTTCCATGATGGAAGAGAAGGTAACGGTACGGCTTCCGCAGATCGATACGGAGCTTGCCAATCTGGATACCGAGATCGCTGCGGCGCAGGCCGTGCTTGCTCAGGTGAACAGTCAGGTCGCTGAAGCAAAGAACAATTACGCTTCCGTGGAGAAAGGAAAGCTTTCCGCTGCAGCTGCATTTGGCGCGGCTTCCGCACAGCTTTCGGCGGGAGAGAGCCAGCTTGCATCGGCACAGGCTCAGCTTGATGAGGCAAGAGAGCAGTATAAGACGGCAAGAGAGACGGCGATGAAGAACGCCAATATTGATGCGCTTGTAGATATGGATACTTTGTCCGGACTGATCTATGCGCAGAATTTCGAAATGCCGGCAGGCTACATAAAGGAAGGCGAGAAACAATTCCTTCTGAAAATCGGTGACAATTTCGACACGCTGGATGAACTCAAGAATACCCTTCTGTGCAGTCTGGACGGAATCGGTGATGTCAGGCTGTCGGACGTGGCGGATGTGACGATGATCGATAATTCCGGCGAAAGTTATGCAAGGATCAACGGAAATGATGCGGTTATGCTGAGTATCATGAAATCATCCACGGCAGGGACCTCGGATGTTTCCAACAATCTGAATGATGTGATAAAGGAACTGGAAGAAACGTATGAGGGACTACATATCACTTCATTGATGGACCAGGGAGATTATATTAAACTGATCATTCAGTCTGTTTTAAAGAATCTGATCTACGGTGCGATTCTGGCAATCATTGTGCTGGCATTGTTCTTGAAGGATGTGAAGCCGACGATCGTGGTTGCGTTCAGTATTCCGCTCAGTGTATTATTTGCGATTGTATTGATGTATTTCTCAAATGTAACACTGAATATTATTTCTCTGTCTGGGTTGGCGCTTGGAGTCGGAATGCTGGTGGATAACTCGATCGTCGTGATTGAAAATATTTACCGGCTCAGAAGTATGGGAGTTCCGGCCCCGAAAGCCGCGGTTCAGGGAGCAAAACAGGTGTCCGGTGCAATTTTTGCTTCAACTTTGACCACTATCTGTGTCTTTCTTCCGATCGTATTTACAAAAGGTATGACTCGGGAACTATTTACGGATATGGGGCTTACCATTGCTTATTCGCTGATCGCCAGCCTGATCGTGGCACTTACCGTTGTGCCGGCCATGAGTTCGACCGTGCTGAAGAAGAGTACTGCGAAAAAGCACCCACTGTTTGATAAAGTGATGATCCTTTATGATAAATCACTTCGTTTCTGTCTGAAATGGAAAATTGTTCCGCTTGGCCTTGCGATTGCGCTCTTGGTCGGCGCCGTATATGGAACCACGAAAATGGGACTGGAGCTGATCCCGAATATGAGCAGCAATACGATCAGCGTTTCTCTGGCAATGAATGAGGAAATGGATCAGGATACCATTTATCGGAACGTCGATGAACTGACAGCACAAATTGCGGATATCGAGGGCGTAGAGACAGTCGGCGCCATGTCGGGAGGAACTGCCATGAGTGTCATGTCGCTGAGTGGTACTTCGACCGGAGAAAAACAGACGCAGTTCACGTTCTATGCTCTTTTGGACGATGAGCATGAAAATGACGGTGATGCGATTGGTAAGCAGATCGCGGAGCTGGGAAGCGGTCAGGAAGAAAAATATGAGATGGAGGTCTCTTCGTCCGGAATGGATATGTCCTCTCTTGGAGGAAGCGGAATCGAAATCAATATTCAAGGACAGGATCTGGATACGCTCCTTGCCATTAGTGAGGATGTGAAAGGCATGTTGGAACAGGTCGAGGGCCTGGAGGAGATTACGAACGGTCAGGAAGAGCAGGATCCGGGTATCAAGATCGCTCTGGACAAGGATGCTGCCATGAGAAACGGCCTGACGGTTGCACAAATCTATTCCGAACTGGTATCGGCGCTGACTACGGAGAAAACGGCAGCTTCTCTGACTCTGGAGGGAAATGAGTACAGTGTGATCATTGTCGATGAATCGGATATGCTGACGGCGGAAAATCTGATGGACTACACCTTTGAAACGACTTCGAAGGATGAAGAGGGAAATGATGTGACCGAGGAGCACAAGCTGAGCGAGTTTGCCAAAAAGGAAGATGCGAACAGCATTGCTTCGATCCACAGAGAAAATCAGGCAAGACAGATTTCGGTCAGTGCAGTGACGCAGGATGGCTATAATACATCCCTGATCGGAAGAAAAGTCCAGAAGCTTCTGGACGAGTACGATGTGCCGGAAGGATATATCGTAGAGATGGCAGGTGAAGTAGTCAATGTACAGGATACCATGACGGATCTGATCCAGATGATTGCGCTGGCGGTTGTGTTCATTTATATGATCATGGTTGCACAGTTCCAGAGTCTGTTGTCACCGTTCATCGTAATCTTCACGATCCCGCTGGCATTTACCGGAGGACTTTTGGCACTCTGGGGAACCGGACAGACTCTTTCCATGGTTGCGATGATCGGTTTCCTCGTGCTGGCAGGTGTGGTTGTAAATAATGGTATCGTGTTTGTGGATTATGTGAACCAGCTTCGTCTCTCCGGTATGGAGAAGAAAGAAGCACTGGTGATGACCGGCAAGACCCGTATGCGCCCGATCCTGATGACAGCGATGACGACGATCCTTGCAATGTCAACCATGGCATTCTCGCGGGATATGGCTTCTGCAATCGGAAAAGGAATGGCAACCGTAACGATCGGCGGCCTGGCCTATGCAACCCTGATGACCCTTTATATTGTACCGGTGATGTATGATATTTTCTTCCGCAGAGAACTGAAAGAAATCGATGTGGATTCGGATGTGGATCTGGATGCAGAATCCGCTGTAATATAAAACGCGGCTAAAAAGGTATACTGAAAAAGAGAGATGCCGGATAAAAAACGGCATCTCTCTTTATGATATTCAAGTATTATTTCAGCATTCCCATCAATACCTGGTTGACAAGCTTTCCGTCCGCTTTTCCTTTCACTTTCGGCATCAGATCTTTCATGATCTTGCCTTTATCTTTACCGGTCGGCTCTGCAATTCCAAGTTCGGAAAGAACAGAAGCGATCACTTCTTTGATCTCGGCTTCGTCCATCATCTTCGGTGCATACTGTTCCAAAACAGCAAGGCGTTTCTCACATTCTTCCTTGATATCGGTACGGTCTTCCGGAGTCATCTCCAGAGTTTCTTTCACCTGTTTGATCTCTTTGAGGATTACCTGAACCTCTTCTTCTTCAGTCAAATCGGCACGTTTGTCGATCGCTTTGTTCTTAAGAGCAGCCAGAAGAGCAGATAAGGTTTCCTTGGTGTCTTTGTCTTTTGCTTTCATTGCAGCGACCATTGCGCTTCTTACTTCATCAATTTTGCTCATGTTACGATCCCTCCATTTATTATATAACCATTATTATACATGAATGTGAAAAAAATACCAGAGGAAATATGCGCGATCATCAAATCATTTGGAGATGATTGACATCCGGGCATTACAACTAATATAATGTAGGAGGGAAAATGTTCCATGATAAGGTATGTCTGAAGCGATCACAGAAGCTTCTATATAATGTATAAAGAGAGGAAAACAAAATGCAAAAGATACTGGACGATGCCGTTCGGGAAGGCAGAGATCTGACGTCGATGGGGAAGACGGCGGATTATATTCCTGAATTGGGAAGAGTCAATAAGGATTATCTTGGGGTATGTGTATTTACAAAAGAAGGAAAACGTTGGCAGAGCGGAGATTCAGATGTAAGATTTACGATCCAGAGTATATCAAAGGTTATTACACTCGCAGTTGCATTGGAGAAATGCGGATTCGAGAAAGTTTTTGCACGTGTCGGGATGGAACCGTCGGGGGACGCATTCAATTCACTGATAAAATTGGATCTGACGAGTGATCATCCTTTTAATCCGATGATCAATTCCGGAGCGATTGCGGTTACGAATTATCTGGTTTCCCTTGTGAACTTTGAAGAAATGCTTGATTTTACAAAGATACTTTGTCTGGACGATAAGATTGTGCTGGATGAGAAGGTATATCAGTCAGAGATGAATCATATTTCAAGAAATAAAGCAATCGCATATTTGCTTGAAAGCAAAGGAATTCTGGAAAACAGTGTTGAGGAGACAATAGACTTTTATGTGAAAATGTGTTCGCTGAGTGTAACAGCGGCAAGTCTGGCAGGCTTCGGCCTTGTATTGGCATCAGATGGGTTTCATCCTGTCACAGGGAAAAGGCTGCTCGCCAGCAATGTAGTGAGGACAGTGAAAACGATCATGCTGACTTGTGGGATGTATGACGGTTCCGGGAAATTTGCTGTGGAAGTAGGCGTACCGTCCAAAAGCGGAGTTGGCGGCGGAATTCTGTCGGTTGCGGATAAGCGGATGGGAATCGGAATATTCGGACCTGCACTTGATGAGAAAGGGAACAGTGTCGCGGGGCAGTATGTGCTCAGAGAAATATCGGAGAAACTAAGGCTTCATATGTTTGAGGCGAATCATTTGGTATAAGCGCAAAAAGTGGAATATAGGATAAGGAATTATGGCAGTGTGTGAACTTTGTCCCAGAAGATGCGGGGCGGACAGGGAAAATGGAATAAAGGGTTTCTGCGGTGAAACGTCAGAAATCAGAGTCGCGCGGGCGGCGCTTCATATGTGGGAAGAACCGTGCATTTCCGGAGAAAATGGTTCCGGAACGGTTTTTTTTACCGGCTGCACGCTCCGGTGTGTGTTCTGCCAGAACCACGTCATTTCCGATGGAGAGGTGGGAAAGATCATATCTGTAAGAAGGCTGGCGGACATTTTTCATGAGCTGAATGAGAAGGGAGCAAATAATATCAATCTCGTGACGCCGGGACATTTCGCGCCGCAGATCATCCGGGCACTGGATCTAGCCAAGAATGAGGGGATGAAGCTTCCCATTGTGTGGAATTCCGGCGGGTATGAGCGGCAGGAGACACTGAAAATGCTGGAAGGTTATGTAGACGTGTTTCTGCCGGATTTTAAGTATTTAAATCCATTGCATGCGAAGAAATATTCGATGGCGGAAGACTATCCGGACGTGGCGAAGGCAGCAGTTGCCGAGATGGTAAGACAGGCAGGCTCCCCTGAGTTTGATGAGCGGGGGATCATGAGAAAGGGCGTGATTGTGCGCCATCTGCTCCTGCCGGGATGTCTTGCGGATGCAAAGCGGATCGTGGAATATCTCTATCAGACTTATGGGAACCGGATTTATCTCAGTCTGATGAATCAGTATACTCCGGTGGAGGCACTGGATCAGGAACGCTATCCGGAACTGGCGCGGAAGGTGCCGGATCATGCTTATGAACGGCTGGTGGATTATGCGATCTCGCTGGGGATTGAACAGGCATTTATTCAGGAGGGAGAGACGGCAAAAGAAAGCTTCATCCCTCCATTTACACTGGAAGGGGTATAAAAGAAAGATGAAAAGGCAAGTGAATATGAACGAAATTTCCGATGGGAAATTGTACGGGAGCAATGATATGGTAAAGGCAGATTGCGGCGATTGTGAGGGATGTTCGGCTTGCTGCAGGGGCATGGGGACATCGATCGTACTGGACCCGTTGGATGTCAATCGTCTTGCATGTGGACTTCAGATGACGTTCGAGGAACTGCTGTCCGAAAACGTGGAGTTGAATGTCGTGGACGGCCTGATTCTTCCAAATCTGAAAATGGTGGAAGAAAAATGCGGCTTTCTGAACGAAGAGGGGCGCTGCTGCATTCATCCCATCCGTCCGGGAATCTGCCGGCTGTTCCCGCTCGGGCGTTATTATGAAAACGGAGGATTCAGGTATTTTCTTCAGGTGAACGAATGCCGCAAGGAAAACCGTTCCAAGGTCAAAGTGAAAAAATGGATCGATACACCGGATCTGAAATCGTATGAAGCATTCGTAAATGACTGGCATAATTTTCTTCTTGCACTTGAAAAATATGTTTCCGAGAATCCGGAAGAGCAAAAGGCGGTCAGTATGTACATACTGCAGCAATTTTATCTTTCTCCATATGAGGAGGCTGAGAATTTCTATACACAGTTTGCAAAAAGGCTGGCCAGAGGTTATGAAGAACTGGGATTGGAGTAGATATGACAAAAGAAGAATACATGAGAAGAAAGAAAATAGAGCAGCGTAAGCAGCGAAGACGCCGCCGGCGGATCAAAAAAATGATCCGGCTCGGGGTACTGGCCGGAATGCTTCTGATCTTCATCCTGCTTATTGTCGGAGCGGTCAGTCTCGTTCGGTTCCTTTTCTTTCGAGAGGACACAAAAGAAAATCAGGAGAGCCAGCCTGTCGTATCAGAAGAGGTCATTCAAAAAGAGTCTTCCACGATTCTGACGGCGGGTGATATCATGATGCATGATCCAATGCTGGTATCGAATCAGTATCTGCATGAAGACGGCACATATGATTACCATTCCGTTTTCAAATATATAGCCGGTGAGTATGAGGCGGCGGATCTTGCAGTTGTGAATTTCGAGACAACAATTGCGGATGGCGACTACACGGCCTACCCAAGATTCAAATCTCCGGAGGCGATTGCAACAGCACTTTCTGATAATTATGTTGATTTGTGCCTGTTGGCGAATAACCATATTTATGATAATCAGACGACAGGATTGATGCAAACCATTCAGGCGATGGAAGAGAATCATCTGCTTTACACCGGAGTGCGCAAAGATACTTCTGAAAAAAACTATTATGTAACAGAAATTGACGGAATTAAAATCGGAATCTTTAACTATGTATTTGATTCAGGAAGCGTTGATGGTCAGGAGATATCCATCAACTCGATTCCGGTCAGCGATGAAGATGCGCAGCGGATCAATACCTTTAATTACGGAGGGCTGGAACATTATCTTTACAGCGAGATCGAAGAAGGCCTCCAAGAACTGGAAACGCAAGGCGTAGAATACACAATCGCCTATCTGCACTGGGGAACAGAGTACGAAACAACGGAAAATGAACGTCAGCAAAATATTGCAAAAGAGCTTTGTGAACTGGGAATCGATGCGCTGATCGGCGGGCATCCGCATGTGGTACAGCCGGTAGATCTTCTCACAAATGAAGCAGGAACCCATCAGATGGTATGCGTATACTCTCTGGGAAATCATTTATCAGACCAGAGAAAAGAACGGATTGATTTTGCTCCCGAGGGACATACAGAAGACGGGCTGATGGTGGAACTGATACTTGAAAAATCAGACGATGGTCAGGTTTCCCTTACGGGCATGGAGTTTATACCGACGTGGGTGTACAAGTCAGGCAGAAGCGATAATCCGAATTATTATATCTTACCATTGAATGATATGGAGACTTTGCTGAAAGAGACGGCAGATCTGGGAATCGAGACAGAGGCGAAGCAATCCCTGGCGCGGACTAATGCAATCATTGGAGAAGGAGCGGCAAAGATTGAGGCAGCCCTCCCGATTGCGGCAAAATAGAAAGAGGAGTGATGTCTATGAGACAAATGGAATTCAAAATGGAACGTCCCGGACTTGTGGAGGCAGGTCAGGAGGTAGAAGTCTCGGAAGGAAAAGTTGCAGCATACTTTTACTATACAATCGAGCCGGCTGTAGCGATGAGCGCCAACTTCAGATCCTGGGAACGACTTCAGTCAAAGAAAGGAAAAGTTGTGGATGTGAAGGAGACTCCGCGGGGGTTCTATGTGGTGTGTGAATTTGATGAAGACGATATAAAATAGAAGGAAGATGGAGCAATTTCATTATTGCTCCATCTGTCTCCCCAAAAACCCGGCCGCACATAGCGCCATTTTTAATTCTGTGTCACCCAATTTCTTTTTCCCTTCTTTGGCAAGAATTGCGATCGACCCGATGGCATCTCCTTCACAAATGATCGGGCTGATGACCTGACTGTCGTATTCCTCCGGCTGTGCCGTTATAATTCTTGTAAAATTCTTTTCTCCTGCGAAGGAGAGAAACTGCTGGCGTTTTGCAATTGCCTCACTTAGCTGACGGGTAATCGATTGCTCAAGAAATTCCTTTTTTCCCGGTCCTCCGGCAGCAATCACCTGATCCATATCAGTTACACATACAAGGTATCCCAGCGTCTGTGCCAGACTTTCCGCATATTGTTTTGCAAATGTACTAAGTTCTCCGATTGGAGAATATTTTTTTAAAATAATCTCACCTTTGCGGTCTGTAAATATTTCCAAAGGGTCGCCTTCCCGAATTCTTAGAGTGCGGCGGATTTCTTTGGGAATTACAACACGACCGAGGTCATCAATTCGTCTTACAATTCCGGTTGCTTTCATAATAAAATCCTCCATTAACAGTATCTTTTGAATTTACTTTCCGTTTCTTTCCATAGTATTTGTAAATAGGAGGAATTTTATGCGCTTGTAAAAAATGAAGGCGTTTGAAGAAAGTGAAGGATTTTTGCGCATTCTGTCTCTTTTATTTTCCGGAATATCTGTTTCTGGGATATCCTCAATATAGCAGTTATCCTGAAAGCATCTTCCCTTTGACAAACTTAAAAGAGCCATCTCGCTATATTCTTTCAATTTGTAATTCTTGAGAATGCTTCCAATATTTTGTCTTCCACTTGGAATCACTCTTTCCTTTACCCACGTAAGACTGATGTCTTCAGAAACGGTATATATCTTTTCATATTCACACCACATTGCCCAGAGCATACCCTAATTATTATTTGACGCGCGTCAAATAATAATCATTGCGTACTGTGTTCGTTCATAATTAGTTTTACAGGATGCTGTTTTAAAACTTCTGCCAGTTCTTGTGAGTCATTTACAGTTTCCTGAATTATAATTCCACCGTAACCCACCTGCTGCAGGTTATGGCAGTCGCTGCCTGAGATCCGCTTTAAATCAGGATATGATTGAAGCCATGTATCCAATTTCTTGTTGTTATTTCCACTGTTTGGACGCTGATTGTATTCGACACCATCTAAAAAATCGGGATCGCGGGGAATGCATGGAGTTCTGAATGGATGAGCCTGATACAATACTGCTCCATATGAATGACAAAGTTCATATAGTTCTTTTTGACTCATAAAACAAAGATCAGGGTTTTGAAATAAGAAATCTTCATCGATTCCATAAATTAAAAAATCTTCTTCATTCGGCTCCAGGCGTATTTCTATTCCGAGCATGACTTTTATGCGATTCTCTGATGCTACTGATTTTGCTTTTCGATATCCCAATAAATATCTTTCGATTCGAGCTTTTTCTGTATTTCCAAAATGGACCAGAAGGTTATTGTCAAAATGATTAGTTATTACAATGGCATCGTAACCGGCTTTATTGTATGCTTTCACAATACTTTCTGCATCAGTTTCGGCACAGGGACTTCCTTCGCTGGTATGGACATGCATCTCTATTTTCATAGTGTACCTCCTTTATACAGTCTGATATGATATTTCATAGAATAATCATACCATTTAAATTACGGGCTGCTGGCCCAAACGAAACACGATCTTTAACGTTACTATAAATATAAACGACAGCATCAACAAATCGCATAATAACTTTCCCTTTCCGTACCGTATTTCGTCCACAAGTGCCTGAATATCATCTTCATTATAGCCCCCATTTCCTCAGCGACACCGGAAAAAGCAGTCTGCGCTTTGCAGATTGCCTGAGCGGAGGCATTGCTGACTACAATTTCACCATTCTGTTTCTGAAAAAACAGAATTTTATCACCAGATTTCAGGCCGAGCAGACGGCGGATTTCAACTGGAACTGTAATCTGACCATTTGAAGAAATTTTCGCAAGATTCATAAAATCCTCCTTTCTATTTTTGAAATCTAAAGAAAACTTGAGATTAATTCTATCATATTCAATTCAAGGAAGAAAGTAAACGGAGTTATAGAAAAATGAAAAATTTGCATTTGACAATCAAATCAAAATGCCCATTCCTATCTCGCCCGGTTTGTGGTATCATAGAACACGGATTTAAAGAAACAGAATATAATCAATACAAAATCTGGAGAAAATGAGGTTAAGAGGAGAGAAAACTATGAGATCTCTTATGGTATATTTGAAAAACTATAAGAAGGAAACGGTTCTGGCGCCTTTGTTTAAGATGCTGGAAGCGTTATTTGATTTGTTTGTACCGCTTGTCATGGCGGCGGTGATCGACAAAGGAATCGCTAGAAGTGATCAGAGCTACATCGTGCGGATGTGCCTGCTTCTGATCGCGCTTGGAATCATCGGACTGACCTGTTCGATCACGGCGCAGTATTTCGCGGCGAAGGCGGCAACCGGATTTGCGGCGGAGGTGAGACATGCGCTATTTGCGCATGTGCAGAAGTTTACATTTTCGGAGATGGATACGATTGGGACATCGACCCTTATCACCCGGATGACGAGTGACTTGAATCAGGTGCAGTCCGGGCTGAATCTGACGCTTCGTCTGCTGCTTCGTTCCCCGTTCATTGTTTTTGGGGCGATGATCATGGCGTTTATGATCGATATCAAAGCGGCTCTTGTGTTTGTAGTAGCGATTCCGCTGCTTGCTGTGATCGTATTTTCCATCATGCTGATGACGATGCCGCTCTATAAGAAGGTGCAGGCGCATCTGGATCAGGTCCTTCTGGTGACGAGAGAGAATCTGACGGGGGCGAGAGTGATTCGGGCATTTAACAAAGAAGAGGATGAAAAACGCCGGTTTGAGGAGAATAATCAGCTTCTCACCAGGGCACAGAAGTTTGTCGGAAGTATTTCGGGACTGATGAATCCGCTTACTTATATTGTGATCAACGGGGCGGTGATCGTGCTTATATACACCGGTGCGGTCCGGGTCAATATCGGGGAACTGACGCAGGGGCAGGTTGTGGCGCTGCTCAACTATATGTCCCAGATTCTGGTGGAACTGGTGAAGCTTGCGAATCTGATTATTTCGATCACGAAAGCACTGGCGTGTGCGAACCGGATTCAGAGCGTGTTTGAAGAAAAGCCGGATATGCAGGACGGAACGCTTGTGTGGAAGGTGGATTCGGATGAAAAACAGATCCCGAGAGTGGAATTTGAGCATGTTTCGCTTACGTACCAGGGTGCAGGTGCGGAGTCTTTAAGCGATATTTCTTTTAAAGCATATCAGGGACAGACGATCGGAATTATCGGAGGTACCGGTTCCGGGAAATCGTCTCTGGTAAATCTGATTCCGCGGTTTTATGATGCGACCCGGGGGGAGATCCGCATCGACGGCCGGAATGTAAAAGAGTATCAGATGGATTCCCTGCGGGAACGGGTCGGTATGGTCCTTCAGAAAGCTGTTCTGTTCAAAGGTACGATCGGAGCGAACATCCGTTGGGGAAAGGAAGATGCAACCGATGCGGAGATTGAAGAAGCGCTTGAGATTTCGCAGGCGAAGGAATTTGTGGATTCGAAAAAAGAAGGTTTGAATTTTAAAATCGAGCAGAGCGGGCGGAACCTTTCCGGCGGCCAGAAACAGCGTCTGACGATTGCCAGAGCACTGGTGAAGAAGCCGGAGATTTTGATTTTGGACGACAGTGCATCGGCACTGGATTTTGCGACGGATGCAAAATTAAGAAAGGCGATCCGGGAAATGAAAGAGCAGCCTACGGTGTTCATCGTATCCCAGAGAGCGTCTTCCATCCAGTATGCGGATCAGATTCTGGTGCTGGATGACGGAGAGCTGGCAGGCGTCGGAACCCACAGGGAGCTTCTGGAGAATTGTCCTGCTTATCAGGAAATCTATTATTCACAGTTCCCGAAAGAGAAGGAGGCGTAAGCAGGTGGAAGATAAGAAGAAAAAACAGTCGGAAACATTGAAAAAAGTATTTCGTTATCTTGGAAAATACCGGATTTTTGTTGTGATCTCCATTTTCCTTGCTGCCTTGACCGTCGCACTGACTTTGTATATTCCGAAGCTGACGGGTAAGGCGGTGGACTATATCGTAACCAAGGGGCAGGTTAATTTTACAGGAGTTTTCCTGGTGATGCTGCAGATCGGTGTCTGCGTATTGATCACGGCACTGGCACAGTGGATCATGAGTATCTGCAATAATAAGATGACCTATCAGGTAGTCCAGGATATTCGAAATGAAGCATTTAAGAAAATAGAGATTCTACCACTGAAATATATAGATGGGCATGCTTACGGTGAAATCGTGAGCCGTGTTATTGCCGATGTGGATCAATTTGCAGATGGGCTTTTGATGGGATTCACACAGTTGTTTACCGGAGTGGCAACGATCGTCGGGACGCTGGGATTTATGCTTTCTGTAAATGTGAAGATCACGTTGGTGGTTGTGCTGATCACGCCGGTATCTTTCCTGGTGGCAAACTTTATCGCGAGTCGTACATTTACCATGTTCAAGCTTCAGTCTGAGACAAGAGGAGAACAGACGGGGCTGATCGATGAGATGATCGGGAATCAGAAAGTGGTACAGGCTTTTGGACAGGGCGATAAGGTGGTCGAACAGTTCGACGAGATCAACGAAAGACTGAAAGACTGCTCGTTGAAGGCAACATTTTTCTCATCCATCACGAATCCGGCCACCAGATTTGTTAACAGCCTGGTGTATACCGGTGTGGGAATTACGGGAGCATTTGCGGTACTGAACGGGTCACTGACTGTTGGTCAGTTATCCTGCTTCCTCAGTTATGCGAACCAGTATACGAAACCGTTCAATGAGATATCCGGAGTGATCACAGAACTGCAGAATGCGATTGCCTGTGCGCAGAGAATCTTTGATCTCATTGAGGAAGAACCACAGATTCCGGAAAAGGAACATGCAGAAGTGTTGACAGATATCAAAGGAAATGTCCGTCTTGAGGATGTGTCATTCTCTTATGTACCGGAACAGAAGCTGATCGAACATTTCAGCCTGAAAGTAAGACCGGGACAAAAAGTAGCAATTGTGGGACCGACCGGGTGTGGGAAAACCACGCTGATCAACCTGCTGATGCGTTTCTATGATGTGACCGGAGGAAAAATCTGTGTGGAAGGAGAAGATATCCGGGAAGTGACTAGAAGAAGTCTTCGCGCAGGATACGGTATGGTGCTTCAGGATACCTGGCTGAAGACCGGCACGATTCGCGACAATATTATTATGGGGAAGCCGGATGCGACGGAGGAAGAGATCATCGAGGCAGCCAAAGCATCCCATGCGCACAGTTTTATCAAACGTCTTCCGAAGGGGTATGATACCTGGATCACGGAGGACGGCGGAAGCCTGTCGCAGGGACAGAAGCAGCTGCTCTGCATCACCCGTGTTATGCTCTGCAGACCGCCGATGCTGATTCTGGATGAGGCGACTTCTTCCATTGATACCAGAACCGAAGTGCAGATCCAGAAGGCATTTGCACGTCTGATGGAGGGAAGGACCAGTTTCATCGTTGCACACCGATTATCCACGATCCGTGAAGCGGATGTAATCCTGGTCATGAGAGACGGTAAGATCGTGGAACAGGGAAATCATGAAGAACTGATCCGGAAAGGCGGATTCTATCATCAGCTGTATTACAGTCAGTTTTCAGGTGTATAGAAGAAATAAAAAAGGGAAACACGCAAGTTGTGAGCGGAGGTTTCCTCTTTTTGTTTCTATGCATAATAAATCAAATGAATCAGGATCTCAGTGATTCGAAAAATGGATCCATGATCGTCTGTGCATATTCCAGAAGGGAATAACGCTGCTGCTGAAGACACCAGTTATAGGTAAGACCGATCTGGAAACCACAGATCATGTCTGCCAGAGTGGTATAAGAATGGGGCGAGGTGATCTCGCCGGATTCCAGTCCGTCTTTCACCAGGGAACGCATGATCTGATAATATTTTCTGTCAGGATTCAGAATATGGCGCATTCCACTTGTCATGACCTGGAGTCCGTAAAGGGTAGGATAAAAACTCCGATATGGGGAATCCTCAACGGAACGCATAACGAATACATTAAATATTTTCAGTTTTTCCACGGAATGAAGAGAGGAATCCAGATTTTGCTTCTGCCAGTCTTCGTAGATTATGTCATAAGTATAAGCGACCGAAAAAAGAAGTTCTTCTTTTCCGTGAAAGTGGTGATAAAAGGCGCTGCGTGAGGTCCCGGATTTCTCGATAATCTGTGAAATGGTTGTTTCTTCGTAGCCCTGTTCATAGAAAAGCTCCCACGCAGCCTGCATAATTTTTTCTTTTGTTTTACTTTTGTACGGTTTTCTCATAATACGTCTCTCTTTTGTAAAGAATTGGATGCTAATTCGAAAGTAAAAATATTAGCTTCCATATCATAACATAGTAAAAACGCAAATTTCAAGATAATTGGCAAAAATGCACAAAAACAGTGGTAAAAAAAGGCTTTACTTGACTTAATTTCATATCTCTGTTACAATGATAAAATCAAAAAAGAGAACGCAGTACGGAATTTGGTACTATTTTGACTGCGAGGAGGTTGCGGGATGAAGAGATTGAGGTTGGAGCATTCCATGGAATGGAAGGAGAAACAGCTAGCCATTGAGGCAGCATTGCTTTATGGATTCCAGACGGAGACAGCAGAATTTCCGATAGCGGCACTGGACGGAGAAATCGAGGTTCCGGGAACCGAAGACGAACTGACCGCTTTATGGAGACTGGAAGCCAAAGCAGCACCGGAAGGATATCTGCCGGCAAAGAAAGAAGGACCGATTTTTGATACTGATTTCCGAAAGAAGAAAGGTCTTGAGACTCTGTTTGGAACCGGGGAGTTTCTGAAAGATGAGGATTATGACTTTCTGCCGGACAAGTTGGATGTTCGGATAATCCTGCCCAAGGAAGCGGATCTGTCTATGATCACGGCGGCGTGTAACATTGCATTTCGTCTGGGAATGGAGACCACTGCCTATGAGGGCAAGATCCTTGCAGATGAGACCTATCAGGGGAATGCGATCGTGTTTGAAGATGCCAAGAGTGCAGAGATGGCAGTGGAGCAGGAAGAGAATGCGGTTCGCCTGTATGTAAGAGGACGCGGCGAAGAACTGGAGAAGCTGTCCGCCCTTGTCTGTGAGAAATTCCCGGTTGTCGATGCATGGAGAAGCTGGCGGGATGTGCTGATGGATATGGCGGATGATTTCGCTTTGAGAAATGCAGACGGACAGCTCGCCTATCTGAGCGCGTATGAGCAGACGGAGCCGGGAGCATATGAACTGTATGGATCTCCGGAGATTACCGATCAACAGAAAGAACAATTCCCGGATTCTGTATTTTACAATTATAAATCCGGCCGCAAGGTCTATGAAAAAGTATATGAGCTTCCGTGGGAAGTGGATACATTTACACAGGTTCTGGAAGAGAAGATCTATCCATGCATCGGATGCGGAGATCGGGTCAGAATCGAAGGCGCGCTCAGTGAGGACAAAAAAGTGCGCAGCAGGATCGTTGCAGATGTAGCGAAACATCTTGAAGAAAAAGGAGCAGTGCTGGAACAGGCGCAGCTGATCTGTGCTTACAAGCAGGGATTTTCGTGGATGGAAGAAGTTGTCATTCCGGAAGCTGCAAAGGTAGATACGACAAAGGTTGAGATTTATTTCAAACCGTTTCTTCCGGAAGGGCAGACCGAGTGGCTTGATGAGAACGGTGCAACACCGTCTTATCATAATTTGAAGGCCGATAATCCGGATAAATGGTATGACCTTCCGATCCGCTATTTGCAGGAGCTTTATCCGATTGAGGATATCATCACAGAAAAACTGGGAATCGCATGTGAGGATGTGGTGTTCCTTCCGTACGAAGGTGATGAGAATATCACCTATCTCTGCCGTGTTGCTGCGGGAGAAGAAAGTCGTGAATTCCGGTATCTGGTACATTATGAGGAACGTCCGTATATGGATGAATATCCGCAGATGGGAAAGGTTCATCCGGCGACCGGTTATGTCCGGGTGTGGGTAAATGGAGAAGAAAAGCTTTCTGAAGAGATCAAGACAGATCTGGAAGAAGTTTGGGATATCTATCAGGCAGAAGTGCTGCCTGACTGCCGCAGATATATCGAGAAGAAGACTGGCGGAGAAATCCGTTCTGATCTGCAGCCGTTCTTCCATAAACTTTCGCTGGATGTTACGGTAAGTGAGCCGGATTACAGAACCGGGAGCAGAGAAGATCTGATTTCCTCTCTGGATGCGCTGCATGAAGATATGTATTTTGTCGGAAGTGACTATTTTAAGAATTACGGCGTACAAAGAGCAGATGTCATGCTGGATGCACCGGGACTGATCCTTCCTGAGATCCATAACCGGGAAGGAGCACCGGTATTTAAAGTGACGCTTTATGAGCAGCTGCGGGAATCGGCCTGCATTCTGTGTGAAGGTAATGAAGTGGTTTCACAGAAGAACAGAGAAGATGTACAGGTATGGGCAGAACGTATACGGATGTGCGGAGACCGGTTGGAACTTTTGATTCGAACAGAAGGCGTTCCGGAAATGGTACTTTCTGCTTATGCCGAGCTTTTTGATAAAGGCATTCTTGATCTTGCGAATCGTTTGGATCCATGTTATTGTATTGTACTCCGGGATGAAAACGGACACAGCTACGAAGCGGCAGTCCCTGAAAAAAAAGACCGCCCGGTGAAGAAGATTACCGAGATTGACCTGCATGAACAGGAACTGATTGGTTATGATACCTATTGTGAGATTATTGAAGAATTAAAGCAGGTAGAAGGAATCGATGTGTTCCGTACAGCGGTATCTTATGCCGGAAGAGAAGTATATGCGATCTGGCTTAAACCAGAGTACAAGGGATATCTGTCTATGACGAAGCGGCTGACCAGATGCCCGAGTGAGGTTATCAATGCCCGCCATCATGCAAACGAGGTGTCCAGTACGAATGCTTCCCTGATTCTTTTGAAGAAACTGTTGACGGAAGATATTTACAGGGATCTTCCCGAGAAGCTGAACCTGGTACTTGTTCCGATGGAAAATGTGGATGGCGCTGCAATTCATTACGAGCTTCAGAAGGAACATCCAAACTGGAAACTGCATGTGGCAAGATTTAATTCAATTGGTAAAGAATTTTATTATGAGCATTTCCGCCCGGATACGATACATAGTGAAGCGATGGGACTGACACGGTTGTTTGAAAAATTTGTGCCGGATATGATCGTAGATAATCACGGTGTACCGAGCCATGAGTGGGAACAGCAGTTTTCAGGTTATACTTCACCTTCCTACAAAGGATTCTGGCTTCCGAGATCTCTGCTGTATGGATATTTCTGGTATGTTACCAATCCGGAATACAAGGATAATTATCCAGTGAACAAAGAGATGGAAGATGTGATCGCAGACAAGATTGCCGAGGATGAAGAGATGACGAGATGGAATCTCGAGTGGAGTGCGCAGTTTGAAAAATATGCACATGCATGGATGCCGAAGCTTTTCCCGGCAAATTACTATAAAAATATGATCAATTACTGGATCCCGTTTGCGTCGGATCCGACTCATCGGTATCCGTCGATCCGTTTCCCATGGATCACCACGGTTGCCTACACAAGTGAAGTGGCGGATGAGACGGCACAGGGAGAATACTTGAATTTATGCGCCCGGGCCCATGTGGCTCATGACGAAGCGACACTGCAGATGCTTATGAAGGCAGAGAATGTCTTCGACTGTGATTGCGGCTTACGTGACAATGCGGTTTTTGCCAGATACTGTCGATTACGGCCAATGATTGTCGGCGGATCTGGAAAAAATAAATAAAATATATTCTAAAGGAGGAGATTTCTATGGAACTCATCAAATTACTTGGCGTTTTAATCGTAATTGTAGGATTTGCGCTGAAACTGGATTCAATCCTCATTATTTTCCTTGCACTGATCACAACAGGTCTTGTGGGCGGTCTTGGAATCGGTGGACTTTTGGAAACAATTGGAACAAACTTTGTTGCCAACAGAAGTATGGCAATTTTCATCATGATTCTTCTGGTAACCGGTGTACTGGAGAGAAACGGACTGCGTGAGGCAGCTGCAGACCTGATTAAGAAGGTGAAAGGTGCTACTGCAGGTAAGGTTGTTGCTGCATACGGTATCATGCGTGGTATCTTCGGAGCGTTCAACGTAGGATTCGGTGGTGTTGCCGGATTCATCCGGCCGGTTGTTCTTCCAATGGCAGAAGCTGCGATTGAAAATGGCGGAAACAAAGCAACAGAGGAACATATTGAAGATGTAAAAGGTATGGCATCTGCAATGGAAAACGTTACATGGTTCTTCTTCCAGGTGCTCTTTGTAGGTGGAGCCGGCGGTATTCTTGTACAGACTACATTAGCCGGACTCGGATACGAAGTAGAACTGATCGATCTTGCTGTAACAGAAATTCCGGTTGCAATCTTTGCTTTGATCGTTGCATGTGCATTTGTAGTGATCAAGGATAAGAAAATGCAGCAGAAATACTATGGCAATTCAGCAAAGACAACAAAGAAATAGGGAGGAGACATAAATGAGTGCTTTAAAATTTATTCAGATTGACCCTACTTTAAACACAAATCTGGTTAATATCGTTTGGATCATAATCGGACTTGTTACAATTTACGCAGGTATTAAGAACTTACTTGACAAAGAAAATCCTTCCAGAATCGGAACAGCCGTTTTCTGGTGTTCATTCGGTATCGTGTGTGCATTTGGTACATGGCTGCCGGCGAAGGTTTCCGGTGCACTGGTTATTATCATGTGTATCCCGCCGATCTTCAAGAAGGTAAAAGTCGGAAAAGCAGAAGTCCCGACCAAAGAATATACACAGAAGCAGTACAAGAAAGTTGGTATGAAGATCTTCTTCCCGGCTGTCTGTGTTGGTATCTTCTCACTTTGCATGGCTTTGTTTACCAATATCAGTTCCATGCTTGCAGTAACACTCGGTACATTAGTAGCTGTTATCATTCTGATGGTTTACAATCCGTCTGAAAACAAACCGGATGTATTTTTGAAAGAATCAGAGCGTTTCCTTTCTCTGATGGGACCTCTCTGTATGCTTCCTCAGCTTCTTGGATGTCTGGGTGGCGTGTTCACTGCAGCAGGTGTCGGCGAAGTGATTGCGGGTATCGTAGAAAATATCGTTCCGAAGGGAAATGTAAATTTAGGTATTATTGTATATGCAGTAGGTATGGTATTATTTACTATGATCATGGGTAACGCATTTGCAGCGATCACAGTTATGACAGTTGGTATCGGCGCACCGTTCGTACTTGCTTATGGAGCAAATCCGGTTATAATCGGTATGCTTGCTCTTACATGCGGATATTGTGGAACGCTCTGTACACCTATGGCTGCAAACTTCAATATCGTTCCGGTTGCTATTCTGAATATGAAGGATCGCTGGGGTGTTATTAAGAATCAGGTTCTTATAGCTATGATCATGCTGGTATTCCAGATCTGCTATATGATCTTATTCAAATAAGCATTTACGAAAAAGGATGATGGAAAGATGAGTCGGGATATGGAGCGGGGAGCCCAAATTGTGATCTGCGACTGGGTCCGGGTAAAGCCGTGGGACAAGCTGCTGATCGTGACGACAAGAGAGCATTTGCCGGAAGCGAGAATGCTGCGGAAATGTGCGATCGGAAGAGCAAGATCGGTCAATACGCTGACTGTGGAAGATGCAGGAAGGCTGGTAGGGGTATTTTTTGACACGAATGAGGAAGTGTTCGACCCGTATACGGCCATAATCGCTGCGACCGATTATTCACTTGTGACCACAAAAGCGGCAAAACGTGCGATTCAGAAGCACAAGAAGTTCCTGTCCCTCCCGCTTTCTACAAATGATGGCAGATCCATGCTGGAATATGATTTCATGACGATGGATACGAAGAAAAGCCGTCTGATGGCGAAGGTGATCATGAAATACCTTCGCAGTTCTGAAAAAATCCATGTGACGACATCGGCGGGAACGGATCTGGTCATGTATAAAGAAAACCGGAATCCGGGCTTCTTCAACGGTGTGATCAAAGATGGAAAAGGATATTCTTCTGCCAGCATTGAGGTATACGTTCCGATCGAGGAGACGAAGACAGAAGGCGTTATGATGCTGGACGGTTCTCTCGGTTATATAGGGCGTGCAAATGAGCCGACCCGGATTCTGTTTCACGAGGGGCGGATAACAGATATAGAAGAAACGCATACCGGCATAAAACTGAAAAACTATATGGAAGAATACAGGGATCCGAGAATCTATATCGGAGGAGAATTTGGGATTGGTTTGAATTCTTATTCCCGGTGTCTGGGTAATTGTTATATCGAAGACGAATCGGCATACGGAACTTTTCATATTGGCCTGGGAAGGAATCTGGCGCTGGGAGGCAAGCAGAACGCAAATGGTCATTTTGACCTTGTGTGTCTGGAACCGGACATTTATACTGATAATAGACAGATTATGCAGCAAGGGAAGATTATCATACCAGAACCGGTGGTATATTAATACCGGCGGTGCTACAAAAAAGTTCCGCATGCGGAACTTTTTGTCAATGGTCAGAAAGAGTCGTAAGGAGGAAACGAACATGAAGGTATTAGTAACAGGTTTTGACCCGTTTGGGGGAGAAAAAGTAAATCCTGCATATGAGGCAGTAAAATTATTGCCGGATACGATTGCGGGGGCAGAGATCATTAAACTGGAGATTCCGACGGTGTTTTCAAAGAGTGGTCCGGCTGTAGAAGCAGGGATCCAGAAATATCAGCCGGACGTTGTCATCAATGTCGGACAGGCAGGCGGTCGCTCTTGTGTTACCATCGAACAGGTGGGAGTGAACCTTGCAGAAGCGCGTATTCCGGATAATGCCGGAGAGCAGCCTATGGATGAACCGCTTCAGGTGGACGGCGCACCGGCATATTTTGCGACGATTCCGGTTAAGGCAATTGTAAAGAACATCCGTGATCATGGAATCCCCTGCCATATTTCCTATACAGCAGGAACCTATGTATGCAACTGTGTGATGTATAACGTACTTCATATGGCAGCAACAAAATATACCAATATTCGTGCCGGATTTATTCATGTACCATTTGCTACTGAGCAGGTGGTCGATAAGCCGAACGGAACTCCGTTCATGTCTCTGGAAATGATTGCGAAGTGCCTTGAATATGCGATTGAGGCTACTGTAAACAATACAGAAGACATTGAAGAAGCAATGGGAACGACCCATTAGGAAAAGAATCATTCTGGCAGAAAATATGGAATTATCAGAGGAATGCTTACCGGATGGTGGGCATTCCTTTTTACATAGGGAAAGACTGCAGCTGACCTTATTCTAAACTTGATTTATGATAATACTAATTGCCATAGTTCACTCGCAAGGCAGAACTATTATCCGGTATTATTGCCCAAATACCCAGGTAAACATTTGTAATAAATATTGAAGAACCCTAAAAGGGATAATAAAACGGAAAAAAGAGAGATGCTCAACGGTGTGTTCTGTGATATGTCTGCTCCGACAACAATCCATCATTTATGTAAAGTTCCTGTACGATTAGAAACAGCTTTTCGTTCTGATTTTAAACTTATCTGCATACACATGTTTTAGATAAGGAGGAACAGAACATGGAAAAGAAAGTGAATTCTGTGATCAAACCGATTCAAATACTGAAGGCATTGCTTGCTTCTTATATCGTGACAGCCCTGCTTCTTTTGCTTCTGACGTTTTTGCTGTATAAGTTTGGACTGGATGAGAAGAAAGTAGAGATCGGAATCCTGATCGTGTATCTGGTATCTGCTTTTATCGGAGGAATGATAGCAGGCAAGCTGGCAGGAACGAGGCGGTTCCTGTGGGGGACTCTGATCGGAATCCTGTATTTTGCACTGCTTCTCATGATTTCAATCGGTGTATACCGCACAATCCAGGGAGGAAGCAGTATGCTGGTTTCATTTGCACTTTGTGCGGCGGGGGGGATGCTGGGAGGTATGCTCTCATGAGAAGAAAACTTGTAACACTTTGACGTTGACGCTGTCAAGGGTGTTGTGATATACTATAGTACATAGTGAAAAGTAAGGAGGAGATTGCAATGAAGCATATTAAGACATTGAATACACAGACTCTGAACAATACAGTAAAAAAAGGCGGATGTGGAGAATGCCAGACATCTTGCCAGTCTGCTTGTAAGACATCCTGTACCGTAGGAAATCAGACTTGCGAGCACAGCAAATAAGAGAATTTTATCTTAGTATGAATCAAGGCAGCGGCTAAAAGCCGCTGTCTATTGGCGTTATGGAAAACAAATTAGAAAGGGGTACCGGTTGTGATTCATCAGTACCAGAATAACGGATATTTGATCGTGATGGATATCAACAGCGGATGCGTTCATACGGTGGATCAGGCAGCATATGACGTGATTGCATGTCTGAATGCAAGGAATGAGAACCAGACAGCCGAGACGCTTCGTCAGGATGAGACCTGGGAGGCAGTGAAAGCGGAGCTGAAGGATAAATATCCGGAAGAAGAATTAAGAGAAATATTAGAGGATGTGACAGAACTCACGGAGTCGGGGCAGTTATTTGTGAAGGATACTTATGAGCCGCTCATCGGTGAGGTCGTGAAACGCAAGACGGTTGTGAAGGCAATGTGCCTGCATATTGCGCATGACTGCAATCTGGCATGCAGATACTGTTTTGCAGAAGAAGGAGAATATCATGGAAGAAGAGCCATGATGAGTTTTGAAGTGGGAAAGAAAGCCCTGGATTTCCTGATTGCCAATTCGGGCAGCAGACGTAATCTGGAAGTGGATTTCTTCGGCGGGGAACCGCTGATGAACTGGCAGGTTGTCAAGGATCTTGTTGCATACGGAAGAGAACAGGAGAAGATACATAATAAGCATTTTCGTTTTACAGTGACGACGAATGGTGTTCTGCTGAATGATGAGATCCAGGAGTTTATCAATAAAGAGATGGATAACGTGGTCATGAGTCTCGACGGAAGAAAAGAAGTCAATGACCGTATGAGACCGTTCCGAAACGGGAAGGGCAGTTATGATCTGATCGTGCCGAAATTCCAGAAACTTGCGGATTCCAGAAATCAGGAGCGTTACTATATCCGGGGAACATTTACCAGAAATAATCTGGACTTCTCCGAGGATGTAAAGCATTTTGCAGAGCTTGGGTTCAAACAGATGTCCATCGAACCGGTTGTCGGGGATGCTTCGGATCCGTATGCGATCCGTGAAGAGGATCTGCCGAAGATTTTTGAAGAATATGATAAGCTGGCGCAGTTCGTGATTGAGAAGGAAAGAAAGGGCGAAGGCTTTAATTTCTTCCATTTTATGATCGATCTGGAAGGCGGACCGTGCCTGTATAAGAGATTGTCCGGATGCGGATCCGGAACAGAGTATTTGTCGGTAACTCCGTGGGGCGATCTCTATCCGTGCCATCAGTTTGTCGGAGATGAAGATTTCCTGATGGGAAATGTGGATGAAGGAATTACAAAACCGGAGATTGCGGACGCATTCCGGTGCTGTAATGTATATACCAAGGAAAAATGCAAGAAATGTTTTGCCAGATTCTATTGCAGCGGAGGCTGTATGGCGAATGCATATAAATATGCAGGCGGTCTGAACGACTCCTATGACATCGGATGCGAGATGGAGCGTAAGCGGGTAGAATGTGCAATCATGATAAAGGCTGCTTTGGCAGAAGAAAGGAAGTAGGACATGAAGAAAAGTAAAGGGATTATCAGCCTTGTTCTGATCGCTGCACTTATGGGACTGCTTGGATTTACCTGTGCTCAGGGATTCGGATCCTCACATTCCGGTGCAGCAAAGAACATTAACCTGGGTCTTGATCTTGCCGGCGGTGTCAGCATTACCTATCAGGCAAAGGACAAGAATCCGACCAAAGAAGAGATGGCAGATACCATCTACAAATTACAGAAACGTGTGGAACAGTACAGTACAGAGGCTTCTGTTTATCAGGAAGGCGATGACCGGATCAGCATTGAGATTCCGGGTGTTTCCGATGCAAATACTGTTCTGGAAGAACTCGGAAAACCGGGCTCACTGGAATTCCAGGATCCGAACGGAGAAGTCGTATTAAGTGGTTCTGATGTGAAGAGTGCTCAGGCACAGACTCAGCAGAACAGCACGACAAAGAATAATGAGTATGTTGTGGCTCTGGAGCTTACGGACGAAGGCGCAGAGAAATTTGCAAAGGCAACGGAAGAAAATCTTGGAAAGCAGATCGCCATTGTTTATGATGGCGAAACGATCAGTGCACCGGTGGTTAATTCTGTGATTGAAAATGGACAGGCTGTCATCGAAGGTATGGCAGATTATGAGGAAGCTGACACACTTGCTTCAACGATCCGAATCGGTGGACTGAAGCTGGAACTGGAAGAACTCCGTTCCAATGTAGTGGGGGCACAGCTTGGTGAGGAAGCAATCAGTACAAGCTTGAAAGCAGGAGCGATCGGTCTTGCGTTAGTCTTTATCTTCATGTGTATTGTATACCTGCTTCCTGGTTTTGCTGCAGGACTTGCACTTCTCATTTATACAGGACTGGTCATTGTACTTTTGAACGCATTTGACATTACACTGACTCTTCCTGGAATCGCAGGTATTATCCTCGGTATCGGTATGGCAGTTGATGCGAATGTTATTATCTTCGCGCGTGTGAGGGAAGAGATTGCTGCCGGAGTGAGTGTGAGATCATCACTCAGAAACGGATTTAAGAAGGCAATGTCCGCGATCGTGGATGGTAACGTGACTACTTTGATCGCGGCAATCGTACTGGGACTTAAGGGCTCCGGTTCTGTCAAAGGATTTGCTCAGACACTTGCTCTTGGTATCGTGATTTCCATGTTCACAGCACTTGTGATCACTCGAGTAATTGTATTTTCCTTCTATGCAATTGGAATCCGTGATGAGAAATTCTATGCAAAAAAGAAGAAAGAGTCAAAGGTATTCAATTTCCTTGGCAAAAAGAATCTTTGTTTCGCAATTTCGATTGCAGTCATTGCGGTTGGCCTGATTACAATGGGTGTGCAGTCAGCAGGCGGAAACGGCGCTCTGAATTACAGCCTGGAATTTAAGGGTGGTACGGCTACCAATGTGACCTTCAATGAAGATTATGATATCAAGGAAATTGATTCTCTCATCGTACCGGTTGTAGAAGAGGTGACCGGCGATAAGAATGTTCAGACGCAGAAGGTGAAAGACAGCACACAGGTGATCATTAAGACTACGACATTGGATCTGGAACAGAGAGAAGCGTTGAATCAGGCACTTGTAGATAAATTCGGAGTAGATGAATCTCTGATTACAGCAGAAAATATCAGTTCTACTGTCAGCAAAGAGATGAGAACGGATGCGATCATCGCGGTAATTATCGCTACGATCTGTATGCTGATCTACATCTGGTTCCGTTTCAAAGACATCCGTTTCGCAACCAGCGCGGTTATCGCACTTTTGCACGATGTTCTTGTAGTACTGGCTTTCTACGCAGTGGCAAGAGTCTCCGTAGGAAATACATTCATCGCATGTATGCTTACTATTGTCGGATACTCCATCAATGCGACGATCGTTATATTCGACCGTATCCGTGAAGAAATACATTTGAAGAAACGGGATGAAAGCCTGGCAGACGTAGTAAATAAGAGTATCACCAATACACTTACCAGAAGTATTTATACTTCACTCACTACCTTTGTCATGGTTGCAGTGATCTACATCCTGGGCGTAAGTTCGATTAAGGAATTCGCAAGCCCTCTGATGGTAGGTATCGTATGCGGCGGATATTCTTCTGTATGCATCACAGGAGCCCTGTGGTATATGATGAAGACCAAATGGAAGAAGAAAGAAGTTCCGGCAGGCGGAAAGAAGAAAAAATAAATTGTATTATGAAATTTGATAGAGAAAAGGTGTTGGAGTTTTCCGACACCTTTTCCATATATCAGGATAAGATTGAAAGGAAACGATAAGATGGAAAACTGGGTACTTTTGAGAAAAGGTGCGGATTTTGCACATATCAGTGAGAAATTTCATATCAGTCCGCGAATCGCTTCACTGATTCGAAACAGAGATGTCATCGGAGATGAGGCGATTGCGAAATATTTGAACGGAACGATTGCGGATCTCTATGATGGAATGCTGATGAAGGATATGGATAAGGCTGTCAATGTCCTTGTGGAGCGGATCCGGGCAGGAAAGCGTATCCGTGTTATCGGGGATTATGACATAGACGGAATACAGTCGACCTACATTCTCCTGGAAGGGTTCCGTTATCTGGGAGCTGATGTGGACAGTGATATTCCGGATCGAATGAAAGACGGATATGGATTAAATCGCCACCTGATCGACCGGGCACTTGACGCGGATGTTGACACCATTGTGACCTGCGACAATGGGATTGCGGCGGCAGAAGAAATAGCTTATGCAAAAAGCATGGGGATGACGGTGGTTGTGACAGATCATCATGAAGTACCTTATCGCGAAGAGGAAGGCGAAAGAGCATATCTTCTCCCGGAGGCGGATGCGGTTGTTGATCCCAAAAGAGCGGATTGTCTGTATCCATTTAAAGGTCTCTGCGGAGCTGCAGTCGCCTATAAGCTTGTGGAAGCATTGGCAGAAGCAATGGACAGTGATGTATGTGAGTTGGATTATTTGATGGAAAATGTCGCCATTGCCACGGTTGGAGATGTGGTGGATCTCGTGGATGAAAATCGTATTTTCGTAAAGCAGGGCCTGGAAATGCTGAAGCGTACGAAGAATAAGGGATTAAAAGCACTGATTGAATGTACAGGAGTCAATGCTGCGAACCTGAATACCTATCATATTGGATTTGTCCTGGGACCGTGCATGAATGCAAGCGGCCGTCTGGATACAGCGAAGCGGGCGCTGGAGCTTTTGGAAGCAAGAACGCAGAAAGAGGCAGATGTGCTGGCAGGGGATTTGAAGGCTTTGAATGACAGCAGAAAGGACATGACGGCCCAGGCGGTGGAGGAAGCGTTTATTCAGGTTGAGAATACGGAGATCCGGGATGATGATGTTCTGGTAATCTATCTTCCGCAGTGTCATGAGAGTCTTGCGGGAATCGTGGCAGGAAGAGTCAGGGAGAAATATTACCGACCGGTGTTTGTCCTGACCCGCGCCCAGGAAGGGCTGAAAGGATCCGGTCGATCAATTGAGACATGGCACATGTATGAAGGATTGAATCGCTGTGCGCATCTTCTGACGCGGTTTGGCGGACATAAGATGGCGGCAGGTCTCTCGCTTCCGGAAGAGAATCTGGAGCAGTTCCGCCAGGAGATCAACCGGAAATCACAGCTATCAGAGGAAGACCTCGTGGAAAAGATACAGATTGATATGCAGCTTCCTTTTTCTGCGGTGACGGAGAAATTTGTCGGAGATATAAAGGTCCTGGAACCATTCGGAAAGGCTAACGCGAAGCCGCTGTTTGCAGAACGAAAAGTACATGTTCTTGGAGCGCGGATCCTGGGAAAAAATCGGAATGTGTTGAAACTTCGCGTGGAAGATACGAACGGAACCGGGATCGATGCAATGTATTTCGGTGATATAGAAGGCTTTTTGAATTATATAAAACAGAAGTTCGGGGATCGGGCATATCAGGATATGCTGAGCGGCAGGAATGTGCCAAGAAACCGCGCAGAGAAGGGAATCGAAATGGCATTTACATATTATCCCGATATCAATGAATACCAGGGAATAAAAACTCCACAGATTGTGATTCAAAATTATAAATAGATTTTGAAAATTCAGAATTTTGTGATATAATTAATAATATTTTATTATGCGTACAAAGGGTGGAAGGTTTCATGAAAAAGTTAGAAGATTATGTAGTAAGTATTCCGGATTTCCCGCAGGAGGGAATTATTTTCAGAGACGTGACAAGTGTATTGGAAAATGCGGATGGACTTCATCTTGCAATTGATGGTCTGGAAGAAAAAATAGGTGACAGAGAATTTGATGTGATTGTCGGACCGGAATCCAGAGGTTTCATTTTCGGAATGCCGATCGCGTACAACCATCACAAGGCATTTGTGCCGGTGCGAAAGAAGGGAAAACTTCCATGTGAGACGATATCTGCTTCCTATGAGCTGGAGTACGGCACCGCGGAAATCGAGATTCACAAGCGCTCCATCAAGCCGGGAGATAAAGTGATCATAGTGGATGATCTTCTTGCAACAGGAGGAACCGCAGAAGCAATCATTAAGCTGGTCGAGGAACTGGGCGGAGAAGTTGTAGGCTTTCTTTGTCTGATTGAGCTGGAAGGATTGAAGGGACGGAGCAAACTGGAAGGTTATCCGGTTGAGTCCGTAATCCAATATCCCGGAAACTAAGGAAAAGGAGGGGGAAGATATGGCAGATGGATGGGACATCAGTCAGGAGCCGCTGATTGAAGCGAGTAATAAAAAACTGGATATCGTCGATGGCCATGCGGTAAAGGCACCTGCAGACTATCAGAACCCGGATGAATTGTATAATAGTTTAATTGCGCGGATTCAGAAATATCATCCGTCGGCGGACATCTCAATGGTCGAAAAAGCATATTGTATCGCGAAAAACGCGCATGAAGGTCAGAAGAGAAAGTCCGGGGAAGCCTATATCATTCATCCGCTCTGGGTTGGAATCATTCTGGCGCAGCTGGAGATGGATAAGGAGACGATCACAGCAGGAATCCTTCACGATGTTGTGGAAGATACGGTCATGACGTATGATGAGATCAAGGAAGAATTCGGAGACGAAGTCGCACTTCTGGTGGACGGTGTGACGAAGCTGGGACAGTTATCCTATTCGGCGGATAAGCTGGATGTTCAGGCGGAGAACCTTAGGAAAATGTTCCTTGCTATGGCAAAAGATATCCGCGTTATCATTATTAAACTTGCAGACCGTCTGCATAATATGCGGACTCTGCAGTATATGCGGCCGGAGAAGCAGAAGGAAAAGGCGAAAGAGACCATGGACATCTACGCGCCGATCGCGCAGAGGCTTGGTATTTCTAAAATAAAGACAGAGTTGGATGACCTGGCACTGAAATACTCTCAACCGGAAGTATTCTATGATCTGGTGAAACAGATCAATGCGAGAAAGACAGAGAGAGAGGAGTTTGTTCAGCAGATCGTGGATGAGGTCTCCGCTCATATGGAAAATGCGAACATTGAGGCGGAAGTCAACGGTCGAGTGAAACATTTCTTCAGTATATATAAAAAGATGGTCAACCAGGATAAAACCGTGGATCAGATCTATGATCTGTTCGCAGTCCGGATCATTGTAGATTCTGTGAAAGACTGTTACGCTGCGCTGGGAGTCATTCACGAGATGTACACACCGGTTCCGGGAAGATTCAAGGATTATATTGCTATGCCGAAGGCAAATATGTATCAGTCGCTTCACACGACTTTGATGAGCTCTGTCGGCCAGCCGTTTGAAATTCAGATCCGAACCAAAGAGATGCACAAAACGGCAGAATATGGTATTGCCGCACACTGGAAATATAAGGAATCAAATGACGGTAAGAAGAGCGTAGAAGCGAAGGAAGAGGAGAAGCTGAGTTGGCTCAGACAGATCCTGGAGTGGCAGAAAGATATGTCCGACAACCGGGAATTTATGAACCTCCTCAAAGGAGATCTGGACCTGTTTGCGGAGGATGTATATTGCTTTACCCCGAACGGAGACGTGAAGAACCTTCCGAATGGTTCTACGCCGATTGACTTTGCCTATGCGATCCACACTGCAGTCGGCAATAAAATGGTCGGTGCGCGTGTGAACGGTAAGCTGGTCAATATTGATTATAAGATACAAAACGGTGACAGGATCGAGATCCTGACTTCACAGAATTCCAAAGGTCCCAGCCGGGACTGGCTGAATATCGTCAAAAGTACACAGGCGAAGAATAAGATCAATCAGTGGTTCAAGAAAGAGTTCCGCGAAGAAAACATTGTACGCGGAAAAGAAATGATGCTGGCCTACAGCAAGGCGAAAGGATTTGTACTGGCTGATCTTTTGAAGCCGAAATACATGCAGATCGTGCAGGAAAAATACGGATTTCGTGACTGGGATTCTATTCTGGCGGCGGTCGGACACGGCGGCCTGAAAGAAGGTCAGGTGATCAACCGTCTTGTTGAAGAATACGGCAAGGATCACAAAAAAGAGATCACCGACGAGATCGTAATGGAAAAGATCGCGGAGGCATCCAAGAATAAGGTTCACATTGCAAAATCGAAAAGTGGAATCGTTGTTAAGGGAATTGACGATATGGCAGTGCGCTTTTCCAGATGCTGTAATCCTGTTCCGGGTGACGAGATCGTCGGATTTATCACTCGAGGCCGCGGTATGTCGATCCATCGGACGGATTGTGTGAATATGATTCATTTATCAGAGCCGGAACGTGCACGACTAATACCGGCTGAGTGGGAAAAACCGGCGGACGGTGAAGGCAACGGAAGCTATCTGGCCGAAATCAAGATGTATGCAAATGACCGTCAGGGATTGCTGATGGATATGTCCAAAGTCCTGACGGAAATGAATATTGATGTGAAGTCTATGAATGTGCGCACCAGCAAGCAGGGAACGGCAACGATCGAAGCAGGTTTTGTCGTACATGGGCGTGAGGAACTGGCGAAAGTGATTGAAAAGCTCCGTCAGCTTCAAGGTGTGCTGGATATTGAACGTGCAGTCGGTTAAATAGAAAATATATCGTAAGAAGAGGATATGAATATGAAAATAGAGAAGTTTGTAACAGGTATTATCAGTACCAATTGTTATATTCTGTCAAATGAAGACACGAAGGAAGCGGTCATCGTTGATCCGGCGAATCTTTCACGGAAAATGGTGAGTTATATGGAAGAGGAACAATTAAAACCCAAAGCCATCCTTCTGACGCATGCGCATTTTGATCATATTATGGGAATTGATAAGATTATAGCCATGTTTGGGGAAATCCCGGTTTATGTGGAAGAAAATGATCTGGACCTCCTTCACAAAGCGGAACTGAACGAATCTACGACCTATACGGCGGGATACAGCTATGCAGGCGGTGAGGTGATTCATGACAAAGATGTGCTGTCGTTGATCGGATATGAATTTCAGGTGATTCATACACCGGGACATACGGCAGGAGGTGTCTGTTATTATGTGAAAGATGCAAATGTACTTTTCAGCGGAGACACGCTGTTCTGCTGCTCCGTGGGAAGATCTGATTTCGCGACGAGCAGTACTTCGGATCTGATCCGTTCGATTAAGGAGAAGCTGTTCCTTCTCCCGGACGAGACGATCGTGTATCCGGGACATATGGGTGCAACAACGATCGGGAATGAAAAGGTAAATAATCCTTATGTGTAACATGAAAATGGATAGAAAAACACAGGCAGAAGAGGTTTAATAAGGCATGATTCAGATTATATGTCAGAATGAGCGGTATACCTACGACATGTATCATATCGTAAAATCGTTCTTTCCGGATGCCGTGATAAACCAGACGGTGGATGCAGAACAAGAATCACTGATTCAGATCAGAGTGGATGGTGATTCTTGTTTTTGTTGCCAAGCAAACGACGAAGAGGTTCGCGGAACCTTTTTAGGTAGTAACGAACCGGGAATCTTTACGGTTGAACCGTCTGAAACGGATCCGATTGCAGATAAAAGGGGAAAAAAGAGATATATCAATAAAAAATTATATATATGGTTGTCAGAACTCACAGGAGAAAGCCATGCATGGGGGGATATGACAGGAGTACGTCCGACGAAAATGCTCATGGAGAAGCTGGAGGAAGGATTTTCTGATGACGAAATCGTCAGATTTATGGCAGATACTTATGTGGTAGGTGAGAAGAAAGCACGCCTCGGTATCGAAATCGCAAAACGGGAGAAGGAACAGCTTGGAAAGCTGGATTATGAAAATGGATACAGCCTCTATATCGGAATTCCGTTTTGCCCCACGACCTGCAGTTATTGTTCCTTCACGTCTTATCCGATCGCAAAATGGGAAAAACGTACGGATGAGTATGTGGATGCGCTTCTGGAGGAACTGACCGGCATTGCCGAAATGTCACGCAATAAAAATTTGAACACGATCTATATGGGCGGAGGAACGCCTACGACGCTGAGCGCAGAGCAGATGGATCGGGTGCTTACCCATCTGGAAGAAAAATTCAGCTATGAAGAGCTGAAAGAGTTTACAATCGAGGCAGGGCGTCCGGACAGTATCACGAAGGAAAAACTGGAAGTTATATACCGGCACAACGTTGGGCGGATTTCCATCAATCCACAGACGATGCAGCAGAGGACTCTGGATGCGATCGGACGTCATCACACAGTAGAAGATATCGTACGCGTCTATCATATGGCCCGCGAAATCGGATTTGACAACATCAATATGGATCTCATTGCCGGTCTCCCGGGAGAGCATCCCTGTGATATGGAAGACACACTGCGTCAGATACGGCAGCTGGAGCCGGACAGCCTGACTGTACATGCGCTTGCAATGAAGCATGGTTCCCGGCTTACAAGGGAGAAGGCCCAGCAGACGGGCGGCGGAAACGCGGGAGAGGAGCAGATGAAGAATGCACAGATGGCCCGTGAGCTGGAAGAAATGATCGATATGGCGTCTGTGGCTGCGAGAGAGATGGATCTGCATCCGTATTATCTGTACCGGCAGAAGAATATCGCCGGAAATTTTGAAAATGTGGGCTATGCAAAGGTTGACAAAGCCGGAATTTACAATATACTAATTATGGAGGAAAAACAATCGATCATTGCAGCGGGGGCGGGTGCTTCCACCAAGATCGTACTTCCCTATGAGATTCCGGCGCCGGGCAGCAGGAACGGCAGAATGACGAATCTGATCAGAATAGAAAATGTCAGGGACGTGGGAGAGTATATTTCACGAGTCCATGAGATGATAGAACGAAAAGGAGAATGGCTATGGCGTTAAAGAAGAAACCGGTTACCGGTATGAAGGACATGCTCCCGAAGGAGATGGAGATCCGGGATTACGTAATCCAGATGATCAAAGACACTTACAAAACTTTCGGGTTTACCTCCATGGAGACTCCATGTGTGGAACATATTGAGAATCTCTGCAGTAAACAGGGTGGAGATAACGAAAAACTGATCTTCAAGATTTTGAAACGTGGTGAGAAGCTTAAGATCGATGAGGCGAAAGAAGAGGCGGATCTGGTGGACGGAGGACTCCGCTATGATCTGACTGTACCGCTCGCAAGATATTACGCAAACCATGCAAATGAACTACCGTCTCCATTTAAGGCGCTTCAGATCGGAAATGTATGGCGTGCTGACCGTCCGCAGAGAGGCCGGTTCCGCCAGTTCATGCAGTGTGATATCGATATTCTCGGAGAACCGGGCAATCTGGCCGAGATCGAGCTGATTCTGGCGACCACAACGATGCTTGGGAAGATGGATTTCCATAATTTCACCGTCAATATTAATGACCGGAATATTCTGAAAGCCATGGCAGCATACAGCGGCTTTAAAGAAGAAGATTTCGATGAAGTATTTATTATTCTGGATAAGATGGATAAGATCGGAGCTGAAGGTGTCGGAGCTGAACTCCAGGAGATGGGGTATACCAAAGAAAATGTTGACACCTATCTGGGGCTTTTTGATGAGATCAGCCCGGATGTGGAAGGAATCCGTTTCTGCCGCAAGAAGCTGGCAGGATTCCTGGATGAGAAGGTGGCAGGCAGCATGGAAACGATCATTTCCTGCGTGGAAAGTGCTAAGGAGGCAGATTTTAAAGTGAAATTTAATCCGACTCTGGTGCGCGGACAGTCTTATTATACCGGAACTATTTTCGAGGTTACGATGGATGAGTTTGGCGGTGCAGTCGCCGGAGGCGGGCGTTATGATAAGATGATCGGTAAATTTACCGGTCAGGACACCCCGGCATGTGGATTCTCGATTGGATTTGAGCGTATTGTTATGCTTCTTCTGGAGAATGGATATGAGATCCCGTCAAAGCGTCAGAAGAAGGCATACCTTCTGGAGAAAGGCATGCATCAGGAAGGAATTCTGAAAGTACTTGCTATGGCGAAAGAAGACCGTGCAAACGGAAAGCAGGTTCTGATCGCCAACATGAAGAAGAATAAAAAATTCCAGAAGGATCAGCTGATCGCGGATGGGTATGAGGATATTACGGATTGCTATAAAGATTCCGTAATGGAACTGTAAATAGATAAAAACAGGAGGAAGAAATCATGGCAGAATCAATGATGGGCCTGAAAAGAACGCACCGTTGTGCGGAACTTTCCGAGGCAAATATTGGTGAGAGAGTGACCATCATGGGATGGGTTCAGAAGAACAGAAATAAAGGAGGACTGGTTTTCGTCGATGTGCGTGACCGTTCAGGAATCATTCAGGTCGTATGTGAAGAGGGAAGCACAGCTCCGGAGATTATTGAAAAGGCTGCGAAGCTGAGAAGTGAATTTGTCATTGCGGTTGTAGGAAAAGTAGAAGCTCGTTCCGGTGCGGTCAATGAAAATCTGGCAACCGGTGCCATCGAGATCAAACCGGAAGAACTCAGGGTGTTGTCCGAATCCGAGACACCTCCGTTCCCGATTGAAGAGAATTCCAAGACAAAGGAAGATCTGCGTTTGAAATATCGTTTCCTTGATCTTCGAAGACCGGATATTCAGAGAAATCTGATGATGAGAAGCCGTGTGGCAACGCTGACTCGTCAGTTCCTTGCAGAAGAAGGATTTCTTGAGATTGAGACTCCTTTCCTGATCAAGAGTACACCGGAAGGCGCAAGAGATTATCTTGTTCCGAGCCGTGTTCATCCGGGAAATTTCTATGCACTTCCGCAGTCACCGCAGATTTTCAAACAGCTTTTGATGTGTTCCGGATATGACCGTTATTTCCAGATCGTAAAGTGTTTCCGTGACGAGGATCTCCGTGCTGACCGTCAGCCGGAATTTACACAGATCGATATGGAATTGTCTTTTGTTGATGTAGACGATGTGATCGATGTCAATGAACGTCTTCTTGCAAAGCTGTTCAAAGAAGTGCTGGATATCGATGTTGAGCTTCCGATCCAGAGAATGACCTGGCAGGAGGCCATGGATCGCTTCGGATCCGACAAACCGGACATTCGTTTCGGTATGGAACTTCAGAATGTGACAGAAGTTGTAAAAGATTTTGATTTTGTAGTCTTTAAGAATGCGATTGAAAAAGGCGGAACTGTCCGTGGTATTAACGCAAAAGGACAGGGCGCGATGCCGAGAAAGAAAATTGACAAGCTGGTTGATTTCGCAAAGGACTATGGTGCAAAAGGACTGGCCTACATTGCAATCCAGAAAGACGGTACCGTGAAATCTTCCTTTGCTAAATTCATGAATGAAGAACAACAGAAAGCATTGATCGAGGCTATGGGAGGAGAAAACGGCGACCTGCTTCTCTTTGCTGCTGATAAGAATAAAGTGGTATGGGATGTCCTCGGAGCACTCCGCCTGGAGCTCGCACGACAGATGGAACTTCTGGATAAAAACGAATACAAATTCCTCTGGGTAACGGAATTCCCGCTTCTTGAGTGGAGTGAAGAGCAGAATCGTTTCACAGCGATGCATCATCCGTTCACCATGCCGATGGAAGAAGACCTTCAGTACATCGATTCTGATCCGGGAAGAGTACGTGCCAAAGCATACGATATCGTTCTGAACGGAAACGAGATCGGAGGAGGAAGTGTGCGTATCTTCAATCAGGAAATCCAGAGTAAGATGTTTGAAGTACTCGGTTTCACACCCGAGCAGGCCGAAGAACAGTTTGGATTCTTATTGAATGCGTTTAAATACGGTGTACCGCCGCACGCAGGACTTGCTTACGGACTGGATCGTCTGGTTATGCTGATGGCAAAACAGGACAGCATCCGCGACGTAATCGCATTCCCGAAGGTGAAGGATGCATCTGATTTGATGACCGAGGCTCCGGCAGCAGTTGACAAAAAACAGCTGGAAGAGCTGGGACTGGAACTTGCGGGAACAAAGGAAGAGAAGGAAGAAGAATAAGAATAAAAGAAGAGAAGCACGTTGTCCAGAAAATGGATGACGTGCTTTTTTCTATAGAAAACTTCACTTCCATGACGAATAATCTAGACTTGCAAAAAAATTATATAAAAGAAAACCACTGGGATATCTCAGTGGTTAAAGAGCGACAGACGGGACTCGAACCCGCGACCTCCACCTTGGCAAGGTGGCGTACTACCAACTGTACTACTATCGCATGTGTAATTGTCGTTCCTCAGAACAATATATACTATACCTTATGAATGAACATTTGTCAACTGATTTGTGAAGAAATGCATGTTCAACTTTTTGAGGATTTGTGGATATTTTGCTGACAATTCGTTTGAAACAAATGAAAAGTCATACATGCAAAACGAAAAAAAGGGTTGACGAAGTGCATGCATATAGGGTATACTATATTTTGTTCAGAGGAACGCAAATTCATACATGCGATAGTAGTACAGTTGGTAGTACGCCACCTTGCCAAGGTGGAGGTCGCGGGTTCGAGTCCCGTCTGTCGCTCTGGAAACAATGGGGTTTATGCTCCATTGTTTTCTTATGTAATTCTTTGCTCAGAAGTAATGCTAGTAAAGTTTTCTGGACATTTATTGTTAACAACGAAGATAAGCGCGCAAGAATCGTAACACTGATCGTTCTGTTTGTCGGTGTATTATTGATTGCACCATTGAAAGGAATCCTTCAGAATGAGTATTTTTCAACAGCCAGTAATTACCTCTTACCGGCACTTTCCGGATGTATGACACTCGGTATGATCGGACGTGGAAATGGACCTACATATGTAAAGAATAAACTGCTCATCATGGTTGTTCCTGTTGTTTTGATATCAATCCTGACTGTCATGGGGATTGCGTCTACCGGTTTGGCCGGTATTCTGATTCTTGTAATGATTCCTGTCACGATTCTGTGTGCACGGATACTTTTTATTTTTTGTGAATTTATACCTTTGAAATTTGGACGAAAAAAATGGTATCATATATTATAAGGTGCTGTTTTGGAATGTGTCGGTTGTAGAAATCGAAGTAGACACAGCGAATATCGAGCGGAGAATGAAGGAGGTATGATTGTGTATCAAATTGGAGATTACATTGTAAAATCTACAGATGGTGTATGCAAAGTGGAAGACATCCTGCATTTGAACATGTCTGGAGTTGATTGCAAGAAAGAGTACTATTTATTGATACCGGTTGGAGAGAAGGCCGAAAAAATATATGTCCCTGTCGACACAAAAACCAATATCAGAAAGGCTATGACGGAAGAGGAAGCTTTGAAACTGATCGACAAAATACCCGAGATTGAGGAAATGTGGGTGGACAATGAAAAAATGAGGGAGCAGCGATATAAGGAAGCGGTTCGAAGCGGCGATCCGGAATCTCTGATCAGTATTATTAAAATGATATACTTGCGCAAGCAGAAAAGAATGGCCCAGGGCAAAAAAACGATGATGGTAGATGAGCGCTATTTTCAAAAGGCGGAACAGAGCCTGTATTCAGAACTTGGTTTTGCACTCGGGAAAAACAAGGATGAAGTGTGCCGGATTATTGAAGAGTCGGTAAAACGAAAGAAAAAAGAATCAGAAAAAAGGAGTCTGCATTGCCGGTTAATGGCTGAGGCAGACTCCTCTTTTATGTAATGAATTTCATTCACTAAAATATACGAAAAGCAAAATCCGATTACCGGAGGAAGAACCAGTATCCGGCAAATGCAGCTGCAGCAAGGATCAGAATGACAAGAATCACGACCAGTACGACCGGAAAACGTCCGCCTTCATCCTCGTCATCTTCATCAAGCATATTCTGGTAATTCTCACGCATTTCTTTTTCACGGGATTCACGTACATGCTTCGGCGGAATGTTGGAGTAAGTCTGTTCTGACTTTCTGTTATCGATCTGTTTGCGTCTGACCGGTTTCGGCTGATCCTCAAAGGCACTGTCCAGTGCATCGGAAAATTCCTCGATCGGATCTTCCATTGCGCGCGGTGCCGGTTTTACCGGACGTGGTTTTTTCTTCGGACGCGGTGCTTCTTCATCGAAGCCTGGACGTTCAATTGCAACAGTCTCATCCAGAGCTGCTTTTTTCTTTTTGGCAGGAACGGTTTTCTTCTCAGGCATAGTTTTCTCTTTTACCGGAGCAGCAGGTTTCTTTCTGGGTGCTGCTTCTTTAGCTTCCGGAGAAACAGGTCTCTTCTTCGGAGCTGCCTTCTTCTCAGTCGCTGCAGCCTTTGCCTGTGGGAGTTCCTGGGTGTTTGCCTCAGACCCGGAAGGAACAGGTTTCTTTTTCCTGGCAGGGGCTGCCGGTTTGGCAGAAGACTCGGAGACAGGTGCCTTTCTCACCGGGTTTTCATTTCCCGGAACAGGATTCGGATTCACCGGGCGTTTTTTGCGCTTTGGCTTTGGCGTTTCTGTATCAACTTCCTTTTTGGCACGCTGTTTATCTAAATTCCACTGTTTCTTGCAATCGTGGCAAATGGCAAATTCGTTGTAGATAGCCTCACCGTCTGCAGTCTCACCGACTTTCTTGTTTCTGATCTCAAGTTCTTTGTTACAAATGGGGCATTTCATTCGTTATCTCTCCTCTTTGGCTTTTCATAGTCTTAATGTCCATACATATATAATGTTATCACTTCTGGAAAAGAAGTCAAGAAACTTCTTTGCACGTATTCAAAAAAGTGATAGAATAGAACCAATTAATGACTATTTACTCGAGACACAGGAAAGGATTAAAATACGATGGATAATAAGGTGATTAAAATCGGACTGCTTGGACTGGGGACAGTCGGAACAGGTGTATATAAGTTGATTGGACGCCGCAGTGATGAGATGGAACAGAAGATTGGAGCAAATCTTGAGATCGAGAAGATTCTTGTACATAATTTGAAAAAGACACGCCATGGAATCGAACAGAGCCTTCTGACGGACCGTTGGGAGGATATTATCGGAAATGAAGAAATTCGGATCGTCATTGAAGCGATGGGAGGAATTGAACCGGCCAGAACGATGATTCTGGAGGCGATTGCAGCAGGTAAAAGTGTGGTTACGGCGAATAAGGATCTGATTGCGGAACATGGAAGAGAGCTGTTGGAAGCCGCCAGGGAACATAAGGTAGATCTTCTCTTTGAAGCGGCGGTTGCCGGAGGAATTCCGATTATCCGGCCGTTGAAACAATGTCTTGCGGCAAATGAGATTGATGAAGTCGTCGGAATCGTAAACGGAACGACAAACTATATTTTAACGAAAATGTTTGAAGAGGGAATGGACTTCGGTGAGGCTCTGGCACAGGCACAGGAGCTGGGCTATGCGGAGGCGGATCCGACCGCAGATGTCGAGGGCCTGGATGCAGGACGTAAAATGGCGATCATGGCTTCCGCTGCATTCCATTCCAGAGTCGTATTCGACGATGTGTATACGGAAGGAATTACAAAGATCTCAGCAAGAGATGTCGCATATGCCAGAGAATTTGACTGTGTTATCAAGCTGCTTGGTGTGGCAAGAAATACGCCAGAGGGTATCGAAGTCGGTGTCTATCCGATGATCATTGATAAGAATCATCCTCTGGCTACGGTAAGAGAATCCTTCAATGCAGTGTTCGTGCATGGAGACGCGGTAGGAGACACCATGTTCTATGGAAGAGGAGCAGGTGAGATGCCTACGGCAAGCGCGGTAGTAGGAGATATTCTGGATGTGGCAAGGAATATGCAGTACGGCTGCATGGGAAGAATCGGATGCGGATGTTATAAAGAACTGCCGGTCAAAGAGTTTGGAGAAGTCAAGAACCGCTTTTTCCTGAGAATGCAGGTAACGAATGAGCCGGGCGTTCTTGCGCAAATCGCGAAAGTATTTGGCGATCACAAGGTCAGCATCGAACGGGTCGTACAAAGAGAAGCGAAGAAAATGCATGCCGAACTGGTTATCGGAACCGCGGCAGTTAAGGAATATCATATGAAGGATGCAGTGGATGCTCTTAAGGAAATGCCGATCGTAAAAGAAATCAGCAGTATCATCCGGGAATATTAAGGGAATCATAGAGAAAGGAAGTGGAGCAATGCGTGAGCGTACGACGATAGGCTTTTTGGTGAAACAGATTAATAATATTTATGAAAAAGATTTCAACCGGATGCTGAAGTCGATCGGCATCACTTCCTCACAGTGCGCGGTACTGGATTATTTATTTCACAGCAGCAAGGAAGAGATCACACAGCGTGATATCGAACGGCACTTAAGTCTGAAGAATCCGACGGTGACAGGTCTTTTGAAACGGCTGGATGAGAAGGGATTCATTTTATCCGTGCCCAGTACGACGGATAAACGTTGCAAGAACATTTATCTGACTGAGAAGGCCTACGATATTCAGAAGAAGATGGAGGCAAGCAGGAAGAAGAGTGACAGGCAGCTTACGATGGGAATGACACAGAAAGAAGTACAGGCGCTCAAAAAAGCGCTGGAAAAAGTACTATATAATATTTCTGAACCGTAAATCGGACAGATTCTAAGTGGTAAAGGAGAAAGAGACATGAGTTATGCAGACAAAGTTTTTATAGATATGTGCCGGGACATTATTGATCACGGAACCAGCACGGAAGGGGAGAAGGTTCGTCCGAGATGGGAGGACGGAGCACCGGCATACACGATCAAAAAATTCGGTGTTGTGAACCGCTATGACCTGCGTAAGGAATTCCCGGCAATCACGCTCAGAAAGACAGCGATCAAGAGCTGTACCGATGAACTGTTATGGATCTGGCAGAAAAAGTCGAATAATATTCATGATCTAAGCAGCCATATCTGGGACAGTTGGGCGGATGAGGACGGATCCATCGGGAAAGCCTACGGTTATCAGATGAGCGTCAAGCATCAGTATAAAGAAGGAATGATGGATCAGGTGGACCGGGTGATTTACGATCTGAAGAACAATCCGTACAGTCGGAGAATCATGACCAATATCTATGTGCATCAGGATCTTCATGAGATGAATCTTTATCCGTGTGCGTACAGCATGACGTTTAATGTGACGAAGGAAAAAGGAAGTGACAAACTTACCTTGAACGGGATTCTGAATCAGCGCTCTCAGGATGTGCTTGCGGCAAACAACTGGAATGTCTGCCAGTACGCGGTTCTTCTGCATATGCTGGCGCAGGTCTGCGATATGCAGGTTGGAGAGTTCGTACATGTGATTGCGGATGCGCACATTTACGATCGTCATATCCCGCTGATCGAGGAACTGATCACCAGAGAGACGCATCCGGCACCGACGTTCTGGCTGAATCCGGAAATTAAAGATTTCTATGCATTTACAAAAGATGATGTCCGTCTTGATAACTATGTAACGGGACCTCAGATCAAGGATATACCAATCGCTGTGTAGAGGCGAAATACGGGATAAAGGAGAGAAGCAAATATGAAACTGATTGTAGCGGCTGATAGAAATTGGGCCATTGGGAAAAACAATAAATTGATGTGGAGTATTCCGGCTGATATGAAATTCTTCCGTGAGACGACACAGGGAAACGTCGTGATCATGGGAAGAAAGACACTGGAAAGCTTTCCGCAGGGACAGCCCCTGAAGAACAGGGTAAATATTGTGATTACGAGAAATCCGTCCTACAAAGTCAAGGATGCGGTCGTCGTTCACAGTGTGGAGGAAGCAATTGAGGAGAGCAGGAAATATGACGGAGACGTATTTGTGATCGGCGGGGAGAGCATTTACCGGGCAATGCTTCCTTATTGTGATACGGCACTCGTGACGCGGATCGATTATGCTTACGAAGCCGATACCTGGTTCCCGAATCTGGATGAGGATGAAGAGTGGGAGCTGACAGATGAAGGGGAAGAACAGACCTGTTTTGATCTGGAGTATGCCTTTACCAGATATGAACGCAAATAACAAAAAACATCAAGAAAATATGCAAGAACTATCATTGACAAAGACTGGTAATGGTAAGTATAATAGATTCAATCAGTAAAGAAACAAGCAAGAATATGTGAAATGCAATGACAAGGAGGAGTACATAATTTCCGGATGCATAGAGAGAAAGCGGTCGGTGTAAGCTTTCGGGATGGAATTATGGAAGTAGCCTTCGAGCAGCGAACCCAACGGGCTGATGCCTCAGTAGACTTCGACGTGATTCCGACGTTACATGGGAACGGTATCGGACAGGAGAAATGTCCCGTACTGACAGAGAGCAGGAACTGCGGTTCCTGAATTTAGGTGGTAACACGGATGATGATTCGCCCTAAGCTAGTAATAGTTTGGGGCGGTTTTTTTGCTTTATAGAACAAAGGAGGTAGTTACATGAAGAAAATTTCGGGGAACAAATTATTGGTAAAAGCGCTGAAAGAAGAAGGAGTAGAGGTCATGTTCGGATATCCGGGCGCCTGCACGATCGACATCAGCGATGAACTTTATAAGCAGAACCATACAAAGGTGATCCTTCCAAGACATGAACAGGCACTGGTTCATGCGGCAGATGCCTATGCGAGATCGACAGGGAAAGTAGGCGTATGTCTTGTAACCAGCGGCCCGGGTGCGACGAATCTGGTAACAGGACTTGCAACAGCCAACTATGACAGTGTTCCTCTGGTATGCTTTACCGGTCAGGTGGCCAGACCTCTGATCGGAAATGATGCCTTTCAGGAAGTTGATATTGTAGGAATCACAAGAAGTATTACCAAATACGGTGTGACGGTAAGCAGGAGAGAGGATCTCGGGCGCATCATCAAAGAAGCGTTTTATATTGCAAGAACAGGACGCCCGGGTCCGGTACTTGTGGATCTCCCGAAAGATGTGATGGCAGAGCTGGGAAGTCCGGAATATCCGCAGACTGTGAATATCCGTGGGTATAAACCGAGCACAGGTGTACATATCGGCCAGCTTAAGAGGGCAATCAAGATGCTCGGTAAAGCAAAACGCCCGCTGCTCCTTGCGGGCGGAGGTGTTAATATTTCCGGAGCCAATGCATGCTTTCGCAAATTTGCTGAGATCACAAATGTTCCGGTGGTGACAACGATTATGGGACGAGGTGCGATTCCGACCGATCACCCGCTCTTTATCGGCAATCTCGGAATGCACGGTTCCTATGCTTCCAATATGGCTGTGGGTGCATGCGATCTCCTTTTCTCCATCGGTACCCGATTTAATGACCGTATTACCGGAAAATTGCATGCATTTGCACCGAACGCGCAGATCGTGCATATTGACATTGATACGGCGTCGATTTCCAGAAATATCAAAGTAGATGTCCCGATTGTCGCCGATGCGAAGGAGGCCATCGAAAAGCTTCTTGAGTATGTGGAACCGGGCGACAATGCGGCATGGTTGGAAAGAATCGGAGAGTGGAAACAGGAGCATCCGCTGAAGATGAAACCAAAATACGGCGTGATGCAGGCTCAGGATATTATCGAAACGATCAATGAAGTATTTAAAGAGGATGATACAATCGTTGTGACGGATGTAGGACAGCATCAGATGTTCACTTCCCAATATTTGGAAGTCAATGAAAAAACAAGAATGTATATGTCAGGCGGACTTGGTACAATGGGATATGGACTGCCTGGTGCAGTCGGCGCACAAATCGGCAATCCGGACAGCACCGTGATTGCAATTTCCGGTGACGGAGGAATGCAGATGAATATTCAGGAATTTGCAACTGCAGTTTTGGAGGAGCTGCCGCTGATCCTTTGTGTATTTAACAACACATATCTGGGAATGGTTCGCCAGTGGCAGAAATTATTCTATGGCAAACGTTATTCCATGACGGATCTCCGCTCCGGTGCGGCGACCAGAAGAGGGGAAGAACCTCCGGTGAAATATACGCCTGATTTTGTGAAACTGGCTGAAAGTTACGGAGCAAAGGGAATCCGTGTAACCCGTCCGGAAGAAATGAAGCCGGCATTTGAAGAAGCAAAGAGAAACCGCGCTCTTAAGGTACCGACACTGATCGAATTCATTCTGGATCCGGAAGATCAGGTCTATCCGATGGTACAGCCGGGCGGAACATTGGAAGAGATGATTCTGGATAATTAAGGAGGAGCAGACATGGATAATACAATGAAGAAAAGATGGATTTCATTATATGTAGAAAATCAGGTGGGTGTCCTGTCCAAGATTTCCGGCCTGTTTTCGGGAAAATGCTACAATCTGGAGAGCCTGACTGTAGGAAAGACGGAGGATCCGACAATCTCCCGTATGACGATCGAAACGATCAGTGATGAAGAAACATACGAACAGATCAAGAAACAGCTGAACCGAATGGTAGAAGTGATCAAAGTCATTGATTTCACGGAGATTTCTGTAGTCATGCAGGAGCTTATGTTTGTCAAAGTAAAGAACTGCACGCCGGAAGATAAAACGGAACTGTTCCAGATTGCACAAACCTATCAGGCAAAGGTACGCGATTACGGAAAAGACAGTGTGCTTTTGGAATTTGTTCACACGGCGCACAAAAACAGTGCGATCATTCAGTTCCTTCGTTCGGAGTTCCAGTCAATCGAAGTGGTAAGAGGCGGAACTGTGGGAATCGAAGCGATTACCATGCCGAAGAGATAGGAAAACAGATCAAAACAAAAAAACAGAGCGCACTCTTGAATTTTAGGCGGAGTCGTATTATAATGAAGTTTAGATTTCGAGAGTGTGAAATCCATAGCATTAAATAAGTAAAAATAATAAAAATACAACTGCCGAAGGACAGCGGAATGGAGGAATTACAATGGAAAAGAAACAGATTGACTGGTCAAATCTCGGGTTTGGATACGTACAGACTGACATGCGTTATGTTTCTAATTTTAAGGACGGCAAGTGGGATGAAGGTGAACTTACACCGGATGCGAATGTAGTGTTGAATGAGTGCGCAGGAGTGCTTCAGTATGCACAGACTGTATTTGAAGGCCTGAAGGCGTATACAACAGAAGATGGACATATTGTAATGTTTCGTCCGGATCTGAATGCAAAACGTATGGCAGATTCCGCAAGAAGACTGGAAATGCCGGTTTTCCCGGAAGACAGATTTATTGAGGCAGTTGCACAGACTGTAAAGGCAAATGCAGCTTATGTACCTCCGTATGGTTCAGGAGCAACCTTATATGTACGTCCGTATATGTTCGGAACCAATCCGGTTATCGGTGTAAAGCCGGCGGATGAATATCAGTTCCGTGTATTTACAACACCGGTAGGTCCGTATTTCAAAGGCGGTGCAAAGCCGATTACGATCAAGGTTTCCGATTTTGACCGTGCAGCACCGCACGGAACAGGACACATCAAAGCCGGATTGAATTATGCGATGAGCCTTCATGCAATCGTGACCGCTCATGAAGAAGGATTTGCAGAGAATATGTATCTGGACGCTGCGACCAGAACGAAAGTGGAAGAGACCGGCGGAGCAAACTTTATCTTTGTAACAAAGGACAATAAAGTCGTTACACCGAAGTCAGACAGTATCCTGCCGTCTATCACAAGACGTTCGATCCTGCATGTGGCAAAAGAATATCTCGGACTGGAAGTAGAAGAGAGAGAAGTATTCTTTGACGAAGTGAAAGATTTCGCAGAATGCGGACTCTGCGGAACCGCAGCAGTTATCTCACCGGTAGGCAAGATCGTGGATCACGGCAAAGAGATCTGCTTCCCGAGCGGAATGGACGAGATGGGACCTGTTACCAAGAAGCTGTATGAAACCCTGACCGGAATTCAGATGGGACATCTGGAAGCACCGGAAGGATGGCTCAAGGTGGTTGAATAATGGATCAGAATGCAAAAAAGAGAAATGAACTGCTGGCACAGCAGATGATAAAAGCACTGGAATCCCGCAATATGGAAGCTTATTATGCGGAAAATAAAGAAGAAGCGCTTTGTAAGGCTCTGGAGCTCATGCCGGAAGGAAGCTCTGTTGCATGGGGCGGTTCCATGAGTGTAAAGGAAATCGGTCTTATCAAGGCTGTTCATGAAAGAAATTACGAAGTCTATGACCGGGATCTGGCAAAGACTCCGGAAGAAAGAACCGAGATTACCAAAAAGGCATTTTTCAGCGATTTCTTCCTGGCAAGCTCCAATGCGATCACGGAAGACGGAATCCTGGTCAATATTGACGGACATGCCAACCGTGTAGCTGCCATTGCATACGGACCGAAGAATGTACTTATGATCATCGGAATGAATAAGGTCGTGCGTTCCGAGGAAGATGCCAGAGCGCGCGCAAAACATATTGCGGCGCCGGTCAACGCACAGCGTTTCGGAAAGACACCTTGTACCGTTACCGGACAATGCTCCGACTGCAAGTCTCCGGGATGCATCTGCTGTCAGACGATGATTACCAGATTCAGTCAGATTCCGAAGAGAATCAAGATCATTCTGGTCAATGAAGAACTTGGATTCTAGGATTTTCAGATGGAAAAAATCAGAAAACAGTATACATTTACCGGACATGTACAGGGAGTCGGTTTCCGGTACAGCGCCCAGTATCTTGCGCAGGCGATCGGCGTGACCGGCTGGGTGAAAAATGAATGGGACGGCACCGTGGTAATGGAAGCGCAGGGAACGAGAGAACAGCTTGATCTTCTGGTGCAGAAGCTCAGAACACGGAATTTTATCCGGATCGATTATGCGGCGGAGTTGGAAATTCCGTTGGTGGAAGAACTGGGATTTCATGTGAGATGATAATATAGTGAGATGAAAGAGAGCACTTTGTATGGGAAACATGCAGAGTGCTTTTTTTCTTTTAATGGTGTAATAGGGATGAAAAATGAAAGAATGCTTAGACTCAGTTTAGTTTTTCCGGCTATTATTATATAATCATAACAGAATATTTGAGGAGGCAGAAAATGGTTCATATACTTGTTGTCGACGATGATAAGAATACGCGTCGTTTATATAAAGCGGTACTGGAAAGTGAGAATTATACGGTGTACACGGCTGAGAATGGGGAGGAAGCGCTGGGATTGATGGATCGGGAGCACATTGATCTTGTTGTACTGGATGTCATGATGCCGAAAATGGACGGATATGAGTTCACTAAAGTACTCAGGGAATCACAGAATACGCTTCCGATCCTGATGGTTTCTGCGAAGCATCTTCCGAAAGACAAAAAGAAAGAATATCTGGATATTATAGAGGAGGAGGCACTGCGCCTTTCGGCGATGGCAACCAATGTCATGAACATGACAAAGGTGGAGAATCAGACGATTCTGACTGATATTACCAAATTCAATCTGTCCGAGCAGATTCGTTCCAGCGCTCTGCTCCTTGAGAATGCATGGACGAAGGAGAGAATTACCAGATTTTTATTGCGAATGAAGGACCGGAGATACCGCCGGAAAGTCAGAAGAAGATATTTGACAAACTTTATCAGGCTGATGAATCACATTCTTCCGAAGGAAACGGGATCGGGCTTGCGATCGTGAAGCGCGTGGTCGAGCTGCATTATGGTGATATCGATGCAGAATGCAGAAACGGGATCACAACCTTCTATGTGGAACTTCCGAAAGACGCCAGGTAGTGATATGCGTTTATGAAATTTTTGTGAAATGGCAATTGAGTTTCGTTTCAGTTTAGATTTCTCCGATATGATGAGTGGAAGATTCGGAAGAATTGATATTTATCTTGAAATTTACGAAAGGACATAAAGGATGTTTGAAAATCAATATATAGACTATGCTGCAGATATGACGATTCTTCTTGCTTACTATAAATGCAAGGATGACTGGAAAGACGAAGCAAATCAGATCGTCATCCAGGCACAGAAGAAATTAAAAGAAGAAAGAAAGCAGATGGACAAAGCTGTCAAGAAGCAGCTGAAGAGTGCAAATGCGGCGCTCCAGAAATGTCTGTCCAGGCTCCGTGTAGATAAAGTAACACAGGAAGATATCAATAAACTGAAATGTGCAAAAGAAGAGGTTGAAAGACTGCTTTAATACAAACAGGACGACAGGCGCCATCAACGCTTATCGTCCTGTTTTTTCTGCGTGCCGCTAATTAGATGCTTATAAAAGGCACGCTGAAATTTATCCCTGATTAAATCGTGAAAGGAATTGTCTGGTTCGTTCTTCTTTCGGATTTTCAAACACTTCCTTCGGATCACCCTGTTCTACAATATATCCGTCATCCATGAAAATGACCTGATGTGCGACATCCCTTGCAAAGGCCATTTCATGAGTTACGATTACCATTGTGGTTTCTTTGTCGGCGAGTTCTTTGATTACCTTCAGCACTTCACCGGTCAGTTCCGGATCCAGTGCGGAAGTGGGCTCATCAAAACAAAGAATATCCGGTTTCAGCGCAAGAGCACGGGCGATTGCGACCCTCTGACACTGACCGCCTGAAAGCTGGTGCGGATAATTGTTCATCCTGTTTGAAAGTCCCATCTGTGCAAGAAGATCTTCCGCCAGCAGGCGGATCTCGTCGTGGATCTCCTTTTTGCGTGACTTGTAATCCGGCTGTTCTTTGGCAAGGAGTTCCTTCGCCAGCATGACATTTTCCAGAGCAGTATACTGCGGAAACAGGTTAAATGACTGGAAGACGAGACCGAAATGCAGACGTTTCTTCCGAACAGAGGATTCCTGCCAGGTCGAAGGATCTGCGGAATCAAAAAGCGTTTCACCATTTACGCGGATGACGCCTTCATCCGGTTTTTCCAGAAAATTGAGACAGCGCAAAAGAGTCGTCTTACCGCTTCCGGAAGAACCGATGATGGATACGACTTTCCCTTTTTCGAGAGAGAAACTGATATCCTTCAGAACTTCTGTATGATTAAACGTTTTACCAATGTGTTCTACTTCTAAGATTGCCATTGTTTTCTTTCTCCTTTATCTGAAATAATCCAGCTTTTTCTCTAAGCGGCCCAACAGTACCGTTACAATACCGTTGAATATAAGGTAATAAACAGCTGTAAAGAACAGCGGCCAGATCTGACCGGAAATACCGTGGGATCCTTTCATGAACGCCTGACCGGCCCAGATGATCTCCTGCAGTGCGATAATGCGGGCAAGAGAAGTATCTTTGACAAGGGTGATGATCTCATTGGACATCGGAGGAACGATACGTTTGATCATCTGGAGAAGCGTTACTTTGAAGAAAATCTGACTTTTTGTCATACCAAGTACCAGTCCGGCTTCTTCCTGACCTACCGGAACACCCTGGATCCCGCCGCGGTAGATTTCTGAAAAATAGCATGCATAGTTGATAATGAACGCAACGGAAGCTGCCAGGAAACGTCCTCCTTCACCGCCGCCCCAGATAGGATTGTGAAGGACCAGCCCCGGAAAGTAAAAGATAATGAGAAGCTGGATCATCAGAGGAGTACCACGGATAATCCAGACGAAAAGCTTGGTCAAATAGCTAAGTGGTTTAAAACGTGACATGGAACCGAAGGCGATGATAAGTCCGAGCGGAAATGCGCCGATCAGTGTCACAAAGAAAAGTTTTAATGTTTGTAAAAAGCCGACATTCAAAGCGTTGATGACAATCGGCATCTGTTCCATAATCTGATTCATAGGGATACCCTGCTTTCTCCAAAAATAGATTGTATTTTACGCATTATGATACGTAAGTGGAATGTAAATGAATAGAGAGCGGAGGAACCGCTCTCTATTCGGAAAATCATTACTGTTCAATAAGTGCTGCCTGAACACCGTATTTCTCAGCACATTCCATCATGCTGCCATCCGCATAGCTGGATGAGAAGAAATCGTTCAGAGCCTTGGCAAGGTCAGAACCCTTACGGAATCCAACGCCGTATTCTTCGCTGTTCAGTCCGAATGTGTAGGCCAGGTTCTCATATCCGGTTCCCTCACCGACCATGGCAGCTGCCATCAGAGAGTCGATCACGGCAGCATCTGATGTTCCTGCAGCAACTTCCATCAGTGCGTCAGCCTGAGATTTTACGGATGTGTAATTGATTCCAAGGTCGCTGATTGCGGCTTCGCCGGCACTTCCTGATTCTACTGCGAACGTAAGTCCGGAAATACTGTCTGCATCCTGATACTGGTCTTTCTTGTCAGCTGGAACAATGACAACCTGTGCATTGTTGCAGTAAGCGTTGGAACATTCCATAGAACTTGTTACTTCATCTGTAAGAGTCATACCGTTCCATACACAATCGATCGTCTTTCCGTCAAGCTCCATGATCTTGTTATCCCAGTCGATCTCGACGAATTCAACATCAACACCCAGGCTTTCTGCAAAAGCTTTTGCCATATCAGCATCGAAACCGATCCATTCATCGTTCTCATCTTTATAGTCCATCGGCTCGAAATCGGTGATACCAACAACCAGAGTTCCTTTTTCTTTCACATATTCCATATCGGTCTGTTTACTGGAAGTATTTTCTGTCTTTGTTTCCTTATTTTCCTCTGTCTTCGATCCGGAACCGCCGCAGGCTGCAAGCGAAAGAATCATGGCTAGAGTAAGGCCCATTGAAATTAACTTTTTCATGCTTAATTCTCTCCTTATATTAAATATGTAATGCGATTTACTTCACAATATTATCAATTTACTAAAGTAAAGTCAAGCGAAAAACGAATAAAAATAAAGAAAGTGAGCCAATTCGGCAGATCGAGTCGTGTGTGCTTAAAAGGCAGGGTTGAAATCCATTGGTTTCAACATTATAATGGGAATAGAAATTACATTGAGGAAATGGAGGCAGAATATGACGAAGGAAAGGATAGAAAACTGGCTGGGGAACCGCATGAAGGATCATCCGGGCAATGTGATTTCGGCAGATTTTGCTATCAGGCCAGAGCTTGTAGGGGTTCACTTTTTTGATGAGCCGTTGGTGGGAATCGGAAGTGCAGAGGATCCTCTGTTTGATGAGTATAAAAAAGAGGGTGTGATCGGACCGTGGCATCTCAGTCCGAAAGAATGGATGCCGGAAGCCAATACAGTGGTTTCTGTTTTTTTCCCGTTTACAGAAGAAGTGCGAAGAAGCAACCGGGAGACGGAAGGAGAGCCCTCAGCTGAATGGCTTCATGGAAGGATCGAAGGGCAGGCCTTTCTGGCCGATACAATGCGTGAGCTGGCTGCATGGATGAACGAACAGAATGTACCAACTCTTGTACCGGCGCAGGACGAGCGGTTCCAAAGTGTTATGGGAGGCCAGGGAATTACCGGATACGAGAATATCAATGAGAAGACCTACGGAAGCAGATGGTCGGAACGACATGCGGCTTATGTGTGTGGTCTGGGAACGTTCGGGCTTTCCAAAGGGATCATTACAGAAAAAGGAATGGCAGGGCGCTTCGGCAGTCTGGTTACGGTGATGGAGGCGGAGCCGGATGTGCGGAAGTATTCCGGACTTTATGATTACTGCATTTTCTGCGGTGCATGTATCAGGCGTTGTCCGGTGCAGGCGATCTCCTTCGAAGAAGGAAAGAAGCATCCGCTGTGTCATCAGAAACTGATGCAGACGAAGAGAGATTTTGCCCCGCGCCTTGGCTGCGGAAAATGCCAGACCGGTGTACCTTGCGAGAGCAGGATACCGGAAAAGAAAACGGTGGATTCGAGGTTATACATATGAAAATTGGAATTTTTGATTCGGGAATTGGCGGATTATCCGTTCTTCATCGCGCGATGAAAATGATGCCGAACGTGAGTTTTGTCTATTATGCGGACACCGAGCATGTGCCATACGGAGAAAAGACGGTGCAGCAGATTCGGGAATTTGACGAACATAATCTGAATTTCCTGATCGATCAGGGGGTAGATGCGGTCGTGATCGCCTGCAATACAGCTACGAGTGTTGCCACGAAGGAATTTCGCGCCGGCTTTCCGGTGCCAATCGTGGGGATGGAACCGGCGGTCAAGAAAGCAGTGGAGCAGTATTGTGACACCGGGAAACGGATCCTTGTGGCGGCAACACCGATTACGATTGCCTCGGATAAGCTTCATAATCTCCTTGAGCGGGTGGATAAGGAGCATGATGTAGATCTGCTCCCGCTTCCGAAATTGGTGCGATTCGCGGAAAAAGGTGATTTTACATCCGGAGGGATCGAAGCATATCTATGCGAAGAACTTTCCAAATTCGACCTGGAAGATTATGCGGCAGTCGTACTGGGCTGTACCCATTTTAATTATTTTAAACAGAACTTTCGAAATGTTTTCCCGGAAGAGATTCATTTCGTGGACGGTAATGAAGGGACGCTCCGGCAGCTTCTTCGCGTTCTGCCGGGGGATCTGACCGATCAAAAGGAAGAAAACTCGGCTTCTGTACAATATTTTTTTTCGGGAGTACCGGCAGACGACGCGCAGATAGAATTGGTGGAACGCTGCATGAAACGCCTGGACGAGATGTACGACATAGTATAGACATTTCCCCTGGTCGATCCGCATAGAATGTGATGAAGGCGCAGCAGGAGATCATGCATGGGAAAACAGAAAATTTCGCCGGAAGGATTTGTGATAACAACCGCAGTAGCAGCCTGTATTCTTGGAACCGCATATTGGAGTGAGCAAACCGTAAACGTAGGAGGAAACACCGGTCATGCAGCAGAAAGTCTGGTACAGGATACCTTTACGGCCTATCTTCTTGAAGAGGAACCCGAAGAAAATGCAGAAGAAAACGGGGATGAAAAGGATTACATCAAGTGGGTGGAATTTCATGTGACATCAGAGGCAATGAAGCAGGCATATCAATATGATTTGGATACATATGACGGCGATGTTCACCTGAACTGGGTCGATCTTCTTGCATACCTGGGAGCAAAATACGGGGGAGATTTCTCCCGCTACCGAAGCTCGGATCTTGCCGAAACGGCTGAAAAGCTGCAGATGGGTGAGTTATCGGTGAAAGAACTGGAAGACACGATGGAGTACTTTGCATATTACCGTGAAGCTTATGGGGCGGTTCTGGACGGGATGGTGGGAGAGTACCGTCTGGAACAGTCCGATGGGAGTATGAAAAGTTTTTATGGGCTCAAGGCATTTAACCCGATCGCGAAAGGATTTCCATATTCGGATTATGACGATTTCGGAGTTTCCAGAAGCTACGGATACCGCAGAAATCATCTGGGACATGATATGATGGGACAGGTGGGGACACCGGTTATAGCAGTAGAATCCGGCGTGATTTCAGCGCTCGGATGGAACCAGTATGGCGGCTGGAGGATCGGAATCGACAGTTTTGATAAAAAGAGATATTACTATTACGCACATCTAAGGCAGAACCGTCCGTATGCCGAAGGGCTGAAAGAAGGAGATGTGGTGCAGGCGGGGGATGTGATCGGCTATCTCGGCCGCACAGGATACAGCTCGGAAGAAAATGTCAACAATATTGATGAATATCATCTTCATTTTGGGTTGCAGCTTATTTTTGACGAATCACAGAGAGAAGGAAATCATGAGATCTGGGTCAGCGGATATGAACTTGTGCGGTTCCTCTCCATGAACCGCTCGGAAGCGGTCAGAAATGACGCGACAAAAGAATGGACGAGAAAATATGCTTTCGTTGATCCGGCTGCAGAAGCGTATCTGAAGGAGAATCAGAAGACACATAGTGAATAAATATTAAGAGGTGCAGGGGTTATCCCTGCACCTCTTGAATTCCGGAAATATCCGAATCAATCATCATGGAATAGTTGGTATAATACACCACGAATCCCGGTTTACTTCCATTTGGTTTTTTGACATGTTTTTTCTCCACATAGTCGATCTCCACCTTTTCGGATTTCGCATTCTTGGAGTAATGGGCAGCCAGGCGGGCCGCCTCCTCGAAAGTGCGGTCCGGCATTTCGTCTCCGCCGGTCTTTACGATAACGTGGGAGCCGGGCGCTCCTTTGGCGTGGAACCACCAGTCGTTCCCTGTGGCAAAGTGGAAAGTCAGTTCATCGTTCTGGAGATTATTCTTCCCGACATACATGTGATAGCCGTCCGAAGAAATATAGTGGAGTGGCTTACTGGTGATCTTGACTTTCTTTTTGGTAAATTTGCGCCGGATGTATCCGGTAGAGACCAGCTCTTCCTTGAGCTGCGTCAGGTCGTCCTCCCCGCGTGCCATTTCCAGTGCATTTACGATGGATTCCAGATAGGTGATCTCGTCGTGAGTCTCCTGAATCAGACCGGTCAGTGCTTCATAGGTCCTCTTCTGCTTGTTGTATTTCTCAAAATAGCGGGCTGCATTTTCCTGTGGAGTCTTCTGCGGATCCAGCGGAATCGTAACCATTTCATTGGTGTAATAGTTGAGCGCTTCCAGCTTCTTAGCGCCTTCCTTCAAATTGTAGCCGTAGGTATGGATCAGTTCCCCGTAAACTTTGAATTTGTCCCGGTTCTGTGTGTCCCGTAACTGGCGCTGCTGCAGATCGTATTTCTTCCGGTTCCGTTCCAGAGCCGTCTGGACCACGCGCCTTAGATCCGACGATTTCTGGCGGATCCGGGTGATCGTGTCGCGGGAAGCATAATAGGTCCGTATCACCTCGGAAATAGAGTCGAAGGTCCGGACACGGTAATTTTCCAGATGAGTAAGCGGGATGGATGAAAATTCCACCGGGTCATCTCCTTCATAATAAATCTGAGGGGAGAAATCTCCGTTTGCCACCTGCTCGAAGAAATAGGTGAACTGACGGTACAGATGTGCCAGCACATCCTCGGAGAGTTCCCGTGGTGGGAGCGCAGAGTCAACACCCGCAAGATGGCAGATCTCCTCGGCAGCGACCGGGCTGACGCCGGTAAAACTGTTATAGATCGCCTTTGCGAGAGGCATCGGTTTGGAAATAAGTCCGTCACGGAACACCGATTCCGTTACATCCAGCGGATCCAGCTTGCTCATCGTGTCAGGGATAAAATAGTCTCTTCCGGGAAGGACTTCACGCACAGAACTCATCTGGGCGGAGACATGCTTGATACTGTCCAGGATCATGCCCTTGTCATTACAGAAAATGATGTTGCTGTGTTTGCCCATGATTTCTACGATCAGCGTCTTCCTGCAAAGGTCACCCATCTCATCCAGATGCTCAATATCGAAATGGATGATCCGTTCCAGCTTCGGCTGACTGATCGACACGATCCTTCCGTTTCCTACATATTTTCTGAGCAGCATACAGAAATTCGGTGCCGTCATGGGACTTGGTTTATTTTCTTCCGTCAGATAGATCAGAGGAAGGGAGGCGCTTGCGGAAATGCAGAGCCTTTTCTGTCCTTTCGGAGTCTTGATTGTGAGCAGAAGCTCGTCGGTTTCCGGCTGGGCGATTTTATAGATTCTTCCGTCTAAAATGGTTTGATTCAGTTCTTTTACTATATTTGCGATTGTAATGCCGTCAAAAGCCATAGTTACACCTCGTTTTGAAGTTTTAAAGGATCATAAGGTAAAGACCGGTGCGGGTGGAAAATGAACCGCCCGGATTATGACCCTTGTACCATCATACCATGCTCCCGCGTGATTTGCAAATGTACGGGGAACGGTTCTGCATAGTTATAAAGAAACTCGGATGAGCGGCTGAACTGACTTAGAAAGGTTGACATGCCAAAGGGGAAAGGGCTATAATATAACGTAGCAAAATTTGGTCGCAGAGCGGCCGGTAAGAAGAGGGAAAATCAGATGATAAAGAGTATGACAGGTTTCGGACGCTGTGAGGTATCCGAGGCAGAACGCAAGTTTACGGTAGAAATGAAAGGAGTCAATCATCGTTATCTGGACGTGGGAATCCGGATGCCGAAAAAGCTGAACTTCTTCGAGACATCGATCCGCAACTTATTGAAGAAATATATCCAGCGCGGCAAGGTGGATCTGTTTATTACATATGAAGATATGTCAGAGGCTCAAGTTACTTTAAAATATAATCAGAAGCTGGCAAGTGAATATATGGACTATTTCAAAAAGATGGAAGAGGATTTTCATCTGGACAATGACATCCGTGTATCTACACTTTCCAGATGTCCGGAAGTGCTCACAATGGAAGAACAGGTCGTGGATGAAGAGGAGCTCTGGAACGGACTTTCCAAGGCGCTGGAGGGAGCCTGCAGACAGTTTGTTGAGACGAGAACGGCAGAGGGCGAGAATCTGAAGAAGGATATCATCGCAAAACTGGACGGTATGCTGGAGACGGTGGCATGCATCGAAGAACGTTCGCCGCAGATCGTGGCGGAATACCGTGAGAAGCTGGAGACGAAGGTGAAGGAGCTTCTCGCAGATACACAGATGGATGAGGGGAGAATCGCGGCAGAGGTCGTGATCTTTGCGGATAAAATCTGTACGGATGAAGAAGTAGTCCGCCTGAAGAGCCATATCAAGCATATGAAAGAAACGCTGGAATCTGCAGATGGAATCGGACGCAAGCTGGATTTCATTGCCCAGGAGATGAACCGGGAGGCAAATACCATACTTTCCAAGGCAAATGACCTGGAAGTTTCCAATCATGCCATTGATCTGAAGACTGAGATTGAGAAGGTTCGGGAACAGATTCAGAATATTGAATAAAAGCTTTGAAAAATCTTCGGTTTTATGGTAAAATAAATATTTGCTTATATAGAAAATGGCAGGAGAGCTGATTATGAGTAAAAAAAAGGGAATACTTATTGTAGTTTCCGGCTTTTCCGGTGCCGGAAAAGGAACGCTGATGAAGAGACTGCTGGAAGATTATGATGATTATGCACTTTCTGTTTCGGCAACTACCAGAAGTCCCCGTCCGGGAGAAGAAGACGGAAGAGAATATTTTTTCAAGTCCGTTGAGGAATTTGAAAAAATGATTGCACAGGATGAGTTGATCGAGTATGCTAAATATGTTAACAACTACTATGGTACGCCGAAAGAATATGTGATGCAGCAGCTTGAAGAAGGGAAAGATGTGATCCTTGAGATCGAGATCCAGGGAGCACTGAAGGTTAAGGAGAAGTATCCGGACACCCTGCTTCTGTTCGTCACACCGCCGGGAGCCAGGGAATTGAAAGAGCGTCTGGTTGGAAGAGGTACGGAGACCATGGAAGTGATCGAAAGCCGGATGAAGCGTGCGGTGGAGGAGTCGGAAGGCATGGATCAGTACGATTACCTGGTCATCAATGATGACCTTGACACCTGCGTGAAGGAAATGCACCGGATCATCCGTGCGGAACATGATCGCGTATGCCGGAATGAAGAATTTATCAGCAGGATCAGAAAAGAACTGGAAGAATTATAAAGTTCGGGATGCAGATAAGATACGAAGAGAGACTGAAAGGAGCAGAATTTATGTTACATCCATCTTATAGCGATTTGATGAAAGTAGTAAACCAGGATGTGGAAGAGGGAGCAACCAAGATCGTTAACAGCCGTTATTCCATCGTGCTTGCCACTGCAAAGCGTGCAAGACAGCTGATCGACGGTGAGATGCCTCTTGTTGACACGAAGCCGGGCGAGAAGCCGCTTTCCATTGCAATCGATGAGCTGAACAACGCAAAGCTGAAGATCATTGCAGAGGATACGGAAGAGTAAAAAGAACGATGCAGCAAGTACGCCGGGGCGTACTTGAATCCCAAGGCAGAAGCAGGCGACTGTGTCTGCCTTGCTGAGCTTTATTTGGGAAGAGAATAAGGCGACAGGAGCTGCCTTTGGCGGCTTGGAAATTATTGATACGAGGAGAACATGCCATGAACATTTTATTTGTTTCACTGGGCTGCGATAAGAATCTGGTGGATACGGAAGTGATGCTGGGACTTCTGGCAAAGAAGGGGCATCAGATGATCGATGATGAGACGCAGGCGGATATTGTGATCGTTAATACCTGCTGTTTTATCCACGATGCCAAGGAAGAGAGTATTCAGACTATTCTGGAAATGGCTCAGCTTAAAGAGACGGCTGTCCTTAAGAAACTGATCGTGACAGGCTGTCTGGCACAACGTTATAAAGAGGAGATCCTGGAGGAAATCCCGGAAGTGGATGCGGTGCTCGGAACCACATCCTACGATGAGATCGCGGAAGTGATCGACGGACTGTTCAGTGACAGCCCGATGGAACGGGCGGATGCCAGAATGATCATGAAGGATGTGGATTATCTTCCCGAGACGCAAAAGGGAAGGCTGGTTACGACCGGCGGACATTTTGCCTATCTGAAGATCGCGGAAGGGTGCGATAAGCATTGCACGTACTGTATCATTCCGAAGATCCGCGGAAATTTCCGCAGTGTACCGATGGAGGAACTGATCGATGAGGCAAAAGAGCTTGCCGATCAGGGGGTTAAAGAACTGATTCTGGTAGCCCAGGAGACCACCCTTTACGGCAAAGACATTTACGGAGAGAAGTCGCTCCCGCGTCTTTTGAAAGCGCTCTGTAAGATTCAGGGACTTCGGTGGATTCGCATTCTCTACTGTTATCCGGAGGAAATCACGGATGAGCTGATCCAGGTAATCAAGGAAGAACCCAAGATCTGCCATTATCTGGATCTTCCGATCCAGCATGCAAGCGATGCAATCCTGAAGCGGATGGGAAGAAAAACATCGAAGGAACAGCTCATTTCCATTATCGGAAAACTTCGGGAAGAGATTCCGGACATCACTCTTCGGACAACGTTGATCACGGGATTCCCGGGAGAGACGGACGAACAGCATGAAGAGCTGATGGATTTTGTGGATCAGATGGAATTCGAACGCCTGGGTGTCTTTACTTACTCACCGGAGGAGGATACGCCGGCAGCCGAGATGCCGGATCAGATTTCAGAAGAAATCAAGCAGGATCGTCAGGCTGAATTGATGGAGCTTCAGCAGGACATCGTGTTCGATCGGAATGAAGATCTGATCGGAGAAGAAATGCTCGTCATGATCGAGGGAAAGGTAGCCGATGAGAACGCGTATGTGGGAAGAACCTACCGCGATGCGCCGAACGTGGACGGACTGATCTTTGTAAATACAGATGAGGAACTGGTTTCCGGGGATTTCGCGAAAGTGAAAGTGACCGGGGCTATGGATTATGATTTGATAGGAGAATTATTATGAATTTACCAAATAAACTGACTGTACTTCGTGTGGTTATGATTCCGTTTTTTGTGGCATTTTTGCTGTTTGACATCACAGGCGCGGCAGATAAATGGATCGCACTTGCCATTTTCTGTGCGGCCAGCCTGACAGATATGCTGGATGGAAAGATCGCGAGAAAATACAATCTGGTGACGAATTTCGGAAAGTTTATGGATCCGCTTGCAGATAAGCTTCTGGTGTGTACCGCGATGATCTGTCTGGTTTCCATGGACAAGTTGAACGTGATCGTCGTTCTGGTTATTATTGCAAGAGAATTTATCATCAGCGGGTTCCGGCTGGTGGCTTCCGACAACGGAATCGTCATTGCGGCGAGTTACTGGGGCAAATTTAAAACGGTGTCCCAGATGGCGATGGTCATCGTGTTGATTATGGATCTGGGAGGCGTGTTCGAAATGATCGGCAATGTGCTTGTCTGGGTGGCACTGATTCTGACCGTTGTATCACTGGTGGATTATATAGCGAAGAACAAGCAGGTATTGACACAGGGAGGCATGTAACATGGTTGTGGAACTGATTTCCGTAGGAACTGAAATTTTACTTGGAAATATTGTAAATACGAATGCGGCTTACCTAGCAGAGAAATGCGCTCTGCTAGGTTGTTCTTTATATCATCAGACGGTGGTGGGCGATAATGAGGAGCGTATGGAGGACGCGATACGTCAGGCACTTGACCGCTCGGATATCGTGATCCTGACAGGGGGACTTGGACCTACGAAGGATGATTTGACGAAAGAAGTGACTGCACGTGTATTCGGAAGAGAACTGTATCTGGATGAGCATTCTAAAGAGCGGATCGAAGCGTATTTCGGTCGGATAGGGAGCAGCCGGATTACGGAGAACAACTGGAAACAGGCGTTGGTTCCGGAAGGCGCGATCGTGATCGATAACCATAACGGCACCGCTCCTGGACTGATCATTGAAGATCCGGAAAAGGGAAAGACAGCGATTCTGATTCCGGGACCACCGAATGAGATGAAACCCATGTTCGAACAGGACATTGCTCCGTACCTGAATAAACTGCAACCGGAAGGAATTTATTCTCATATGGTGAAAATATGTGGTATCGGAGAGAGCCGGGCCGAAACGATGGTGGCGGATCTCATGGACGCACAGACGAATCCGACGCTGGCACCTTATGCAAAGACGGGAGAAGTTCATTTCCGGGTGACTGCGAAGGCGAAATCCGAGGAAGAGGCAGAAGAGCTCATGAAGCCGATGATCGAGGAAATGTATCGACGCTTCGGCGATGCGGTGTATACGATCAATGAGCAGGAGACACTGGAAGAGAATCTTGTGGCACTTTTGAAAGAAAAGGGCATGACACTTTCGACCGCAGAATCCTGTACCGGGGGCAAGCTGGCCGGACGGCTTCTGAATGCGGCCGGAGCTTCTGAGGTGTTCAATGAAGGGTATATTACTTATGCAAATGCATCCAAGGAAAAGATTCTGGGTGTGAAGCATGAGACACTGGAAGAATTCGGCGCGGTAAGTGCACAGACAGCCGAAGAAATGGCGCGAGGTGCGGCAAAGGCAGCAGAGGCTGATGCTGCTCTGAGTGTGACCGGAATCGCGGGACCGGGCGGCGGGACCAAGGAAAAGCCGGTCGGACTGGTCTATATCGGATGTGCGGTGAACGGACGCGTGACGACCCGGGAATGTCATTTCACCGGAAACCGGGAGAAAAATCGGGATTATGCGGTTGTGCGGGCGCTTACACTTTTGAGGGAGGAATTGCTGGCGGCAGGACAGCAGCAGAAATAACATAAAGAGGTAAAGCGTATGATAATTAAAAGACTGGAAAATGAGGAAATACTGGAAGGACTGCATCTGGTATGGGATGTGTTTGCTGCTGATATTGCACCGACGTATTCGAGGGAAGGTGTAGAAGAATTTCAGAAATTTATTAAATATGAGAATTTTATGCCGAAGGTGCAGAGCGGACAACTGATTGTGTTCGGAGCAATGGAAGGACAGGAGCTCTGCGGAGTCGGTGCTGTGCAGACTGACGGGCACATTGCGCTTCTGTTTGTCGGGAAAAACTGGCAGAGACGGGGAATCGGAAGGCTGCTCTTTGTTGCCCTGCAGCAGTTCTGTATTGTGGCATTTGGAATAACGAAGATGACGGTTCATGCGGCGCCTCAGGCCGAAGGATTTTACAGGCGGCTTGGATTCCATGAAGTGGCTCCGGAGCAGGTGAAAAACCAAGTCCGTTACGTTCCGATGGAAAGAGCGATGAGTGCGGAAGAAATCCGGCTTCAGAAAAAAGCAAAACGCAGAGGAAAATTCCTGATGCTGGCTATCCTGGCTCTTGTGGTACTTCTGGGAATAGGTGTCGGAACGACAGCGTATAGAGTATTTACGATGGTTCAGGATGGAATTATGGATGGCGGAGGAATGAAAAATCCATTCCTAAGCGATGGGGGGCAAACGGATCAAACGGAGAAAGAGACGAAAAAAGAGACCGGGGAAGGAATTGATGGAATCGAATGTTACCAGGCGGAGAACCTGCCCTACACGATTACGGAGGAGTCTTATTCTTATGAATCCTCGAAAAGTGAGGGAAGCATCACATCCCAGTTCGATGTGAAGTATCCGCAGATCCAGGGGCTGGAAGGAGAACAGATTGCGAAGGTCAATGAGGAACTGAAAAACTGTGCGATGAGTACGGTCAATGCGCTGTATCTTAAGGCCAGCGATGATATGAAAGCGGCGGTGATGAAAGAAGACTCTCCGATCCTCGCAAGTAAGGTGACTTATCGTGTGACATACGCGGGAGAAGATTTTATCAGCGTAGTCTTCTCGGATGATTATTATGCAGGAAACAAAAATGCAAGATATCAGGATCTAAGAACGAGAAACATCCGCCTGTCAGACGGAAAAATCTATGAAACGAGTGAAATCATCAATGTAGATACGGAATTTATAAAAGAATGGAAGAAACGGATGAAAGAAGAAGCACCGAATTCGATCGTAGTAGATGCGCTGAAGACGTCACAGTATCGGAAAATCCTGAGCGGAGAGATCCTTGATAACCGTTATTATGACAATTTCTTCGTGGACAAGGACGGTATTGAAATCGGTATGACCTATCATTATCGGGATGATGAACAGCAGAAGGAAGAGCGTGGCTGGATCACCGCACCATTTACAATGGAGGAGATAAAAGCCTACAAAACAGACAGTGATTTTTGGAATCTTTGTACAAACTAATGATTGACGAATGTCGAAAATTATGCGAAAATAAAGACATATATGGGGTGTTAAAAATATGTCAAACACACTATAGGAAGAAATCATTTACATTTGAAAGGAGTTTTAACATGATTTATTCACATGAAGTAGAAATGATGTGTCCGGTAGCTCAGGGTGCAAATCACGGACCGGCTCCGATTCCGGAAGAAGCGAAATGGGTTAAAGCAAAAGAAGTAAAGGATATTTCTGGTCTGACACACGGAATTGGCTGGTGTGCACCGCAGCAGGGAGCATGCAAACTGACTTTGAATGTTAAAGATGGTATTATCCAGGAAGCACTGGTTGAGACGATCGGATGTTCAGGAATGACTCATTCCGCAGCTATGGCATCTGAAATTCTTCCGGGCAAGACAATTCTGGAAGCACTGAATACAGACCTTGTATGTGATGCTATCAATACAGCAATGAGAGAGTTATTCTTACAGATCGTTTACGGAAGAACTCAGAGTGCATTCTCTGAAGACGGACTTCCGATCGGCGCAGGTCTGGAAGACCTTGGTAAAGGACTTCGTTCTCAGGTTGGTACAATGTATGGAACACTTGCAAAAGGTCCTCGTTATCTTGAAATGGCAGAAGGATATGTTACAGGTATCGCACTGGACGAGCATGATGAGATCATCGGTTACAAATTCGTAAGCCTTGGCAAATTCACAGATTTCATCAAAGGCGGAGACGAACCAAACGTAGCATGGGAGAAAGCTCAGGGACAGTATGGTCGTGTAGCTGACGCTGTTAAGATCATCGACCCACGTAAAGCTTAATCATTAGTGTCGCCTTAAGAATTGGTGCCGCTTGTACATATCAGGTAACTTAAAATAAATCAGGAGGACAAGTAAATGGCTTTATTTGAATCATATGAAAGAAGAATTGATAAAATCAATGAAGTATTAAACAGCTATGGCATTGCTTCTTTGGAAGAAGCAGAAAAGATTACAAAGGATGCCGGACTTGATGTTTATAATCAGGTTAAGGCTATTCAGCCGATCTGTTTTGAAAATGCATGCTGGGCATATATCACAGGTGCAGCAATCGCAATTAAGAAAAATGTTGACACAGCAGCAGAAGCTGCAGCAGCAATCGGTGAAGGCCTTCAGGCTTTCTGTATCCCGGGTTCTGTAGCAGACCAGAGAAAAGTAGGTCTCGGACACGGTAACCTTGGAAAGATGCTTCTGGAAGAAGATACAGACTGCTTCGCATTCCTTGCTGGTCATGAATCATTCGCAGCAGCTGAAGGCGCAATCGGTATCGCTGAAAAAGCAAACAAAGTTCGTAAAAAACCGCTTCGTGTTATCCTGAACGGTCTCGGAAAAGACGCTGCAAAGATCATTTCCAGAATTAACGGATTCACATACGTTCAGACAGAATACGATTATTATACAGGAGAACTGAAAGAAGTTCAGAGAATCGCTTACTCTGACGGACTTCGTTCTAAAGTAAACTGCTACGGAGCAAACGATGTACGTGAAGGTGTTGCAATCATGCACAAAGAAGGCGTAGACGTTTCTATCACAGGTAACTCTACAAACCCGACACGTTTCCAGCATCCGGTTGCAGGTACATACAAGAAAGAATGTATCGAACAGGGCAAGAAATACTTCTCAGTTGCTTCAGGCGGCGGTACAGGACGTACTCTTCACCCGGACAACATGGCAGCAGGACCGGCTTCCTATGGTATGACGGATACACTCGGACGTATGCACTCTGACGCACAGTTCGCAGGATCTTCTTCCGTACCGGCTCATGTAGAAATGATGGGACTTATCGGTGCGGGAAATAACCCGATGGTAGGTATGACTGTAGCAGTTGCAGTTTCTATCGAAGAAGCTAAGAAGGCTGGAAGATTCTAATTGAAAAACCGCATATAATAAAGCTTTATGAAGTGCTAAGAGTTTTTTCTTAGCACTTCTTTTAATGTCAAAGTAAAAGGAATCGCCCCACGAAGAAAGATTACTTTGTGAAGCGATTCCTTTTTTGAAAAGCAGAAGATTACAGAATGATTTGAATCCTGTAATTAACTGATTCTCCCATATACTTTTTTCACAGGCTGATATAATATTGCAATTGCAATAACCATAAATACAGCATTGATGACAGTTGCAGGAATTGAGATTACAGAGCCTGCAATTGCAGCTGCGAGTCCATTTCCCAGGATCATCATCTTTACAGTACCCATGACCAGCTCGATCAGAACATTCATACATCCGTAGATGACTGCACTGATAATTGCACCTGTGTATTCTTTTTTCTTATCGCCGTTCGCTTTTTTCTTAAGAGAAGCAAATATCACTCCGATGATCAGACATTTGACAACTGTTTCGATAAATACCTGAGGAACATCCTGCATATATCCATTCAGGATATCAAAGATGATAAGTCCAAGCGTTCCCGATACAGCGCCTTTTTTACCGTTCTGCAGAAGAACACCCATCACTACGAAAACATGACCAAAATGTACAAAGGGTGTGCCTATCGCTGCCGGCAGCGGAATTCGAAATGCTTGTATTCCAAGGAATGTAATTGCAGCGAAAAATGCTGTGATAACTAATTCCTTTACTTTATTCGTAACCATTCTATATACCTCCCGGTTGATTTCCTTTATAAAATAATGAAAAATATTATACATGGAAAGTATATAAATAAGAATAGCCAATTTTATGTAATTTTTACAGTCCAGTTTTGGGTGACTGGGGGGCGTGTACATAGTCACCCGCTCAGGTTATTTCTGTCCGACTGAGATTGGTCATTTCTCTTTCAAAATACAATGATTTCTCCTTACATTACTACTTGACAAGCATATAATTAATGCTATAATAATTTAATTGTAAATAATTTAAAAACGAAATAAAAACCGATTCATAAAAAAGTGAAATGGAGGAAATTGAAATGGCACTGACTGATGATGAAAAGATGTGGGACACAATTGAAGAACATGGGGCACCATGTAAAGTAAACTTATTCTGCGATTCAAAAAAGACTTATACTGGTCCGGGTGAAGAATATGTTGATTTGTGGAGTATACAGGACAAGAAGATTCCGGTTGACTTGGAAGAAATCCGACGCGGTAAGGGAAATGTTCTCTGGGGAAGATTAAAAGATGGATTTGGATGGATCGATCTAAGAAATGTTCAGTTGGCTGAATAGATCTTCTTGATGTGAAAAAATAGGAAAATGAAATGTATCGGAGGAACTGAGGGATGATACTGGAAAAATTGGCAGGACCTCTTATTGGGGCAGTCATCGGATATTGTACAAACTATATTGCGGTAAAAATGCTGTTTTACCCTAAAAGAAATCAAAATCTGGGGACACAAACTTCCGTTTACCCCGGGAGCAATACCAAAAGGAAAACCGAGACTGGCAAAAGCAATTGGAAATATTGTGGCAAATACGCTTCTCACTGAGGAAGATCTGAAAAAGAAAATCTTGTCTGACGAAACCGAAAATGCAGTTGTGGAAAAAATAATGGATGGATTGTCGACAAATCTTCATACTTCTATTAACAGGATTTGCCCCGAAGAAGAATACACAAATGTGAAGGAAAAAGTCACAAACTTATTGACGGATCAGATTCTGGAATCAGTACAGAACATGAATCTGGAACATATAATTGTTGAAGAGGCAGGAAAAGCAGTAAAATCAAAGACAAAAGGGACTATGTTGGAAATGATCCTGAACGATGAGATGCTAAATTCTCTGATTCAGCCGGTAGGAGGCGAAATCGTCAATTATATCCAGGTAAGCGGGGCGGATTACATTAAAGGTGAGATCAGCAGAAAACTGGCCGCACTGGAAGAAAAAAGCATTTTGGAATTGTGCGATAATCTGAATGTTTCACAGGATTCCGTGCGCGGGATGGTGTCGTCACTGTACCAGACGGCGATAGAATCGGCAGCAGGAAATCTGGTCAGCAATTTGAATATTGCCGGAATTATTGAAGAGAAAGTCAGTGAAATGTGTATTGACGATTTGGAAAAGATGGTGCTTTCTGTTATGAAGAAAGAACTGGATACGATCGTAAATCTTGGGGCGCTGGTAGGAGCGATTCTGGGGATGTTGAATATATTGATTTAGTGAAATGGATGGGAAGAAGTACTTTGAAGTGGAGTACTTCTTCTTTTGTGCATTTTGGGGTACCCGTCCCTCTAAAGGATTATAATATTTTTGCAATTACCTATTGACTTTGACGCAGCGTCAAGCAGTATCCTTTATATATACCGGAGGTGAAAAGCGTGGAATACAGTATCAGAGAGTTGTCGCAGATGGCGGGAGTCAGTGCACGGACTTTACGTTATTATGACGAAATCGGGCTTCTGAAACCCCTTTATGTAACTGAGGCGGGATACCGTTATTATGGGGAAAAGGAAGTCGATATCCTGCAACAGATTCTATTTTACAGAGAAAGGAAATTTGACCTGAAGAGTATTAAAAAGATGCTCTGCGAGGATGATTTTGATCGGATGCGGGCACTGGAAGAACACCTCGCAGAACTGGAAAAACAGCGTGACCGTCTGGAAATGCTGATCGGTACAGTGAAACAGACAATATCGGCAATGAAAGGAGAATGGGTGATGAGTGATCCGGAAAAATTCCAGGCATTTAAAGAAAAAATGGTTCGGGAAAATGAAGAACAATATGGCAGGGAAGTGCGTGAAAAATATGGAGATGAGGAAGTGGATGCCTCCAACAGAAATATGTTGAATATGACGGAAAATGAATGGGAACATTTTCAGAAACTGGAAAGAGAAATCAGAGAAAGTCTTCAGGATTGTGTGAGGAAAGGTGTCAGAGCGGACAGCGAGGAAGCGAAGCACATTGTGGAACTGCATAAAGGATGGCTTATGTCAACGTGGAAGAGTTATTCGGCTGAAGCGCACAAAGGTGTAGCTGGCATGTATGTGGCGGACGAGAGATTCCGGCAGTATTATGATAAAGAGCAGACAGGATGCGCAGAATTCCTGAAAACGGCAATAGAATTTTGGGCGGATCGAATGTAAAAGATAAGGTGGCTGGATATTCAGCCACCTTATTTTTTTATTACTTGCAAATATACTTCATCAGTGGTAGGCTATCTTTCTTCAAATCATTTTAACAGTATGAATCTCTGTAATAAAAGAATGTCAAAAGTATATCTATTTCAATTAT
>JALFNN010000100.1 GCA_022774325.1 bacterium | reverse complement strand
AGCATAAGGCCTTCAACCAACTCATCGTCAGAGTAATCAAACAATTCTTTGATGATGCATGCTCCGATGATTACGTTAACAGGAGTGTTTGGCCGTGAAGCTTTATCACTATATAAAACAGCAAAAGGTTTTTCATCAATTTTAGGGAACACTTCTTCAGCGAAAACTTTTGCCCAGGAATTTTCTAACGCTTTTTGCTCACGCGCAGTGAGGTTTGAAAAACTATCGAACAGAGGTTAAGATCGGAGACAATTGCATGATGGCTCCGAATGTGGCGATCTATACTGCCGGGCACCCAATCCATCCGGATACCAGAAATACGGCATACGAATACGGGATTGAGGTGAACATCGGAAATAATGTCTGGATCGGCGGGAATTCCGTGATTTGTCCGGGTGTCACAATCGGGGATAATGTCGTGATCGGAGCGGGAAGCGTGGTCACGAAAGACATTCCGGATTGGTCCGTTGCGGCCGGGAACCCGTGCAGAGTCATCCGAAAGATCACCGAAGCGGACAGAAAACTCTATTTCAAGGACAGAGAATTCGATGAGGAAGCCTGGGAGCAGGTCACCGGGCAGGAAAGATAATAAATTCAAATACGATTCGGCGTACTTGCTCCAAAGCGGCAATCTACTGATAATCCACTTTAACCAGGCATAGTCCGCAGGCCGGTGCCATAAATCCGGCTGCTTTGCGGCTGGCGGCATCCAGCACGTCGTTCATGTTTTCCGGCTGTCGCATTCCGAAACCCACTTCCAGAAGGGTTCCGGTCAGAATGCGGACCATGTTCTGGAGGAATCCGTCGCCGTGGTAAGTAAATATAATATAAGGTCCTTTCTGGACGATCTGAATAGAATCAACCGTGCGAGCGGTTGATTTTTTAAATCTGGGATTTCCACAAAAGCTTTTGAAATCATGCTGACCGGTCAGATATGCGGCAGCCTTCTGCATGCTTCGAATATCCGGATTCCGGTCGAGTATATAGACATAGTTCCGGTCAAATACCGGCTTGGCAGGTCCGGCATAGCAGGTGTATTCATATGTTTTCCCGACAGCCATGTAGCGGCTGTGGAAGCGCGGTGATGCTTCATGGACTTCCAGGATACTGATGTCGGCGGGCAAATACTGATTCATGTATTTCCGAATCTGCGCAGTCGATAGATCCGTGTCCAATACAGCATTTGCGGTCATTTCTTTTGCGTGCACACCGGCATCGGTACGGCCTGCACCCGTTACTTCCACGGACGAGCCGGTCATTCTGGAAAGCACGGTTTCCAGCTTTCCCTGGATCGTTGCATCGGTATTGCCCTGACTCTGCCAGCCCGAATAGCGGGTCCCGTCGTAGGCTATGGTAAATTTATAATTCTGATTCATAAATAATGTCTCCTATAACTTATTCTGAACAGACTAATTATACCAAAAAGAAGAATTTAGGAAAAGACTGTAAACCAAAGTTAATTGCAACAGTCTGGCAATAAGGAACGGAAGAAAGCTAAAATACGCAGTTCACAAATGGTATCAAAGCGTTTATAATCGTTTTGTATGATTACGAATGTGAGGTGTCCGAAATGGAAAAGAACTTGACAAACGGAAGCGTATTTAAAACGATCTTATCTTTTTCACTGCCCTTCCTGTTATCTTATTTTTTACAGACACTGTATGGAATGGCAGATTTATTTATCATAGGTCAATATAACGGTGTGGCCAGCACAACGGCGGTGTCCATCGGAAGCCAGGTCATGCATATGATCACAGTCATGATCGTAGGTCTTGCCATGGGCTCCACGGTCATGATCGGTAAAGCGGTCGGGGCCGGGAAGAGAGAGGAGGCGTCAATGGCGATCGGAAATACGATCACGCTCTTCATGGGAGTATCGGTGACACTCACCGTCATCCTGCTTCTTTTGGTCCGCTCGATTGTTGCGGTGATGTCCACGCCGGAAGAAGCGGTGCAGGGGACGATCCTTTATCTTACCATCTGCTTTATCGGGATCCCGTTCATCACAGCCTATAATATCATCAGTTCCATTTTCCGCGGGATGGGGGATTCCAGAAGCCCGATGTGCTTTGTGGCAGTCGCCTGTGTGGCAAATATCATTCTGGATTATCTGTTCATCGGTGGTCTGGGACTGGGACCGGCGGGAGCTGCACTTGGAACGACGATTTCCCAGACGATCAGTGTGATCGTATCCCTGTGTATCATTCGAAAGCGGCAGAGCGGTATTGTGATGAAGAAATCTTATTTTCGTCCGAAGAAACTGATCATGGAACAATTGCTTAAGATAGGAATTCCGGTTGCACTGCAGGACGGTTTCATACAGATTTCTTTCATCATTATAACGATCATCGTGAATCAGCGAGGGTTAAATGATGCGGCTGCGGTGGGAATTGTGGAGAAGATCATTGGCTTTTTGTTCCTGGTTCCATCTTCCATGCTGTCAACCGTTTCGGCACTGGCGGCACAGAATATCGGTGCCGGAAAACATGACCGCGCGAAGAAGACATTGTGGTATGCCATCACGATGTGTGTTTCCTTTGGACTTGCCACAGTGGTTGTCATGCAGTTTGCCGCGGGATGGTTTGTAGGACTATTTGCAACAGATACCGAGGTAATCCGTCTCGGCAGCGAATATATGCACGGCTATGTGTGGGACTGCGTATTTGCCGGAATTCATTTCTGTTTCAGCGGATATTTCTGCGCATATGGACGTTCATCCTTTTCGTTCCTGCACAATTCGATCTCGATCGTATGTGCCCGGGTTCCGCTTGCCTATCTGGCATCCAGGTATTTCCCGAATACGTTGCTCCCGATGGGGCTGGCAACAGCGACCGGATCCCTGGTGTCGGTTGTGATCTGTGTTGTGGTGTACCTGTGGATGCAAAGAAATGAAAATCTTACATAGCCAAATCGTTCTGAAAACTGATATAATGGATTTAATGAACCGTATGTTAAAAAACAATAATCATAAAGGAGGAAATACAAAATGAAAGTGTTATTGATCAATGGAAGCCCGCGCAAAGAAGGAAATACATTTATCGCATTAAACGAGATGAAACATGTGTTTGAGCAGGAGGGCATCGAAGCGGAGATCGTGCAGGTCGGAAATCAGGCCATCCGCGGCTGTGCAGCCTGCGGCGGATGTTCCAAATTAGGAAAATGTGTATTTGATGACTGTGTTAACGAAATTGCACCGAAGTTTGCAGAGTGTGACGGACTTGTGATCGGAAGCCCTGTTTATTATGCGTCTGCCAACGGGACCCTGATCTCGTTCCTGGATCGTCTGTTCTACAGCACTCCGTTCGACAAGACCATGAAAGTAGGAGCCAGTGTCGTGGCAGCCAGAAGAGGAGGGCTCTCCTCCACATTTGATGAGCTGAATAAGTATTTCACGATCAGCGGAATGCCGGTAGCATCCGGTCAGTACTGGAACAGCATTCACGGACGCCTGCCGGGAGAAGCAGCAGGAGATGCAGAAGGACTCCAGAGCATGAGGACACTGGCACGCAACATGAGCTTCCTTATGAAATCTATTGCACTCGGAAAAGAAAAGTATGGTCTGCCGGAGAAAGAAGCAAAGCAGGCTACGAATTTTATTCGTTAGTTACATGAAATTTAAGTTATAAAAAATCTATAAACTCTGTTGACAAACAATAATTAAGTGCTATAATAATTCAAAAATAAATAGTTTAAAAACAAAATATATTACTTCGAAAAAGAAGTAATATATTTTTGGAAACAATCTAAGCACTCAACGCAAAAGAGTGCTAATAAAAAGGAAGGCAGGTTATTTTTTATGAGATTAAAACCATTAGGAAACAGAGTTGTTTTGAAACATCAGGAAGCAGAAGAGAAGACACAATCTGGAATCATCCTGCCAGACAGTGCCAAGGAAAAACCACAGACAGCAGTTGTCATTGCAGTCGGCCCCGGGACAGACGGAAAAGAGATGCAGGTCAAGGAAGGAGACAGAGTCATCTGTACCCAGTATGCGGGAACCGAGATCAAGGTGGACGACGAAGAATATGTGATCGTATCACAGAATGATATCATTGCAATCGTTGAATAAGAAAAGAATAAAATCAGATTGAATTTGAGAAAGTAAGAAAGAAGGAATAAATCATGGCAAAGGATATTACATATGACATTGATGCAAGAAAGAAAATGGAGACAGGTGTCAATAAACTGGCAGACACCGTAAAAGTAACACTTGGACCAAAAGGAAGGAATGTGGTTCTGGATCAGTCCTACGGTACACCACTGATTACGAATGACGGTGTTACTATTGCGAAGGAGATTGAACTGGAAGATCGTTATGAGAACATGGGAGCACAGCTGGTCAAAGAAGTTGCTACCAAGACGAACGATATCGCAGGAGACGGAACTACGACCGCAACAGTTCTCGCTCAGGCTTTGGTGAATCAGGGAATGAAAAATATCGCAGCAGGAGCTAACCCGATCATCCTTAGAAAAGGAATGAAGAAAGCTTCCGACGTGGCTGTCTCTGTTCTGGAAGAAATGAGCCGCCCGGTAACCGGCAAAGAACACATTGCAAAAGTTGCCGCCATTTCCGCAGGAAATGAAGAAGTCGGTGAAATGATTGCAGATGCAATGGAAAAAGTCGGTGAGAACGGTGTGATCACCATCGAAGAATCCAAAACAATGCAGACGGACATCGATGTAGTAGAAGGTATGCAGTTTGATAACGGATACCTTTCCGGATATATGTGTGACGACAAGGAAAAGATGGTCTGCAATATGGAAAATCCTTACATCCTGATGACAGACCGTAAGATTTCCAATATTCAGGATATCCTTCCGATTCTTGAAAATATTATGAGAGAAGGAAGAGAGCTCTTGATTCTTGCAGAAGATGTAGAAGGAGAAGCCCTTACGACATTGATCGTAAACCGTCTCAGAGGAACACTTAAAGTGGTTGCTGTGAAAGCTCCTGGTTATGGTGATAACCGGAAAGAAATGCTGCAGGATATCGCGGCGCTTACCGGCGGACAGGTTATCATGGAAGACATCGGAATCCAGCTTAAGGACGCAACAATGGATATGTTAGGCCGTGCAAAATCTGTAAAGGTAACAAAAGAAAATACAACGATCGTAGACGGCGCCGGAAATAAAACAGATGTAGAAGCTAGAATCGAAAATCTGAAGAGACGGATGGCAGAGACTACATCCGATTTCGATAAAGAGAAACTGATGGATCGTATCGCAAAAATGGGCGGCGGTGTTGCAGTGATCCGTGTCGGAGCGGCAACAGAAACCGAGATGAAAGAAGCAAAATATCGTATGGAAGATGCCATGAATGCCACAAGGGCAGCGGTAGCAGAAGGAGTTATTTTCGGAGGCGGTTCCGCATACATTCATGCACAGAAGAAAGTGGATGAATTTGCGGCAACACTGACCGGTGATGAGAAGACCGGAGCAGAAATCATTGCAAAAGCTCTGGAAGCGCCACTCTATGCGATCGTTGACAATGCCGGACTGGAAGGTGCAGTTGTGATCAACAAAGTGAAAGAAAGTGAAGTAGGAATCGGATTCGATGCGGTTCACGAAACCTATGTAGATATGATGGAAGCAGGAATCATTGATCCTGTCAAAGTAACCAAGAATGCACTTGCCAATGCGGTTAGTGTAGCAGCAACCCTTCTTACAACAGAAGCAGCAGTAGCAGACATTAAGGAACCGGCTCCGGCAGCACAGCCGTCACCGGATATGTACTAATTACATATGTACGAATTGCATATGATATATCCCTCTCTAAAACAAGATACCCGTCCCGTTTAAGGGGCGGGTGTTTTGTTGTAAAAAGGTTTCAAAGTGTTTCCGTGATTAGAAATTGCTTAATGCAAAAACTGGTGGTAAACTGAATATATAGGAAACGTCATAAAGCAAAGGACGTCCGGCAGATCCTCCCGGAGATGCCGCGTGAAAGGAGATGAGAACTATGTCTGATATGATGGAATACAAATGCCCGGCCTGCGGCGGTGCCATGGAATTCGACAGTAAGTCGCAGAAGATGAAGTGCCCCTACTGCGATACCGAAATCGCGGTGGAAGAATTTCAGAAAATGCAGGAAAACAAACAGCAGACAGCTTCAGATGGGGTATATAGCGAGAATCAAAGTGGAAGTCAGGACAAAGTAGACTGGCAGGCGGCCAACGACAATCAGTGGGCAGAAGGTGAGACCGATGGAATGCGGGTCTATGTATGTGAGTCCTGCGGCGGTGAGATCATTGCAGAAGAGACAACGGGAGCGACCACCTGTCCGTATTGCGGGAACCGGGTTGTCATGAAGGGACAATTTTCCGGTGATCAGAAGCCGGATTATGTCATTCCGTTTAAGAAAGATAAGAAAGCTGCAAAGGCGGCATATTACAGCCATCTGAAAGGCAAGCCGTTCCTTCCGAAGGTATTTAAGGATGAGAACCATATTGATGAGATCAAGGGCGTATACGTTCCGTTCTGGCTGTTTGATGCTGATACCAAGTCCCATTTTATGTATGATGCGAGAAATCTCCGTGTCTGGGAGAACGGCGACACCGAATATACGGAACATGAACATTATTTGGTAGAGCGCGGCGGCTCGGTCCGGTTCGAACGGATTCCGGCGGACGGTTCCGAGAAAATGGATGATACACTGATGGAATCCATTGAGCCATTTGATTTCTCCGAGGCGGTACCATTTACCCCGGCATATCTGGCGGGATTTGTGGCAGACCGCTACGATGTGGATATGGAAGAATGTTTGGAGCGTGCGAAAGAACGAATCACGAGCAGTGCGGAAACTGTTTTTGGAAATACTGTAACCGGATATCAGATGATTACGACGACAGGAAGCAATGTCAATATTTACAATGCAAAATATTTATATGCATTGTATCCGGTATGGATCCTTAATACAACATGGGAAGGAAAGAAATACACCTTCGCTATGAACGGACAGACCGGCAAGATGGTGGGTGATCTCCCGATGGATAAAAAAGCCTACTGGCGTTATGTGGCGACCCGAAGTGTGATCTTCGGAGTGATCATCAGTGTTTTGATGTGGATTTTCATGCTGTGATGGGAGGGGTGGACAAATGAAGAAACGATTTTTGGCAGTTATAATTACGATTCTTTTGGCAATGTCTGCGGTTCTTCCGGCATCAGCCGAGGGAGCGTATCTGAGGGAGGCACCGCTTGTGGCGGATCATGCTGACCTTTTAGATGACGATGAAGAGAGCAAATTAACAGAATTACTGGAAGAGATCAGCGAACGGCAGAGGTGTGATGTGGTCGTAGTCACGACGGATACATTGGAAGGCAAGAGTGCCATGGAGTATGCGGATGACTACTATGACTATAACGGATACGGATATGGCGAGGACCGTGACGGAATCCTGCTTCTCGTCAGCATGGAAGATCGTGACTACTGGATCAGTACCTGCGGCTTTGGAATTACAGCATTTACCGACGCGGGGATCGAATACATATCCGATGAATTTGTGCCGTATCTCAGTGATGGCGATTATGAGACAGCGTTTATAGAATATGCGTCACTCTGCGATAAATTTCTGACCCAGGCCTATGAAGAAGAGCCTTATGACGTGGGAAATATGCCGCGCAGATCCATGCCGATCTTCTGGATTTTCGGATCGTTTGTTGTCGGATTCATCATTGCGCTTATCATGGCAAGTGCGAAAAAATCAGCACTTAAGACGGTGCGCAGAAAACCGGAGGCCAGAGACTATGAGGTTCCGGGCAGCTTTTCACTGTCCCTGCAGAAAGACCGGCTTGTCAACCGGTTTGTGACGACTCGAAAAATTGAACGGCAAAGCAGCAGTTCCGGCGGAAGCAGCACCCACACCAGCTCTTCCGGTTCAACACACGGCGGTGGCGGCGGCAAATTCTGATATTTCATAACAATTCCATAACAAATTGCGTATGAACATTCAGAGCTTTTGGACGAATAGGAGTAAAGTAAAACCGGAGGGAACGTATCTGTTCTCTCCGGTGAACTATTGTAAGCGATATTGTATTTAGAAGACTCCGGTAATGAAAATCTCAAGTCCGATGAAAATCAGGATGACACCGCCAAGAATGGTTGCTTTCCCGGAAAGCTTCGTTCCGGCACCTTTCCCGATTACCAGCCCTCCCATACAAATGATAAAAGTAACAACTGCGATGATGAATGCACAAATCGCAGCAGAAAGAAGATCATAATCCGCAATCGTGAATCCAACGGAAAGTGCGTCGATAGAAGTTGCAATTCCCTGAATCATCAGCGCGGCAAATCCCACACCCGGTTTCTCGCAAGGTTCTTCTTTACTGGTAAGTCCCTCATGCAGCATCGATCCCCCGATATATCCAAGAAGGATGAGTGCGATCCACGGGATGAATTTCTCAAAAGATTGAAAATATTCCACGATCGTATGAACACAAATCCATCCAATCATCGGCATAACTGCCTGAAAAATCGCGAAAACACCGGCAATCCGGCACATTTTTCTGGGGTTCATACAAGGTTCGTTCAATCCATTGGCAAGAGAGACAGAAAATGCATCCATGGCAAGTCCGACTCCCAGCAGAATACTGTTAAAAAAGAATACAAATCCAAGCATCATACATGATTCCTCCGTAATATAATGACTGCGCATTGGTAATAATAAAATGTGAAAATGTTAATTAAAAAATGAATAAAAACGGTCATAAAAAAACCAGATACGGTGAAAACCATACCTGGTGTCAGGACAAAAAAAACAGACTCCATGTATAGCTTCACAGTTACACATGAGTCTCGCAATTTAAAACAAGCCAGGCCAGACGGCCAGTATGTTGACTTGCTACACAAAGGATTTGCGCTCGCTACTCCCTCACAACAGTTGTGATTTTATCATGTGGTGAAAAGATTGTCAATCGGTATTGAGAAAAAATGTCATTTTATAAAAAAGAGACCTATCTTGAAGAATTATGGCATTTAAAAGGGGAACAATGATATCGTGTAAATAGCACGTAACAAGTACCCGATATATAATGATTATGAAACATTCTGTTATTGAACAATTCATCCTTCATAAACTCTATAATGTATCAAATTAATAAAGGAACATATAAAGACGTGTATGTTACAAGATTATCAAAATGTTAAAATATACACAATAATGACAAAATAATAACATAAAAAAATATATAATACACAAAAAAGATATTTATTTTTCCTTAAATTGTGGTATCATAGTGTACAACGCTGTTGAATTACATAACAGCAATCGGAAAGGAGATTAGAATAGATATGAGATTAGATGGAAAAGTAGCAATCGTAACTGCAGCGACAAGAGGTATCGGACTGGCATGTGCACAGCGTCTGGCGCGCGAGGGCGCAGTCGTTTATATCGGCGCAAGAAATATGGAGAGGGCTGCTGAGCGTGCGGACGAGCTGAACAAGGAAGGCTGCAATGTTAAGACTGTTTATAATGATGCTTCCAAGAAGGAAACATATGCATCCATGGTGGAGGAAGTGATCAAGAATGAGGGCAAGATCGATATTCTGGTAAATAACTTCGGAACATCCAATCCGAAGAAGGATCTTGACATTAAGTCTACTGAATATGACGAGTATATTCGTACAATCGATATGAATCTTGCAAGTGTGTTCCTCAGTGCACAGGCAGTGATCCCACATATGGCAGCAAATGGCGGCGGAAGTATCATCAATATTTCTTCTGTAGGTGGCATCCGCCCGGATATTTCCCAGATTGCATACGGAACCAGCAAAGCAGCAATCAACTATCTGACCAAGCTGATTGCAACACAGTGTGCAAGAGACAATATCCGCTGCAACGCAGTGCTTCCGGGAATGACGGCAACCGAAGCTGTATCCGGAAATCTGACACCGGAATTCCAGGAATTTTTCCTGAAGCATACACCGATCCGCAGAATGGGTAAACCGGAAGAAATTGCAGGAACGGTACTGTATTTCGCAAGTGACGATGCAGCATACACAACGGGACAGATCGTGGATGTATCCGGAGGTTTCGGCATGCCGACACCGGTATTTGGCGACATGATTGAAATGAAGAACAGACGGTAGAATATGTAGTCGTATACAAATCGGTTAATTCATTGCAACTTAAATAAGTATAATCAGGCTGTGATACTTTGATGATTTTGATTCAATCAAGGTATTGCAGTCTTTTTTTGTGTGGTGAGTTTGGGGCCATTTGTTAACCATTTAATAGCATTTGGAGCCAGCTTAGCTCCATTTCCTCGATTCCAAAGCTCTGAATTTGAAAAAAGTATCGTGGCAGTTGATAAAAAATCGCAAAGTATCGTAAGCCTCCATTGTTTCTCATAGCATTTTCCAATAAAATGATATTAAACAAACCGGACTAAAGGAGGGAAAATATATTGAACACCTTACAGTTTGCCGATAATCTGACCAGGCTTCGGCGGGAGAAGAAGGTTACACAGGAAGAACTGGCGGATTTTATCGGGGTGACCAAGGCATCGGTTTCCAAATGGGAGACCAGGCAGAGTCTGCCGGATATTTTGATTCTTCCGCAGCTGGCGTCCTTTTTTAACGTGACGGTAGATGAACTTCTGGGCTATTCTCCGCAGTTAAGTAAAGAACAGATCCAGAAGCAGTACTACCGTCTGGCGGGAGAATTTGCATCCAGACCATTTGAAGATGTGATAAAGGAGAGTGAAGAACTGGTACGGAAATACTATTCCTGTTATTCTTTTTTATATCAGATCTGCCTTTTGTGGCTGAACCATTTTATGCTGGCCGGTGATGAAAAGCGGGGTCAGGAGATTTTGAAAAAAGCGGATCAGTTGTGCGGTCATATACTGGATGACTGCAAAGACATACGAATCTGTAATGAAACGGTCATGATTCGTGCCGTCATTCGGCTGATGCAGGGAAGGGTAAATGAAGTGATCGAGCAGTTGGAAGAATTGGATCAGACACAGCGGATGGAAAGGACGGCGGATTCTTTGCTGATACAGGCTTATCAGATGGCCGGAGAGAAAGAGAAGGCGATCCGGCGTACACAGGTCAGTATGTTCACTCATCTTATGTTACTGATTGACGGGGCGACGTTATATCTGGATATTCAGAAAGAAGAGATGGAGCTTTGCAGTGAGATCATACGAAGAACGGATGAAATCTGCAAACTCTTTGCTGTAGAACGTCTGGTTCCGAACTCTGCCGCACTCTTTCATCTGGAGGCCGCTATGGTGTATACCATGCATCATCATACGGAAGAAGCGCTGGAAAGAGTCAGACTGTATGGAACGGTCATCGACTGGATGTTGAAAGAAGAGAACCTGAAGCGGCACGGAGATGATTATTTTGACACCATTTCCAAATGGTATGACAGCTTCGATCTGGGAGGAAGAGCGCCCAGAGATAAGAAAACGATCCGCGACAGCGCAGTTCAGGGGCTTATGCATCCTGCGTTTGACGAAATCAGGGAACAGGAAATTTTTCGAAATACTATCCGAATATTGAAAGAAGAATAACATCCAAACAAGGAAGGAGAACCATTATGAATAATCTAAATGAAATGCTACCGTTTCTTATACCGCTTGTGATTGTCCAGTTCGGACTTCTGGGCTACACCATTTACCATATTCTTACACACAAGAACTATAAAAGAGGAAATCGGGCGATCTGGCTTGTCGTAACCATTATCGGAATGGAATTTATCGGTCCGGTGCTGTATTTCCTTCTGGGAAAAGAGGAGAGTTAGATGGATACACTGACAGTTTCGCACGTGAAAAAATCATTTGGTAGCCAGGAGATCATTCGCGATCTGAGTTTCCGGGTCCCGGAGCATTCGGTGTTCGGGTTTATCGGCGAGAATGGGGCCGGTAAAACGACGACTATGAAAATGATTCTGGGTCTGCTGCGGATGGACGGCGGGGAAATTCTGGTGGAGGGAGAGGCGGTGTGCTACGGGCAGACACGAACCAACCGGTATGTCGGCTATCTGCCGGATGTCCCGGAATATTATGGATTTATGACTCCGCGAGAATATTTGAGGCTCTGCGCTGAAGTGTCCGGGATCACCCGGAAAGAAGCGGACAAAAGAGCGGATGAACTGCTGGAGATGGTCGGACTGACGAAAGCTGATAAAAGGATACACGGATTTTCAAGAGGGATGAAGCAAAGGCTTGGGATTGCACAGGCACTGCTTGGAAAACCGAAGCTCTTGATCTGCGATGAGCCGACCTCTGCTCTGGACCCACTGGGGCGCAAGGAAATACTGGACATCCTGTCTGCCGTCAGAGAGAGCACGACTGTTTTGTTTTCCACGCATATCTTGTCTGATGTGGAGCGGATCTGCGATCAGATTGCGCTGCTTCATCATGGAGAAATTGCGCTGCAGGGAACCATGGACGACATTCATGCGATGCACAAAGGCGCCGGTTTCGAGATTGAATTTCACAGGAAAGAGGATCTGGAGGCATTTTCCGGATATTTTTCGGGAGGTGTGCCGGCAGGAAATATGCAACTGGATTTTCCGGACTGTGACAGACGGGATATGCTAAGAGCGCTGCACACCCTCGCAGAACGGGATATTCCGATCCAGCGCATCGAGCAGAAAGAACCGTCTCTGGAAGCATTATTTATGGAGGTGATCGGGAAATGAGCGCATTTACAGCATTTATAAAGAAAGAATTTCTCGGACTATTCCGGAGCGGGAAAGCGGTTATTCTTCTGCTGATCTCGGTTTTGTTCGGAATCATGAATCCGGCCATCGCCAAACTGACACCCTGGATGATGGAAAGCATGGCAGATAGTATGGCGGAAACCGGGCTTGTAGTGACCGCGGTGGAAGTGGATGCTATGACTTCATGGACACAATTTTACAAAAATGCACCCATGGCGCTGATCGTATTTCTCCTGATGTTTGCAGGAATCCTCACGTCTGAATATCAGAGCGGAACGCTGATCGGCATGGTGACAAAAGGAATTTCCAGATGGAAAATACTCGCCGCAAAAAAAATCATGGTTCTCATAGTCTGGACAGTTTTCTTTTGGCTGATGTACGGGATCACATTTGGATATAACCAGTATTTCTGGGATCAAAGCAAGATCGAACATCCGCTGTTTGCTGCAGGTTGCTTCTATATTTTAGGTGTGTGGCTGGTAAGCCTGATCTTCCTCAGTTCCGTACTTGCCCGGACAAACACGGCTGTACTGGGAATGACAGGTGGCGTTTTCCTCATTTCCTATCTTCTGGGAATGTATCACGGCATCAGCAAATATCTTCCCACCGAACTTCTCGGGGTTACGAATGTTTTAACGAAATCTGCAGAAATCAAAGATTACCAGGCATCACTCATTGTGATTACGTTTCTGATCCTGATTCAGACCATCGCAGCAGTGACCGGATTCAATAAAAAGGCACTGTAAAATGCTGGAAAGTCTAAAGAATTTGGTCATAATATTAAAAAACCCTAAAGTCCATTGACATTCGCATTTTAAATTTTATAATTAATTTCAGCGTTTATAATGGAGGATGCAAAAGAAGAGGTGGAATATGCGGGATTGGTTAAAAAAGGCGGGGCAGTTGCTGGTGAATATTCTGATTTCACCGATTACATTAGTACTTTCATTGATTATGGGGATCAACCTATTAAAGAACGAAATAAAGAAACGGAAAGACAGGGCATAGCATGAAAATGTTGTGCCTTTTATCTTGAAAAAAATTTAAGCTTTTGGCATTGCGAATACAACAGTTTACAAAAAACTGCTTTCTTTGTATAATAAAACCAACAGAAAAAGAGCAAAGGGCGCTCCTCGTGGCAAAAGGAACGTCCTTAAGGAGCGATAAATGATAGATAAAAAAGAATTTTTGGAAACATATAATCTGTCCGAGGAGGAGTTCCGGGAAGCGCAGATTTCATGGGAAGAGCTGACTGCGATCTACGAGGATTATCAGGGAATCGAGGGACATTTGCGCGATATCGGCAAAGATTTTGTGGACGATTATTTATATGATATTGAAAAAGCGGGAATCCATTCATACCGATACCGTACCAAGGAGCCGGGGCATCTTCTGGAGAAGATCATCCGGAAACGGAGAGAAAACATGGGGAAATTCTCCCGCCTGGACCGGACGAACTACCACAAGTTTATTACAGATCTGATTGGGATTCGGGTGTTTTTCCTGTACCGGGAAGATTGGGTGTATTTCCACAATTATTTGACCAGTGTGTTTGAAAATAAACCGGAGCAGTATGTTGAAAATCGAATTGAGGATTTTGATGACGACATCAATCATTATTATATCGCGGAACGCCCGAAAGTCTATAAGCGTTCCGGAGACACAAAGATTTATGACCGGAATCTGATCGAGATCCGGGCAGACGGGATTTACCGTTCACTCCACTATATTGTGAAATATAAAGGCTATTATGTAGAAATTCAGGGAAGAACGCTCTTCGAGGAAGGCTGGAGCGAGATCGACCATGACATTGTCTATCCTTATTATAAAGACGATGAGATGCTGACCGACTTCTCGAAACTTCTGAACCGGCTGTCGGGCATGGCGGATGAGATGAGTTCCTATTTCCGGCGCATGAAAGAGGAGCGGGAGGAGAAGGAATAGAAATAGAAATGGGAATGGGAGGGATAGGTGTGAAATGGAATTGAAGAAAATAGCCGTGATCCATACGGATTTTCCAGAGAAATTCGGGATTCCGAGGCAGAGTAATTTGGCGGACACGCGCGGAAGAATTGTTTTAGAAGAAGAATACCGAAGAGAAGAGGCGGTCCGGGGGCTGGAAGACTATTCATATCTTTGGCTGATATGGGAATTCTCCGAAGGAAAACGGGAAGAATGGAGTCCTACCGTACGTCCACCGCGGCTCGGAGGAAACTGCCGGATGGGAGTCTTTGCGACCAGATCACCTTTTCGCCCGAATCCCCTCGGGCTTTCCAGTGTGAAACTTGATCGAATTGAAGTAACAGAAAAGGAAGGTCCTGTTCTTTATGTGACCGGAGCCGATCTGCTTGACGGGACGCCGATTTACGATATCAAGCCTTATTTGCCATATGTGGACAGTCATCCGGAAGCGAAAAGCGGATTTGCCGGGAAAGTGCAGGACTATGCTCTTTCCGTGTGTGATGAAAATGGAGTGTTGGATGGAATCGGAGAAGAAGATAGAAAGGTGCTTTTTCAGATTCTTGAACAGGATCCGCGGCCATCTTATCAGAATGATCCGGAGCGGATCTATGGAATGGCTTACGCGGGGATGAATGTGAAGTTTCGTGTGGAGGGGGAGAAATTGTTTATCGTTGGGGTGGAAAGTGAGGACACCATATGAAATACTATATGGCACCACTGGAAGGAATCACGGGATACATTTACCGGAGAACATACCATGAATTGTTCGAACCGGCTGACAAATACTTCATTCCCTTTCTGACACCGAATCAGAACGGGAAATTCAGTTCCAGGGAGCTGAATGATATTTTGCCGGAGCATAATAAAGGAATGTATACTGTTCCGCAGATTCTGACGAATCGGTCGGAAGAGTTTATTTTTTGTGCGCAGAAACTGGAGGAGGAATTCGGATATCAGGAAGTGAATCTTAATCTGGGTTGTCCGTCCAAAACAGTGGTATCCCGATACCGCGGATCGGGTTTCCTGATCAAAACGGATGACCTGGAACGCTTCCTGGATGAAATATTTGAAGCGCTGGATATGAGGATTTCCGTCAAGACCAGGATCGGAAAATGGGATGAGGAAGAGTTTGATGAACTGCTTCGGATCTACAATCGTTTTCCAATGGAAGAACTGATCGTTCATCCGAGGCTCCAACAGGATTATTATAAGAATACTCCGAATCTGGAAGCTTTCGAAAAAGCGACAGAAGAGAGCGCAAACCGGCTTTGTTATAACGGCGATATTTTTACGGTTGAAGATTATGCAAAATGGAAAGAACGATTTCCGCGGACGGAAATGCTTATGATGGGGCGGGGGATTTTAAGGAATCCCGGACTGATCGGAATGATAAAAGGTAAAGGGGCTCCGGAAAAAGAAAGAATTCATGAGTTTCACGACCGCCTTTTGAAAGAATATATAGAAGTGAACTCCGGGGATACGCCGGTTCTATTTAAAATGAAAGAACTCTGGGCATACATGGGAGAAATGTTTCCGGATTCCGGTAAATATCTGAAAAAAATAAAAAAGGCACAGAAGGTGGAGATTTATGAGAAGGCTGTAGACGAATTGTTTCTGGCGTGCGATATGAAGATCTGAGAAAAGAAAACATGAGTTGAGAAATTCTGAGATAAGGAAATATGAAATAAGAAATTCTTTGTGTATGGGAAGAGTTTATGATATGATAGTCCTGATTGTGAAATTTAAAGAATAAAAGTGAGGTGTCACAAATGGATAAATACTTAGAAGAAGTGGAGAAGAAGGCGGCGATTCTGATCGATGCGCTTCCGTATATCCGCGATTTCAGCCAGAAAATTATCGTGATCGAATACGGCTGCAGCGAGTGGCTGAGCGGGATGGAAGAACAGCAGTTGATGAAGGACATCGTTCTTCTTAAAAGCGTAGGCATGTATCCGGTCGTTGTGCATGACACGCGAATGGGAATGGACAAGTTCCGTGAGAACAAGCGGATCGCAAAGCTCTTGGAACTCTGTGGAGTGAAGGCAATCGGCGTTTGCGGAATCGACGTGCAGACGTTACATATGATTCTGGATAACGATTACATTCCGGTCATCGTTCCGAATGATATTGATAATGAATCCGAGTATATTGACCCGAAGGAGACGGCATTGGAAATTGCAGTCCGGCTTGGGGCAGATAAGCTGATCTATCTTTCTAAATATCCCGGAATCTATATAGATGAAAGCCACAAGGAGGTCTATCCGCGCCTTACCGTGCCGGCAGTGCGTTCGCTGGAAAAAGAAAGAAATTTCCCGGAGGGACTCAGGAAAATTCTGGACTTTGCATTGCTTGCGACAGAACAGGGAGTTAACCGGGTACATATGCTGGACGGCAGGATCCGCCATGTGCTTCTTCTGGAATTTTTCAGCGTTGCAGGTGCGGGAACGATCATCATCAAAGATGAAAACAAACTCTATGATCACGAGCTGAAGAATAAGAATATCATTGAGTATAAAGAAAAAGAGTAACTGGATCGTTACGGGAAAAAATAGAATCTAAAGGATACACAAGGTAACTAATCATGAAGAAAATGAGTTTGAAAAATATTACAATGCTGTTTCTGACGGCATTTATCTGGGGCGTCGCGTTCGTGGCGCAGAGCGTGGGGATGAATTACATCGGGCCATTCACGTTCAGCTGCGTGCGGTCGATCCTGGGAGGAATCGTGCTGATTCCGTGCATCTGGTTTCTGGATCGTTTGAAAATGAAAGAAGAAGGGGTAACGGAAAAGCGCACGATGTCAGAAAAAGAGAAGAAGACCCTTCTCATAGGAGGAATTTGCTGTGGGATTGCGTTGTGTGTGGCATCCAATCTGCAGCAGTTTGGTGTGAAATACACGACCGTCGGAAAGGCAGGTTTTATCACCGCATTATACATCGTGCTGGTGCCGATCTTTGGAATTTTCCTGAAGAAGAAAGTAGGAGTGAAGGTGTGGATCAGCGTGGCAATCTCAGTCGTGGGACTGTACCTGCTCTGCATGACCGAGAAACTTTCTATCAGCAAAGGTGATTTTCTGGTACTTCTATGTGCCATTGTATTTTCCATCCATATCCTGGTGATCGATCATTTCTCACCGCTGGTGGACGGCGTGCGTATGTCCTGCATCCAGTTCTGGATTACGGGAATTCTCTCCGCGATCCCGATGTTTCTCTTTGAAAAGCCATCACTGTCCGCCATTTTTGCGGCTGCGGTTCCGCTGCTTTATGCAGGTGTGATGTCCAGTGGAGTTGCCTATACACTTCAGATCGTGGCCCAGAAAGATGCGGACCCGACGGTGGCTTCCCTGATCCTGAGTCTTGAATCCGTGTTCTCCGTGCTGGCCGGATGGGCGGTACTCGGACAGGTGATGAGCATGCGAGAAATCTGCGGATGCGTGCTGATGTTTGCCGCTATCATACTTGCACAGCTTCCGGAAAGAAAAACAGTTCAGCCGTAAGGATGAATCGGTGACTGGAAAGAGAACCAGGAAAGAAATAGAACTTCCATTTTAAAAACAGGTATGATATACTATTTACATAGTGCGAGCTATATGCAAACTGAAAAGACAGGAGCAAGAAGACAGATGAAGAGAGTACTTTTAAAATTAAGCGGAGAAGCGCTTGCAGGTGATAAGAAGACAGGGTTTGACGAAGCAACATGTATCGGGGTTGCCGAGCAGGTGAAGAAGATTGTGGACCAGGGCATTCAGGTGGCGATCGTGACCGGAGGAGGTAACTTCTGGAGAGGAAGAACCAGCGAGACGATCGACAGAACGAAGGCAGACCAGATTGGTATGTTGGCAACGGTCATGAACTGTATCTATGTATCCGATATTTTCCGTCATGTGGGTATGAAGACAGAAGTATTTACCCCGTTCGTCTGCGGTGCATTTACCACATTATTTTCCAAGGATGCCGCAGTAGAAGCACTGAACGAAGGAAAGGTTGTTTTCTTCGCAGGAGGAACGGGACATCCGTATTTTTCAACGGATACAGGAGCAGTATTAAGAGCAATCGAGATCGAAGCGGATGCGATGCTCCTTGCAAAGGCAATTGACGGAATCTATGACAGTGATCCGAAGGTAAACCCAGAGGCGAAGAAGTACGATGAGATTTCCATTCAGGAGATCATCGATAAGAAGCTGATGGCAGTGGATCTGACCGCATCCATTATGTGTCTTGAGAATAAGATGCCGATGCTGGTATTCGGACTGAACGAAGAAAATAGTATTGTTGAGACTATGAGCGGACACTTTACCGGCACGAAAGTTACGGTATAGGACGCTTGAATTAGAGGAGGAAGAAACCATGAATGAAAGATGTAAAGTATACGAGGAGAAGATGCAGAAGACACTGAAGAATCTGGATGGAGAGCTTGCATCAATCCGTGCAGGAAGAGCGAATCCGAATATTTTGAATAAACTGACGGTTGATTATTACGGAACACCGACTCCGATTCAGCAGGTAGCGAACATCTCCGTACCGGAAGCACGTTTGATCCAGATCCAGCCATGGGAGAAGAAGCTGATCCGTGAAATTGAGAAGGCAATCCAGATGTCAGACATCGGAATCAACCCGACAAACGACGGCAGTGTGATTCGCCTGGTATTTCCGGAACTGACCGAGGAACGAAGAAAAGAACTCGTGAAGGATGTTAAGAAGAAAGGTGAGGCAGCTAAAGTGGCAGTCCGCAATATCCGCCGCGACGGCAACGATGCATTTAAGAAATTAAAAGGCACCGAAGTTTCAGAGGATGAGATCAAGGATATGGAAGAAGATCTGCAGAAACTGACCGATAAATATATCAAGGAAGTTGATAAATCTGTAGAAGCGAAATCCAAGGAAGTTATGACTGTATAACAAGTTGTGATAGAAAGAGGAGGGGCAGCAAAGAAACCTGCAGCCCCTTTATTCTGTTTTATAGAAAGTGCATAGGACGGAATTTTATCTGGAATGCACGGGAGGAAAAAGTATGAACGTACCACAGCATATCGCAATTATCCTGGATGGCAACGGCCGCTGGGCGAAGTCGAAAGGGATGCCGAGAAATTACGGTCATGCTCAGGGGAGTAAGAATGTAGAGAAGATCTGTGAAGTGGCATATAAGATGGGAGTCAAATATCTGACCGTCTATGCATTTTCCACAGAGAACTGGAACCGTCCGCAAAGTGAAGTGGACGCACTGATGACACTGCTTCGCAATTATATGAAGACCTGTCTGAAAACGGCGGAGAAGAACCGCATGAAGGTACGGGTGATCGGAGACAAGACCCGTCTGGATGACGATATCCGTACCCGGATCGAAGAACTGGAAGAGGCATCGAAGAATAACGACGGGCTGAATTTTCAGATTGCGATCAACTACGGCAGCCGCGACGAGATGGTCCGTGCCATGCGGAAAATGATGAAAGACTGTGAGGCAGGAAAGATCACTTCCGATGAAGTGACCGAAGAAGTATTTGAAAGCTATCTGGACACCCACGGAATTCCGGACCCGGATCTGCTGATCCGGACCAGCGGCGAACTCAGATTATCCAATTATCTGTTATGGCAGCTGGCTTATACCGAATTCTATTTCACCGACGTTCCGTGGCCGGATTTCACAAAAGAAGAATTAGAAAAGGCTATTATGCAATATAATAACAGAGACAGACGTTACGGTAAGATAAAGGAGGAAGAAGATGTTTAAGACAAGACTTCTCAGCGGAATTGTACTGGTCATCATCGCATTTCTGACCATTTATAGCGGAGGATATGTGTTATGGACTACACTGGCTCTGGTCAGCCTGATCGGACTCAGAGAACTCTATCAGGTCGTCAAATGTGAGAAGAATCCGCTTGGAATCGCAGGATATCTGGCTGCGATCGCCTACTACGTGGTGCTCCTTGCAGCTTCCGGTAATTTCCAGCTTCAGGTTATGGTATTCATCGCCGCACTGGTCGTTGTGATGGCAGTCTATGTATTTTCATTTCCGAAATTCAAATCAGATCAGGTTACGATGGTATACTTCGGGATCCTCTATGTGGCAGTTATGCTGTCCTTCATTTACCAGACGAGAAATCTGGAAGACGGACTGTTCCTCGTGGGACTCGTGTTCCTCTGCTCCTGGGGATGTGACACCTGTGCCTACTGTGTCGGAGTACTGATTGGAAAGCACAAAATGGCTCCGAAGCTGAGCCCGAAGAAATCCATCGAGGGCGCGGTCGGCGGTCTTGCGGGAGCCGCACTTCTCGGAGCACTTTACGCACTCGCCATCAACAGATGGGGCGGCACGACGGTCAGTCCGGCCGAATTTGCACTGATCTGTTTCGTGGGAGGCATGATCTCCATGATCGGAGATCTGGCAGCGTCAGCGATCAAACGAGACCACGATATTAAAGATTACGGAAAACTGATCCCGGGACACGGCGGTATCCTGGATCGATTTGACAGCGTGATTTTCACAGCACCTGTTATTTACTTTATGGCAATGGCAATCATGTAGTGCTGCACGGCGGACCGTAACAAGTTTGGAAATAGAAAGCCATACAGGCAGGAGGCGCAAATGAAAAAAATAGCAATACTTGGATCTACAGGGTCGATCGGAACACAGACCCTGGAAGTCGTAAGAGAGAATAAAGATATCGAAGTGCTTGCTCTTGCAGCCGGAAATAATATCACATTGCTGGAGCAGCAGATCCGCGAATTCCATCCCAGACTCGTCGGCGTATGGGCCGAGGAGAAAGCCGAAGAACTGAAAAGCCGGATCCGCGACACCGGTACAAAGGTCGTAAGCGGAATGGACGGACTTCTGGAAATCGCACAGATCGAAGGAAGCGAGATACTGGTCACGGCGATCGTCGGAATGATCGGCATCCGGCCTACGATCGCAGCCATCGAAGCGGGCAAGGATATCGCACTGGCAAATAAAGAAACACTGGTAACGGCAGGGCACATCATCATGCCGCTGGCTAAGAAAATGGGTGTGAAGATCCTTCCGGTGGACAGCGAACACAGCGCGATCTTCCAATCCCTGCAGGGAAGCAGAAGGAGCGAAGTGAAGAAAATCCTTCTGACCGCATCAGGCGGACCGTTCCGCGGAAAGAAACAGGAGGATCTGCTGAATATCCGCGTTGAAGATGCACTGAAGCATCCGAACTGGGCAATGGGACGCAAGATCACCATCGATTCTTCTACCATGGTCAACAAAGGACTCGAAGTGATGGAGGCAAAATGGCTTTTCGATGTCGATATCGATGATGTACAGGTGGTCGTTCAGCCACAGAGCGTAATCCATTCCATGGTTGAATTCGTAGACGGCGCGGTGATCGCACAGCTCGGCACGCCCGATATGAAGCTGCCGATCCAGTACGCACTTTATTATCCGGAGAGACGATACCTTCCCGGAGACCGAGTCGATTTCTGGAAGATCGGACATCTGGATTTCGAAGAACCGGATATGGGTACGTTTTATGGTCTGGAACTCGCCTACGAGGCAGGACGGACAGGGGGAACACTGCCGACCGTATTTAACGCGGCAAATGAGCTGGCAGTCAGCCAGTTTTTGAACCGGGAGATCAAATACCTGGAAATTATAGAGATTATCGAGGATTGTATGAGAGCGCATAAGACGATTGAAAACCCGACTGTGGAACAAATACTGGAAACAGAAGCGGCAACCTATGAAAGAATCAGAAGCAGGAGGTAGTAAATGGGAATCGTACTTGCGATTTTTATCTTTGGTTTTATCGTGTTCTTCCATGAACTGGGACATTTTATCCTGGCCAGAAAGAACGGAATCGACGTAGATGAGTTCTGGATCGGAATGGGTCCGACTCTTCTGCACAAAAAAATCGGCAATACCGATTATTGTCTGAAACTCCTTCCCATCGGAGGCGCATGTATGATGGGAGAAGATGAAGTCGATGATTTGAGCGAGGGAAGCTTCAACAGCAAATCCCCGTGGCGGCGGATCTCCGTCATTGCGGCAGGACCGGCCTTTAACTTCATACTTGCATTCATCTGCAGTATCATTTTTATCGGCATCATCGGTGTCGATAAGCCGGTCGCAGGAAGCGTAACCGAAGGAAGCCCGGCCTATGAAGCAGGACTTCAGGCGGGAGATAAGATCGTGAAGATCGGCAGCAAACACATATATATTTTCCGTGATATCTCTGTCTACGAACAGCTTCACGCGGGAGAAGAACAGGAGATCGCTTATATTCGTGACGGAGAAAAGCATTCCGTCATTCTCACTCCGGTACAAAATGAAAACGGATACTATATGATCGGGATAACAAGCACCGGATATGAGAAAGCCGGTATTTTCGATATGCTCAAATACAGTGTCTTTGAAGTTCGCTATTGGATCGATTCCACGATCAGCGGCCTGCGGATGCTGTTCACCGGCAAAGTCGGAGTGAGCGAACTCTCCGGACCGGTAGGAGTCGTCAATATTGTAGATAATACCTACAAACAGTCCAAATCAGGCGGCGCTCTGCTGGTGTTTGTCAATATGCTGCGACTTGCCATACTCCTTTCCGCCAACCTGGGTGTTATGAACCTGCTGCCGATTCCGGCACTGGACGGAGGAAGACTGTTGTTCCTGATCGTCGAAGTCATACGAGGCAAACGTATACCGCCGGAAAAAGAAGGATATGTACACTTGACAGGAATGGTATTCCTGCTCGGACTCATGGCATTTGTCATGTTCAATGATGTAAGGAAGATCTTCTTTTAAAATGAAATTCGATGGTGTGTGGAGAAAATGATATCACACAGCATCGGATTTTCTATTTGCGGTAGCGTGTGGATGTAAAATGGAGTGAACTTTTTATTATTCAGATGAAGGTAAAAGAAAACAATATATATAATAGAAAGGAAGAGATATCATGCGAGAGCAGCTGACAGAAAGTGATGTTAAAAAAATCCGGGAGGAAATCGAATACCGTAAGCTTGTTGTCCGGAAGGAAGCGATAGAAGCAGTAAAAGAAGCAAGAGCACACGGGGATTTAAGCGAAAATTTCGAATATCATGCGGCAAAGAAAGATAAAAACCGAAACGAAAGCCGAATCCGCTATCTGGAAAGAATGCTGAAAACAGCAGTGATCGTATCGGATCAATCAGAAGATGGAGTAGCCGGAATCAATAACAGGATCACCGTTTATTTTCCGGAAGATGACGAGGAAGAAACATTCAAACTGGTCACTTCCATTCGCGGAAATTCGCTGAACGGATATATCAGCACCGAATCTCCAATCGGAAAAGCAATATTCGGACATAAGGTTGGCGATACCGTATCGGTGAAAGTCAGTGACGACTATTCTTATGATATAAAGATTGTTAAAATTGAGAATACGACGGATGATGAAGAGGATAGGATTCGGGCGTATTAGTTGTGGTATAGTTCAGGTGCCTGGTATAGTTCAGGTGCCTGTCACTGTAAAAAAAACATAAACTGATGTCGACTAAAAACAGGATGTGGAAAAATGGACAATACAAGATTATGTGAACAAAGGAAGGAAACGTTGCATGCGCTACAAGAGTGCAGTTCTGAAGAGAATCTCTGGAACTGTATCGTTGCGTATCAGGATTATCCGTTTTATACCAGTACCGGGCTTCCATTTCGATATACATTGAAAATCGGGCGTAATGGAGAATATACAAAAGAATTATTTATCGATCGAAGGGAGAACAGTAAGTCGTTGTCGTGGAGTTCGGTGAGAATTGCATTTGGAAAAGCGGCTGTGAAGAAAGGGTATGTATTTAAACGTCCGAAAGAGATCGCTGATGTGCGGGGAATCAGTTATGTTTATAGTCTGCTGTGGCGTTTTGGGGTTATAATGGTACCGGAAGATGTGGAAGGAAGCTGCGAGGGAGTGTATGAGCCATGAACTCAGACATCAAGAACAAACAAGATCAAAAGGACGATGAGGCCACCAGTTAGAATATGGCAGAGAAAGGAAGTAGATAAAGGATAGAAATTATGGATTGCCATAAATGGGAAACTGTGGTACACTATTTCTCGAAACTGGTTCGAAAACCTCCCAGTATAAAAAACTAGGCAAAGTAAATCAGAATATATTCAGGCTGCAGGAAAGCAGCCTGGTTCATGATGCTTTTGTTTATGGAGGTTTCTGTAAACAAAAGCTATTTTTTTGCCTTTGAAAATAATAAGGAAAGGGAAAAAGAAGATGGAACGAAGAAAAGTGATTATTGACTGTGATCCTGGAATTGATGACAGTCTTGCGATCATGCTGGCGCTTAAATCAGAAGAGATCGAAGTGATCGGAATTACGATCGTGTGTGGAAATGCTCCTGTGGAGATGGGATTTGGAAATACAAAGAAGGTCCTGCGGCAGATGGGCAGACTGGATGTACCGATTTTTGTCGGGGAAAAGAGACCGGTCAGGCGGGAATATGTGAATGCGCTTGACACCCATGGAGAAGATGGACTTGGTGAAAGCTATTTGTCGGAAGTGGATGGCTATGAACAGCAGATGGATGCTGTTGATTTTATGGCATCGGTGCTGAAAGCGGAGAAGGTTTCGGTGATCGCGTTGGGGCCGATGACGAATCTTGCAGTGTTGATTGATCGGGATATGGATGCATTTCTCAACATAGAAGAGCTGGTGTCCATGGGCGGAACGTTTAAAAGTCATGGAAACTGTTCGCCGGTGGCGGAATATAACTACTGGTGTGATCCGGATGCGGCGGCGCTTGTGTACGATACAATGTATGAGAACGGCAAAAAGATTCATATGATAGGTCTTGATGTGACGCGGAAAATTGTTCTGACACCGACGATTTTGGAATATATTTGCCGGCTGAATCCTGAAACGGGTGATTTTATCAGGAAGATTACAAAGTTTTATTTTGATTTTCACTGGCAGTGGGAGCATATCATCGGGTGTGTGATCAATGATCCGCTTACAGTGGCGTATTTTATCGACCGAAATATTTGCCAGGGCTTTGATTCTTATGTACAGATCGAGACACAGGGGATTTCTCTGGGGCAGTCTGTGGTAGATTCGATGAATTTCTACAGAAAAGAGGCCAATGCAAAAGTGATGACAGAAGTAGATGTCCTGCGCTTTTTCCGGTTATTCCTTTCCAGAATTCTGGACGTGAAGCCGGAAGAACTGGATATTTTGCAGGATATCATATAGGAGGATTTTGGGAATGAATGTAAAGTCAAGAAAAACATCAGCATATAAAATTTGCATGATTGCATTTGCTATCTGCATCAATTTGATCGGAGGCCAGATCGCGCTGTTTCTGAAACTTCCGATTTATCTGGACAGTATTGGAACTGTTTTGATTGCTTCGGTTATGGGGCCATTCTATGGAATGCTCCCGAATCTGATCAGTGGACTGCTTATGGGAATAACGGTTGATATTTATTCCCTGTATTATGCACCGGTTGGGATCATACTTGGGCTTGTGACCGGCCTTGTATACAGGAAATACCATCCGAAGAAGTGGTGGATTCTGGTGGCGGCGCTTGTAATAACCATTCCGTCTACGATCGCAAGTTCTTGTATTACGGCGTTTTTGTTTGGCGGAATTACGTCTTCGGGTTCTACGATCCTTGTTCAGGTGCTGGCCAGAACACCGCTTGGACTGGTGGGAAGCTGTTTTGTTGTGCAATTTATTACGGATTATATCGACCGAGTGATTTGCTTGTACGTTGTTGCGATCCTGAACAAGGCATTGAAGAAATATTTGAAGGAGAGTTTGTAAAGATGAATGTATTGATTACCGGGACCGGCTCCGGGATTGGGAAAGGGTGTGCGGAATATTTCTTAAAGGAAGGGCATCGCGTGTTTGGATTTGACAGGAAGGAGTCTGCAATTGTGGATGAGAATTATACCCATTATTGCCTGGATATCCGAGAAGAATCTGCCTATCCGGAACTTCCGGAGATTCAGGTGCTGATCAACAATGCCGGTGTCCAGAATGACAATGATATTGACGTGAATCTAAAGGGAACGATATCGATAACCGAGCATTATGGGATTCAGCCGGAGATTCGCTCGATTGTCATGATCGGATCGGCAAGCGGGCATACCGGTTCGGAATTTCCGGAATATGCGGCAAGCAAGGGAGGCGTCCTTGCTTATACCAAGAATGTAGCTATGCGGATCGCAGCGTATCAGGCTACTTGCAACAGCCTGGATTTCGGAGGGGTTATGACCGAATTAAACAGACCGGTGATGGAAGATGAAACACTGTGGAATGAGATTATGGAACTGACTCCTCTGAAGCGGTGGATGACGGTGGAAGAAGCGGCGGAATGGATCTATTTTATGGCGGTTACGAACCGGTTTTGCACCGGGCAGAATATTTTGATCGATGGGCTGGAAGCGGGAAACTGCAATTTTGTCTGGCCAAAGTGACATATCGCTTGTTTATAGAAAAGAATGATTGCGAATCATGGCTTCGTGTGATAACATTATCCTAAAGTGGATAGATTTCATGTATGGCAGATAGGGGAAGGCTACCCTGCCACCTAAGGAGGAAATGATATGTTTGAAACACTGAAGATTGTCGGAGAGAAGTTCCGGCTTCCCGGCGAGCTGTATTCTTACCATGTGATTGCAATGGGAAATATTAATTCTACTTATAAAGTAACTTATACGAATGAGAAGACGTTCAAGTCTTATCTGTTCCAGAAAGTCAATACGAATGTATTTAAGAGTCCGGTTGAGATTATGGAGAATATCGATCATGTGACGTCGTTCATCCGCGCGAAGTATCCGGATCAGATCACCCTTCATTTTCATCATACGAATGAGGGGACGAATTATTATATTGACGGGGATGATGCGTTCTGGCGTGTGATCAATTATGTGGATTCGGTGACGTTTAATGCTTCGGATGATCTGCATGTGATCGAGGCGACGGGGAAGGCGTTTGGTAATTTTCAGACACAGCTTTCTGATTTTGACGGTTCGATTCTGCATGAGACGATTCCGGATTTTCATAATACGAAAAAGCGGTTGGATACGCTGTTTGCGGATGTGGAAATGGATGAATGTGGCCGTGTGAAGGAAGTATCTGAGGAGATCGCGTATATTGAGTCGGTTAGAGAGCAGGCGGCGGAGCTTAGTGTGAGATTTGAAAATGGTGAGATCCCGAAGCGTGTCACGCACAATGACACGAAATGTAATAATGTTCTGTTTGACAGTGTGACGAAAGAGCCTATCGTGGTGATCGATTTGGATACGATCATGCCGGGTATGTCGATGTATGATTTCGCGGATGCGGTCCGGTTTATTGCCAATACGGCGGTGGAGGACGAGCCGGATACTTCGAAGGTGTTCTTTGATACAGCGAAATTCCGTGCGTTTGCAAATGGTTTTATCGGGGCAACGAAGGACTCTCTTACGGAGATTGAGATTGAAAATCTTGTGAAGGCGACGTTTTCGATTACGATCGAGCTTGCGTCCAGATTCCTGGATGATTATATTACCGGGGATAAATATTTCCGGTGTGAGTACCCGAAACATAATCTGGTCCGGACCCGCTGTCAGTTGCAGTTGGCGAAGGATATTGCGCGGAAGACGGATGAGCTGGAATGGATCATCCGGGATGTTCTGGAGAAACGTTCCTAAGTTTATTTATAATAAATTTTTCCAAGCAGACGATCCAGATTGTCTGTATTAATCTGTTCGATCAGTTCGCCTTGTGCGTAATAAATACTGATCACGGATTCGCATAAGGTCCGGCAGATGCGTTCCAGATCGCGGACGCCGTCTTCCGGGCAGAGGCGGATCAGTTCTTTTATCGCATCTTCTTTCAGTTCAAGGCCCTGTGGATGTGCCAGCTCATTTTCCAGAGGATCACAGAGATAATCCAGAGAGTCCAGATGATATTCGGTGATCAGCTTCGGCCAGACGTAGCCTTCCACGATTTGTTCTTTATCAAACGGTGTGTAGGATGGAAGCTCCACGATATCAAGCCGGTCTTTCAGGACCGGAGAGAGCGGCTCAAGGCTGTTGGCTGTCGCGATGAAAATTGCATTGGACAGATCCAGCGGAAATCCGAGATAGTTGTCCACAAACCGAGAACGGTCGCTGTCCAGAAGGTCGAGCAGTACATTCTCTGGGCAGCCGTGTTCCAGTGAATCCCCCATTTTATCGATTTCATCGAGAAGAATCACCGGGCAGAAGCTCTTGGAGCGGATCAATGCATCCACGATCCGTCCGGGTCTTGCGTTATGGAAAATGGTCTGGGTGCCGCGAAGAAACAGCGCATCGGAGATCCCTGCCAGGGAAATCTTGACGCATGGCCTTCCCATTGCCCTTGCGATGGAGGCGGCGATGGAGGTTTTTCCGACGCCCGGAGCCCCTGCGAGAAGTAGAACGGCACCATAATTCTTGCCAAGATGCTTCTGGCAGGCCATGTAGCGGAGGATTTTCTCCTTCACATCCGTCATGGCATAGTGGGAGCAGTCCAGAATCCGTTTCGCCTGTGTCAGATTAATATCCGGGACTTTGTCACCTGCCTGCCACGGAATCTTCAGCATCGTGGTAAGGTAGGCTTCTTTTATATCAGCCGGATCCAGTTCAATAAGAAAATTCTGTATTTCTTCCGGCATACATTCAAATAACTCCGGCGCGATCCGGTTCCGAAGGCGGTATTTCAGTTGGTTGTGACGGGAGAGCGTTTCTGTTTCATTCATGATCTTGTACTCCAATTTTATCTGCATTTGTTTGTTGGATGTATTATAATATATTTGTAGGGATTTTTTCAATAGGATGGAAGTTAATAATGGGGAGAATAGGGGGAGTTTCATTTTCAATTACAGATTCATTGAAAAATGATATTGTGTATGCTAACATAACGGAAACGGAATACTTTGAAACAGGAATTGTGCTTGGAATAGAATCATATGAATCAGGAGCGAAGAAATTGTGGCAGAAAGAATCATAGAAATTATAAAAATCATACTTACGAACGTACTGACAGCATTGTACCAGCCGCTTGGCTTTGCAATGATATTAGCAGTGCTGTTTATGTTCCTATATTTATATGCGCGGGAGCACGGGTGGAAGGAGGCGGCCGGAATGTGGTGGAATGCGTTCAAAGCGGATTCCTTTTTCCGCAAGCTGTTTGTGCTGGCATTTTACACGGCGATGCTTCTTTTTCGGACGCTGCTGAACCGGGATATCTGGGCGAATCCGCTTTCGGATGTGATCGGAGGGGCGATTTGCTGGATTGGATATAAAGTGAAGTCTAATAACAAACCGCTGTAACCTTAAAAAGCCTACAGCGGTTCCAGGTTCTGGTGCACTGGTGCGCTAGCGTTTCTTCAGGCAATACTTTTCAACGGCACTGATGATCCCATAAAGTCCCAGAGCGATGAAACACAGGATACAGATCGAAAGAATGAGAAGATCCAGTTTGAATACCTGGCTTCCGTAGATGATCATGTATCCCAGTCCTTCCCGCCCGCCGATAAATTCGCCGATGACGACGCCGACCAGGCAGAGGCCGATGTTGACTTTCATGGTGCTGATGATGGCGGGGATGCAGCTTGGGATGACAACTTTGGTCAGGGCATGAAAACGATTGCCGTGCAGGGTGTAGATCAGGGTGAGTTTATCGGGATCGACGGTGACGAAGTTGGCGTAAAGATTTAAGATGCTGCCGAAGATGGCAACGGACATTCCCGCGACGATGATCGTGGTCTTGTTGGCACCGAGCCATACGATGAGCAGGGGAGCCAATGCGGATTTGGGCAGGCTGTTCAGAATGACCAGGTAAGGATCGAGGACCTCGGAAAGCCCCGGGCTGAACCAGAGCAGGATTGCGATGATGAGGCTCAGGATGATTACAAGGGCGAAGCTCAGGAGCGTTTCATAAAGGGTCACGCCGATGTGCAGGAAAATGCTTCCGTCCAGAATCATGTCCCTGAGACAGAGGGCGATGCGGGAGGGACTGCTGAAAATGAAGGAGTCGATGATTCCGGTATTGGCCGTGAATTCCCACAGAAACAGGAATCCGAGCAGGATGGCGGCGCGGGAGAAACGGACGATCTTCTTACGGCGGCGCTGTTTGTTCAGGTAGTAGATCTGGCCTTGGGACAGTTCATTCATTGGGGTTTAACTCCTTCCATATGAGATTGAAATAGGATTTGAATTCCGGAGCGCCGCGCCGCTTCAGAGGTGTAAGATCCGGCTCCTGGAATGTGATTGGGATAGTCTGGAGTATGGTGGCAGGGCGGGCGGTGAGGACGATCACCCGATCGGCAAGGCTGATCGCTTCCGCGAGGTCGTGGGTGACTAAGATGGCGCTTTTCTTTTCTTTGCGGATGATCTGGCCGATGTCGTCCCCGACGTTCAGACGTGTCTGGTAGTCGAGTGCTGAGAAGGGTTCGTCAAGCAGGAGAAGATCCGGTTCCAGAACCAGTGTGCGTACGAGAGCCGCTCTCTGCCGCATTCCTCCGGAGAGTTCGGAGGGGCGGGAGGATGCGAATTGATCCAGCCCGTAGATGTCAAGAAGTTCGCGCGCTTTTTCTTTGGCACGGGCGGCCATGCTGTGCTGGATTTCCAGACCGAGGAGTACGTTGTGATAGACGGTGCGCCATTCCAGAAGTTCATCCTTCTGAAGCATATAGCCGATGTTGGTGGCGCTGCCGCGTAAGTATTTTCCATTTAGCAGGATCAGCCCTTTTTCGGGTTCCAGAAGACCTGCAATCAGGTGTAAGAGTGTGGATTTTCCACAGCCGGACGGACCGACGATGGCGAGAAAGTCGCCTTCTTTCATAGAGAACGAAATGTGTTCCAGCGCTTTGGTTTCGCCGTCCATGTTGTGATAGGCATAATTGATATCTTTGACTTCCAGCAGATATTCCATAGGTAACCTCCAGTCTCATGAATGATACGGGGAATGATTCTATATATTATTTTATGAAAAGATACAGATATCTGTTCGGAAACGGTAATATTTGATAAGAAATACGAAGAAACATATAAGATCCGGGAAGGAAAGAAGAGAGGAGTAGGGAAGAAGTGAACAGGAATTATCAGAAGGAGATGGAGAAGGTGATCGGATGCCTGGAAGAGGAAGAAAAGGTCCCGAAGCTTCTGCTCCACAGCTGTTGTGCACCGTGCAGCAGTTATGTACTGGAATATTTATCGCAGTATTTTGAGATCACGGTGTTTTACTATAATCCGAATATTTTTCCGGAAGAGGAATTCTATAAGAGAATCCGGGAACAGGAGCGGCTGATCCGGGAAATGCCTGCGAAGTATCCGGTTCATTTTCTTGCGGGAAATTATGACAGTGAGAAATTTTATGCCATGGTAAAAGGGCTGGAGCAGGTGCCGGAGGGCGGCGAGCGCTGTTTTAAATGTTATGAGCTGAGACTCAGGGAAGCGGCAAAGGTGGCGGCAGCGGGCGGATTTGACTATTTTACCACGACGCTCAGCATCAGTCCGCTGAAAAATGCCGCAAAGCTCAATGAAATCGGCGAGCGTCTGGCGGCGGAATATCAGGTTGCGTATCTTCCGTCTGATTTTAAAAAGAAGAACGGATATAAGCGTTCTACCGAGCTCTCCAGAGAGTATGGATTATACAGGCAGGATTACTGTGGCTGTATTTTCTCGAAAAAAGAGCGGATGGAAACTTTACAGAAGTAGGAAAACTGTGGTACACTCAAAAAGGTTTACTAAGTGATGAAAAGGCAGAAAAGAGGGAAAGCGATGGCACAGTTATGGGGAGGACGCTTTACGAAGGAGACGGATCAGCTCGTTTATAACTTTAATGCGTCCATTTCATTCGACAAACGGTTTTACGAACAGGATATTAAGGGAAGTATCGCCCATGTGATGATGCTTTGTAAGCAGGGAATCCTGTTTGAGGAAGAGAAGAAAGAAATTATTGCAGGTCTGGAAAGTATTCTCCGCGATGTGGAGAGCGGCAGACTTGAGATTACAGATAAATATGAAGATATACACAGTTTTGTGGAGGCGAATCTGATCGAGCGGATCGGGGATGTGGGTAAGATGCTCCACACCGGGCGCAGCAGGAATGACCAGGTGGCACTGGATATGAAGATGTATATCCGGAGTGAGATTATTTCCCTGCAGGGACTGGTGGTGGATCTTTTGCGGGAGCTTTTGGAGATCATGAAGCAGAACGTTGATACGATCATGCCGGGATTTACACATATGCAGAAAGCGCAGCCGACGACGCTGGCGCATCATATGGGAGCTTATTTTGAAATGTTCAAGCGGGATCATTCGCGTTTGAAGGATATTTATAAACGGATGAACACCTGTCCGCTGGGAGCAGGAGCGCTTGCGGGAACGACTTATCCGCTGGATCGGAACTATACGGCAGAGCTTCTTGGATTTGACGGGCCGACGCTCAACAGTATGGATTCCGTTTCCGACCGGGATTATCTGATCGAACTGATGAGTGCGCTTTCCACGATCATGATGCATCTGAGCCGGTTTTCGGAAGAGGTGATCATCTGGAATTCGAATGAGTACCAGTTTGTCGAGATTGATGACAGCTACAGTACGGGAAGCAGCATCATGCCGCAGAAGAAGAATCCGGACATTGCCGAGCTGGTGCGCGGTAAGACGGGACGTGTCTACGGTGCATTGATGTCGATTCTGACAACGATGAAAGGAATCCCTTTGGCATATAATAAGGATATGCAGGAGGATAAGGAACTGATCTTTGATGCGATCGACACGGCGAAGGGCTGTCTGGCCCTATTTACCGGAATGATCTCTACAATGAAGTTCAACAAAGAGCGGATGAACGAGAGTTCACGCCACGGTTTCACCAATGCCACAGATGCGGCGGATTACCTGGTGAATCATGGAGTGCCGTTCAGGGATGCACACGGGATCGTAGGTCAGTTGGTTCTCTACTGTATCGATAAGGGAATTGCGCTGGATGATATGTCTCTGGAAGAATACAAAGCGATCTCACCGGTATTTGGGGAAGACATCTATGACGCAATCAGCATGGAGACCTGTGTGAACAAGCGGAAGACGATCGGAGCACCGGGACCGGATGCGATGCGTAAGGTCATTGAGATCTATACGAAATATCTGGAAGAGTGCTAATATAGTTACTGTTCACACAGTAGCCAGCATTTACTGCCGGCTACGTGCCAACAGCGTACATGGCACGCGGATTTGGAATGGAAAATAGCTTGCATTTCTTAGGGAAATGGGTTATTATACTTGGAACACGTACAAATGTGTTCCGACTAAAGACAAAATAGAGAAAAGAAATGAGGAAAAGCGATGAAAAAGAAATTAAAAGTTGGGATTCTTGGAGCGACCGGAATGGTTGGACAGCGTTTTATCGCCCTTCTGGAGAATCACCCATGGTTTGAGGTTGTCACTGTAGCAGCAAGCCCGCGTTCTGCAGGCAAAACATATGAAGAGGCAGTTGGAGACCGTTGGAAAATGGACACTCCGATGCCGAAGAAAGTAAAGAAACTGATCGTACATAATATTAATGAAGTAGAGGAAGTTGCATCTACTGTTGATTTTGTTTTCAGTGCGGTCGATATGACGAAAGAAGAGATCCGTGCGATCGAAGATGCTTATGCTAAGGCAGAGACACCGGTTGTTTCCAATAACAGTGCACATCGCTGGACACCGGATGTACCGATGGTTGTACCGGAGATCAACCCGGAGCATTTTGAAGTGATTGAGGCTCAGAGAAAACGTCTCGGAACAAAACGCGGATTCGTAGCCGTAAAACCGAACTGCTCGATCCAGAGCTATGCACCGGTGCTTACCGCCTGGAAAGAATTCCAACCGACCGAAGTTGTAGCTACAACGTATCAGGCAATTTCAGGAGCCGGAAAAACCTTTAAAGACTGGCCGGAAATGGTAGAAAATATTATTCCGTATATCGGCGGCGAAGAAGAGAAGAGTGAACAGGAACCGCTTCGTCTCTGGGGCAGAGTGGAAAACGGACAGATCGTGAAAGCGAAAGAGCCTGTGATCACGACCCAGTGTATCCGTGTTCCGGTTCTGAACGGACATACCGCAGCGGTATTTGTAAACTTTGCAAAGAGCCCGACAAAAGAAGAGCTTCTTGAAAAACTGGAAAACTTTAAGGGTCTTCCGCAGGAACTGGAGCTTCCAAGTGCGCCGAAGCAGTTTATCCGTTATCTCGAAGAAGATAACCGTCCGCAGGTAAAACTGGATGTGGATTATGAGAATGGTATGGGAATCACGGTCGGACGTCTGAGAGAAGACACATTGTTTGACTGGAAATTCGTAGGACTTTCCCACAACACAGTACGTGGAGCGGCAGGTGGAGCAATCCTGTGTGCAGAGACACTTGTTGCGAAGGAATATATCAAGGCAAAATAAGAGAACATCTGATAGGCCGTTTCATTTGAACAAATGTTACGGCCTTTTTAAACTTATTTTATAGGGGAAGATATTTGCCACGGTATCAGGCAAGACAGGGGGAAGGATTATGGACAAAGAAATGCTGAATTATACACAGAACAGAGAGCTTTCCTGGCTGAAATTCAATCACCGGGTTCTGGAAGAGGCACAGGATCCGACGGTTCCGCTTCTGGAGCGGATGAAATTTGTTGCGATCTTTACCAGCAATCTGGATGAGTTCTTTATGATCCGTGTTGGGAGCCTGTATGACATGGCCCAGACGGATCATACGGCGGTTGACAGTCGTTCGGGCATGACGCCGAAAGAACAGCTGGATGCGATTTTTGCGGCAGTGGCACCGCTATATAAGGAGCGCGACAAGACATACTCTGAGATTAAAAAGCTGCTGAGCCCGTATGGTGTCTGCGGGCTTTCCATAAAGGAACTGGGAGCACAGGAAAAGAAGTACGTTAAGAAGTATTTTAAAGATCAGATTCTGCCGATCCTTTCGCCACAGATCGTGGACGCGAATCATCCGTTTCCTCATCTTCTGAATAAAGCCTTGTATGTAATCGCCAATCTGAAGCAGGACAACAAGTCCATGCTGGGAATCGTGCCGGTACCGCAGTTTGTATCCGACATTCTGTATTTGCCGGGGCATGACATCCGTTATATCCGGATGGAGAAGGTGCTGATGGAATATTTGGATCTGATCTTTGAAAAATACGAGGTTACAGACCGGAACTATATCTGCGTGACGAGAAATGCGGATATTTCCCCGGATGACGAATCCCTGGAGATCAACGATGATTTCCGATTCCGTATGCAGGAGACGCTTCATAAACGTCGCAGAATGGCGGTCGTTCGTCTGGAGACGGCAGAGCCGCTTTCCAAAGATGCGGAAAAGTATTTCTGCGATAAATTTAAGATCACCCCGGCTCAGATCTTCAGGACCAAAATGCCGATGAAGCTGGATTACATTTTCTCGATTATGGATAAAGTGCCGTCTTCCATGAAGCGTCCGCTGGTGGATGAACCGTTCACCCCGCAGCCGTGCCGTTACCTGACCGACGACAGTGTGATGAAGCAGGTAAAAAAGAAGGATGTTCTTTTATCCTTTCCATATGAGAGTATGGATCCGTTTCTGCGTCTGATTAAAGAGGCTTCTCAGGACCCGTCGGTTCTAACAATCAAGATCACGATCTACCGTCTTGCAAAGAAAGCAAGACTGGTGGAATATCTCTGTGCGGCGGCTGAAAACGGGAAGGAGGTCACGGTACTGATCGAGCTTCGTGCACGGTTCGACGAGCAGAATAACATTGACTGGTCGGAACGGCTTGAGGAGGCAGGCTGCAGGGTGATCTATGGATTTGATGGTTACAAGGTGCATTCGAAAATCTGTCTGATCACATACCGGAACAAGAATGAAATTCAGTATATCACGCAGGTGGGTACGGGAAATTACAACGAGAAGACGGCTGCAATGTACACCGATGTTTCATTGATTACGGCAAATAAGAGCATCGGAAATGATGCGTCCGTATTTTTCAAAAATATGTCGATCGGAAATCTGAACGGGAGCTATGAGAATCTGATCGTATCGCCGACAAGCCTGAAACCGAAGATCCTGCATCTCATAGATGAGGAAATCAAAAAGGGTGCCTCCGGGCGGATCGTCATGAAAATGAATTCGGTGACGGATGTGGATTTTATCCGCAAAATATCGGAAGCGTCTCAGGCCGGAGTGAAGATCGATCTGATCGTCCGGGGAATCTGCTGTATCCTTCCGGGCGTGCCGGGTTATACGGAAAATCTGAAAGTGACCAGCATTGTTGGACGTTTTCTGGAACATCCCAGGATTTTCTGTTTTGGAGAAGGACCGGATCAGAAGGTATACATCGGCTCAGCGGACATGATGACGAGAAATACCGAAAAACGTGTGGAAGTGGCCTGCCCGGTTTACGACAGCCGGATCAAAGACCAGCTGGTACATATGCTGGAAATCATGCTGGAGGATAACCAGAAAGCACGTGAGCTGCAAAGTGACGGCAGCTATAAAAAGAAAGAAAAAGGGACCAAAAAAGTCTGTGCTCAGGAGTATTTCATGAAGGAAGCGCTTACGGTAAAGAGACCGAAAAAGGCGGATGAAGCAGGTCTGTGGGTGCGGATTCTAAAATGGTTCTTTGGAAAACAACATCGATAGGACGGACAGGAGTATTTGTAATTATTTATGGGTAAAAAATCAGTTTATATAGCCGAAAAACCGAGTGTTGCGCAGGAATTTGCCAAGGCGCTGCACCTGAATTTAAAAAGAAAGGACGGGTATCTGGAGGCGGATGAAGCCATCGTGACCTGGTGTGTGGGGCATCTGGTGACCATGAGTTATCCGGAAGCTTATGATGAGAAATACAAACGCTGGAGCCTTCAGACGCTCCCTTTTATTCCTAAGGAATATAAATATGAAGTAATCCCGGCTGTGAAGAAACAGTTTGAGATTGTGAAAGGTGTGCTCACCCGGGAAGATGTGGAGCGGATCTATGTCTGTACCGACTCCGGACGGGAAGGAGAATATATTTACCGGCTGGTGGAGCAGATGGCTCATGTGAAGGGAAAAGAACGCCGCAGGGTCTGGATTGATTCCCAGACGGAGGAAGAGATCCTGAGAGGGATCCGGGAGGCGAAGGATCTGTCCGAGTATGACAATCTCTCGGCTTCCGCTTATCTTCGGGCCAAGGAAGATTATCTGATGGGAATTAATTTTTCCCGACTTCTTACACTCAAATACGGGAACAGCATTTCCGGTTATCTGGGAAATAACTACACCGTCATTTCCGTAGGACGCGTGATGACCTGTGTACTGGGGATGGTGGTGCGCCGCGAGCGTGAGATTCGTGAATTCGTCAAAACTCCGTTCTACCGTGTCCTGCAGAGTGTGGATGTGGACGGGCACAGCTTTGACGGTGAGTGGAGAGCGGTGAAGGACTCCCTTTATTTTGAATCGCCGAAACTGTATAAAGAAAATGGATTTAAGAAGCGGGAGGATGCCGAGAACCTGATCGCACACCTAAATGAAGGGCCTGCGGAGACGAAGATCCTTTCCATCGAAAAGAAAAAAGAAAAGAAGAATCCGCCTCTTTTATTTAACCTGGCAGAGTTGCAGAATGAATGTTCCAAACGGTTCAAGATCAGTCCCGACGAAACGCTGCGCATTGTGCAGGAATTATATGAGAAGAAGCTGGTGACTTATCCGAGAACGGATGCCCGTGTGCTTTCCACTGCGGTTGCGAAGGAAATCACGAAGAATCTGAACGGGCTGAGCAAATATCCTGTGGCGGCGCCTTATATGCAGGACATTCTGAATTTCGGCAGCTACAAGAATCTCGCGAAGACACGGTATGTCAATGATAAACAGATTACGGACCATTATGCGATCATTCCCACCGGACAGGGGCTGCCGGCTTTGAATTCGGTTGCGCCGGTGGCGAAAAACGTATATGATGTAATTGTACGGAGATTTCTCAGTATTTTCTATCCGCCTGCAGTATATCAGAAAGTGGCTGTGACGACACAGATGCAGGAAGAACAGTTTTTTGCAAGCTTCCGTGTGCTGGCTGAAGAGGGATATCTGAAGGTGGCGGGGATCCCGGGGAAGAAAGCGGCATCGCCAAAGGGAACTGCCGTCGATGCGGAGTCTTCTGAAAATCCGGCTTCGGATGGGGAGAATGAAACACAGGATCTGGATGCGGCGTTTTTTGAATGTATTCAGAAGCTGAAAAAGGGAATGGTTCTTCCTGTGAAAGGCCTTGCGATCAAAGAAGGAGAAACCTCTCCTCCGAAACGATATAATTCGGGTTCTATGATCCTTGCGATGGAAAATGCGGGGCAGTTGATCGAGGATGAAGAGCTGCGCGCACAGATTAAAGGTAGCGGAATCGGTACCAGTGCCACACGCGCGGAGATTCTGAAGAAATTATTTAACATCAAATACCTGGCGCTGAACAAGAAGACACAGGTGATCACACCGACACTTCTCGGCGAGATGATCTATGATGTGGTGGACCATTCTATCAAGTCACTTCTGAATCCGGAACTGACTGCGAGCTGGGAAAAGGGGCTCACATATGTTGCAGACGGTGATATCACGCCGGATGAATATATGAGAAAGCTGGAGCAGTTCATTATAACCCGTACAAACGGCGTGCTGGGTTTAAATAACCAATATCAACTGAGAGGCTGTTATGACAAGGCGGCTGAGTTTTATAAAAAACCTGTGAAGAACACAGAAAAAGGGAAAGGGAAAAAAGAATGAAAGAAATGACTGTAAAAGAAATGTACACATTGGAAGAGACGATTGCGAAGGACATTTTTGAAGGTGTTACCTATCCATGGGAAGTACTGCCGAAGATCAGCAGCTTTATTTTAGAACTGGGTGCCACACTTCCGGAGGAAGAATATGAAAAGCGCGGTGAAAATGTGTGGGTGGCAAAGTCCGCAAAGGTGGCTCCGACTGCATTTATCGGCGGCCCGGCGATCATCGGAAAGGAAGCGGAGATCCGTCATTGTGCATTTATCCGCGGAAATGCGATTGTAGGGGAAGGCGCTGTTGTGGGAAATTCCACTGAGCTTAAGAATGTCATTCTTTTCAACAAAGTGCAGGTTCCACATTATAATTACGTCGGTGATTCGGTTCTCGGATATAAATCCCACATGGGTGCCGGTTCGATTACGTCCAATGTGAAATCTGATAAGAAGCTGGTTGTGATCAAGACTCCGGAGGGAGGTATTGAGACCGGTATGAAGAAATTCGGCGCGATGCTGGGAGATAATGTGGAAGTCGGATGCGGAACGGTTCTGAATCCGGGAAGCGTGGTTGGAAAAGGAACGAATATTTATCCACTTTCCATGGTAAGAGGCTATGTTCCGGCAAACAGTATTTATAAAAAGCAGGGCGAGGTCGTAGAAAAGAGATAATTTCTTCGGTTTCCGGGAAGTTTGGAGAAACAAGATGAGATACAAATGTGTAGTTTCCGATCTGGATAAAACGCTTCTGAATGAGGAGAGTACGCTTTCTGCGACGACGCGGGATGCGCTTGAACGGCTGATCGAGGCGGGAATCCTGGTGGTCCCGGCAAGCGGGAGGCCGTTTGGGGCATTTCCGGAGTGCATCACGAAAATGGACGGGATCCGGTATGCGATCACTTCCAACGGCGTGGTACTGATGGATGTCGAGAAACGGGAACAGATCTGGTCCCTGAAGCTTCAAAGCCAGGTGGTCAGGAGTGTGTTTGCACTTTTAGAACATTATTCTGTGACTTACGAGGCATTCATCGACGGAAAGGCGTACACCGGTCAGGACTATTTTGACTGCCCTGAGATGTTTGGTGTACGGCCTGAGATTCGCGGTTACATTCAAAGTACCCGTCATGCAGTACCGGATATCCGGAGCTTTCTCAAGGAGCATGAGAAGGAACTGGACTGCATGGATGTGATCGCAAATCCAAAAGAAAAAGACGAGATCCTGAAGCTGGTTCGGGAAACGATTCCCGGAATCTATGTGACGACCAGTGCCCCGCATCTGATCGAAATATCGGACGAGGCGGCGGGTAAACATGCCGGACTTAAGAAACTTCTGGAAATGCTGAAGATCGACCCGTCGGAGGCCATCGCGTTCGGTGACGGGGACAATGACAGCGAAATGCTTCGGGAAGCAGGACTTGGAGTAGCGGTATCTAATGCGGGTGAGCTTTGCAGGGCGGCTGCCGATATGATCACAGCTTCCAATGAGGAAGATGGTGTGGCAGAGGCGCTTTATCGGGTTTTCCCGGAAATATTTGGGAGTAAAACAGGCGGAATCGGGAAAAGGAAAGGAATCAAGAAATGAGAAAAGTAGGATTTATCGGTGTAGGGATCATGGGAAAATCCATGGTGCGTAATTTGATGAAGGCAGGATTTGAACTGCATATTTATGCGAGAAATCGTGCAAAGGTGGAAGATGTAATCGGGGAAGGAGCCCTGTTTCATGACTCAATTGCTGCCTGCGTAAAGGGATGCGAGGCGGTCATTACGATCGTTGGTTTTCCGCAGGATGTGGAAGAAGTATACTTCGATGAAGGAGGCATTCTGGAATCTGCAGATGCCGGTGCTTATCTGATTGATATGACGACGACCAGTCCACAGATCTCTGTGAAGATTAGTAAAGAAGGGGAAGAAAAAGGATTTCATGTGCTGGATGCGCCGGTCACCGGAGGGGATACCGGGGCGAAGGCCGGAACCTTATCCATTCTGGTCGGCGGAAAGGAAGAAGATTTCGAGGCATGTATGCCACTTTTTGAGGCCGTGGGAACCAATATCAACTATCAGGGTGAAGCAGGCTGCGGCCAGCATGCGAAGCTTGCCAACCAGATTATGATCGCGGGAACCCTTACAGGAGTCTGCGAGGCTCTGAGCTATGCGAAAGCGAAAGGTCTGGATATGCCGACTTTATTAAAATCGGTTTCCACAGGAGCAGCGGGAAGCAAACAGCTCGACACCTTCGGACCGAAGATCCTGGAGGAGGATTATGCACCGGGATTCTTTATGAAGCATTTCATCAAAGATATGAAGCTGGCGCTGGTGGAGGCAAATATCAGCGGACTCAGTCTGGAGATGCTCAGTCTTGTTCTTGCAAATTACGAGGAGCTTGAGGCAGAAGGGCTGGGAGATCTCGGAACTCAGGCACTGATGAAGTACTACGAAGTACAAGAGGAGGAATAACCATGAAACTTACGGTGTTAGGGACTGGAAATGCAGCGGTGACGGAATATTTTAACACCTGTTTCGTATTGTCAGATAAACACAGGCATTTTCTGGTAGACGGTGGCGGTGGAAACCGCATCTTAAAAGCGCTGAAGGACGCACAGGTACCGTTGGAAGAAATCCACGATATTTTCCTGACTCACGAACATCTTGATCATATTCTTGGCGTTATCTGGCTGATCCGTATGATTGGACAGAAGATGAATCAGGGGAAATATGAGGGTGATCTCAGAATCTACTGCCATTCGGATCTGGTAAATAAGGTGGTGACGATCGCGGAGCTCACTATTCAGAAGAAGGTGACAAAGCATATCGGAGAAAGGATTCAGATGATTCCTCTGGAAAACGGGGACCGGAAGATGATCATGGATTGTCCGGTCACCTTCTTTGATATCCAGTCGACGAAAGCGAAACAGTACGGATTCTCCATGATCCTACCCGGCGGCACAAAGCTCTCCTGCTGCGGAGACGAACCCTATAACCCATGCGAATACGAGTATGTAAAGGACAGCGACTGGCTGATGCATGAGGCATTCTGCCTATATAGCGAGGCCGATCGATACAAACCTTACGAGAAACACCATAGCACGGTGCGGGAAGCATGTGAACTTGCCGAACGGCTGGGCGTGGCAAATTTGATTTTGTATCACACTGAGGAAGACCATCTGAAGAACAGGAAGGAATTGTATACGGCTGAGGGAAAAGCGTATTATCACGGAAATCTGTATGTTCCGGAGGATATGGAATGGTTTGAAATTTAGTGCGGGAAATCTTTGGATAGAATGATTTCTTATATTTGATTTGGAAGCAACACTTTGGCTCTGCGGCTGAAGTGTTGCTTCTTTCTGGTACAGCTTTTTATCGCAACAGGATCCGTGAAATTGCTTGTAAAGAAGATTTTGGTATGGTATCATTCAAGGAGGTAAGGATCAGAGTATTTTGATCCTTTCCGTTTTCAGTTGCCATGCATATGAGAAAATGGTTCGGTGGACCATTTTTGAGTGGCACATTTTCAGAGAGATGACGATGGCATTGTGGTTCGGTTCTGCAATAGATCATTCGTCATAATAAGAACAAAACTGCTTGACAAAACAGAACGTATGTACTATTATTGATTTACGACAAACATTCGTTCGATAGAGTCGGAATTCCAAAAGTAAACTTTGATGAGAAAATTCAGTAAAGATAAAGGAGAATTTGAATTATGGCAGCAATGAGTGATGAGAATAAAAAGAAAGCGCTGGATGCAGCGATTGCAAAACTGGAGAAGGATTTTGGAAAAGGAACTGTGATGAAGCTGGGGGATCCGGCCGCACAGGTTCAGGTGGAGACTGTACCGACAGGATCCCTGAGTCTCGATATTGCGCTCGGAATGGGCGGCGTACCGAAGGGACGTATCGTGGAGATCTACGGACCGGAGTCCAGTGGTAAGACGACGGTCGCACTTCATATGATCGCCGAAGTCCAGAAGCGCGGAGGAATTGCAGGATTCATTGATGCGGAGCACGCGCTGGATCCTGTGTATGCGAAGAATATCGGTGTGGATATTGATGAATTATATATTTCCCAGCCGGACAGCGGTGACCAGGCACTGGAGATCACGGAGACGATGGTGCGCTCCGGAGCGATCGATATCATTGTTGTGGACTCCGTAGCTGCACTTGTACCGAAACAGGAGATCGAAGGTGACATGGGAGACAGTCATGTCGGGCTTCAGGCGCGTCTGATGTCCCAGGCACTCAGAAAACTGACGCCGGTAATCAGTAAGTCGAACTGTGTAGTGATCTTCATCAACCAGCTTCGTGAGAAGGTCGGTGTGATGTTCGGTAATCCGGAGACCACTACGGGAGGTAGAGCTCTGAAGTTCTATGCTTCTGTGCGTATGGATGTAAGAAGGATCGAGACTCTGAAGCAGGGCGGTGAGATGGTAGGAAACCGTGTCCGTGTCAAGATTGTGAAGAATAAGATCGCGCCGCCGTTCAAAGAAGCGGAGTTTGATATCATGTTCGGAAAAGGAATTTCCAGAGAAGGAGATATCCTTGATCTTGCCGCAAACGTGGATGTGATCAATAAGAGCGGTGCATGGTATGCATATAACGGAGAGAAGATCGGACAGGGCAGGGAAAATGCAAAGACTTATCTTGCTTCTCATCCGGAGATTATGGAAGAAGTAGAAGAAAAGGTCAGAGAGCATTACGGACTTGGCGAGGGTGCCCCGGAGACACAGGAAGAGTGATTCGGCAGGTGAGAATGCATGATTATTACGGAAATAGAGTCGGTCACAAAGACAAAATTCAGGATGTATTTAGATGGAGAATATGTATGTATGCTCTATAAAACGGATCTGAAGAGTTATGGCCTTGAGAAAGGCAGCGAAATTACGGATGAGATCTGGAGCAGACTGAAAGAGGAAGTACTTCTGAAACGGGCAAAGCTGAGAGCCATGCATTTGTTGACGGATATGGCGAGAACGGAGGAGCAGCTCAGGCAGAAGCTCAGGCAGAACGGATATCCGGAGGACGTGACGGAAGCGGCGATTGCGTATGTGAAGTCTTTTGGATACATAAATGACGAGAACTATGTCCGAAATTTCATTGAGAGCAGGAAGGGCAAGAAGAGTCGCCGTGAGATCGAGGCACTTCTTGCACAGAAGAACGTGTCCGGAGAACTCGTTGACAAGGTTCTGGAAGAAGTTTATGTAGAGCATTCGGATCGGGAGGCAATTCGGGAGATCATGCATAAAAAGCACTGGAATCCGGAAGAGATGGATCCTGTCAGCTTGCAGAAAGCATATGCCAGTCTGGCACGCAAAGGCTTTCGCTATACGGACATAAAAAAGGCGTTTGAGCCCTAATCGTCAAGTGATACAAGTTTTGGCACGGAATGCTTGACATATTTGTGAAAACAGTATAGAATTTAAGTGTTGTATTTGTACAATGAAAACTAAATAAGGAGGTGCTCCTGTGCCAATAATGAGTATAATTATTGCTGTGGTTGTCACACTTATTGTGGCGGTGCCGATTACTTATTTTGCTACCGTGTCGAAGTTAAAAAGTGACGCGGATTCTAAAATCGGAAATGCTGATACAAAAGCAAGAGAAATCATAGATGATGCATTGAAGACGGCGGAAGCAAAAAAGAAGGAAGCTCTCTTGGAAGTAAAAGAGGAATCGATCAGAACGAAGAACGAACTCGAGAAGGAAACCAAAGAACGTCGGGCAGAGTTACAACGTTATGAGAAGCGAGTCCTTTCTAAAGAGGAATCCGTTGACAAGCGTTCGGAAGCAATGGAACGCAGGGAAGCGGCATTTACTTCGAGAGAAGAAGCGATTAAGCAGCGCGAAGCAAAGGTAGAAGAACTTAGCAAACAAAGAGTACAGGAACTAGAAAGAATCTCCGGACTTACCTCCGAACAGGCAAAAGATTATCTGTTGAAAACTGTTGAAGATGATGTGAAACATGACACTGCGAAAATGATTAAAGAGCTGGAGAATCAGGCGAAGGAAGAGGCTGATAAGAAAGCGAAGGAATGCGTCGTGACGGCGATTCAGAGATGTGCTGCAGATCATGTTGCTGAAACTACAATTTCTGTAGTACAGCTTCCGAGTGATGAGATGAAGGGAAGAATTATCGGACGTGAAGGTCGGAATATCCGTACCCTCGAAACATTGACCGGTGTGGAGTTAATTATTGACGATACTCCGGAAGCGGTTGTTTTATCCGGATTTGACCCGATCCGCAGAGAAGTGGCAAGAATTGCCCTGGAGCGTTTGATTGTTGACGGACGAATTCATCCGGCGAGAATCGAAGAAATGGTAGAAAAAGCACAAAAAGAAGTGGATACAATGATCCGCGAGGAAGGTGAAGCAGCAGCGTTGGAAGTTGGTGTACATGGTATTCATCCGGAACTGATTCGACTTCTTGGACGAATGAAGTTCAGAACAAGCTATGGACAGAATGCACTCAAGCATTCTATTGAAGTAGCACAACTTTCCGGACTTCTGGCAGGCGAGATCGGACTTGATGTCCGTTTGGCTAAGAGAGCCGGACTTTTACATGACATTGGTAAATCAATTGATCATGATGTAGAGGGCTCACACATTCAGATTGGTGTGGATTTATGTAGAAAGTATAAAGAATCACCTACAATTATCAATGCAGTAGAAGCGCATCACGGTGATGTAGAACCAGAGACTCTGATTGCATGCATCGTTCAGGCGGCAGACACGATCTCTGCGGCAAGACCGGGTGCGAGAAGAGAAACATTGGAAACATATACAAACAGATTAAAACAGTTAGAAGATATCACGAACCAGTTTAAGGGCGTTGATAAATCTTTTGCAATTCAAGCAGGTAGAGAGATTCGTGTAATGGTAGTTCCAGAACAAGTATCTGATGACGATATGGTATTGCTGGCAAGAGATATTTCAAAACAGATTGAATTCGAATTGGAATATCCGGGACAGATAAAAGTAAACGTAATTCGCGAATCAAGAGTTACGGATTACGCAAAATAAGCAGGAAATAACAGCTATTCAGAAGAGGTACCTTCGGGATAGCTGTTTTTTGCTGGATAGAATGGGCTCAGAGTAATCCTGCATGATGTGGTGGGATTGAGTTATGATAATACGGGAAAAGAGGGATGGATCATATGGAAAAAGAAATGACCAGAGTGAAACGAATACGAATGTATCAGGGCGCGATCGTAGATGTTTATCGTGACTATATGCAGTTTTCCAATGGAAATACAGAGGAGTGGGATTATATTCATCACCGGGGAGCAGCTGCAGTAGTGCCTGTAACGGATGACGGGCGTATTATTATGGTTCGTCAGTATCGGAATGCTCTGGAACGGTTTACACTGGAGATCCCGGCAGGGGCACTGGATGATCCGGAAGAGCCGGGAATCAACTGTTCGGCAAGAGAATTGGAGGAGGAGACAGGATACCGGTCAGAGAACCTGGAATGGCTGATTACATTAAGAACAACCGTTGCATTCTGCAATGAGCGGATTGAAGTATATGTGGCAAAAAATCTTGTACCATCGAAACAGCATCTGGATCCGAATGAATTCGTCAATGTGGAATTACATACAGTAGAAGAACTGAAACAGATGATATTTGACGGTGAGATTGAAGACTCTAAAACAGTGGCCTCTATTCTGGCTTACGATGCAAAGTATAATCGGAAATAAGTGAGTAAAATGTGAATCAGCGAGGAAAACCCGACATATAATGGAATATCTTGAAAAAAGGGAGGCCATGGGAGTGCAGCTTCATCAAAGTAAGCAGCAGCTGGTGCTTGTTTTCGTGTCCGGGTTCCTCTTGGGAATCGTCTATGCCAATCTCGCTGCGGACAGTTTTAGTACAGTAACAGGAGTGTTTCATGAATCATTTTTTACCCAGTATGCACAGTCGGAGATTGATATAGGAGAGTATTTCCCGTATTTGTTGCGATACAGGATGTTGCCTGCAGTGTTCCTGGGACTTGCGGGGGGTACAAAGTTTAAGAAAACAGCGGCGATCGGAACATTGCTCTGGACAGGCTTTTCGGCAGGAATCGTAGCTGCTGCGTCTGTGCTCCGTCTTGGTGCCCGGGGTATGCTTCTGTGTATAGCCGGAATGTTACCACATTTCTTTTTTTACAGCCTGGCCTACATAGTGATTCTGTGGTATTTGTATCATTATCCACAGTCAGAGTGGAATGCGGGAAAAACAGGATTTGTGGCCATCATGATTCTGGCAGGGATCATGACAGAAGCGTATCTGAATCCGGGAATCGTAAAATGGTTTCTGAAATTGATCTGTTAAAAGAGTCTGGCTTGGCTAGTCAGACTCTTTTCGCTTGCCATAATGGAGAAGTCCGTAAAGAGAAAGTGCAGATATGAGAAACTGGCTGGCAAGAAGCCCGTGCAGATATGCGAGGATCCCATATTTGGGGATCAGAAAATACACGCTGCAGATTCGCATCAAGAGTCCGGCTGTGTTGGTAAGAAATGTGAACGATGTTTTGCCGAGACCGTTCAATATACTGATTAATGCTGTGTTGGTATATAAGAACGGACAAATAAAAGCCAGTGTTATAATGAAATTGCCGGCCTCGCTGTTGTGGAAAATAAGATTTCCCATAATATTTCCGAGAACGAAGAACCCGGCCATGCAGAGAAAACCAAGAGAAAAACAGCAGAAGACAACCTTTCGTATCAATTTGGGCAGATTATCTCGCAAATCAGAGACCTGGAGCTCCGCGACGGTCGGAAGAAGCATGGTGGAGACGGAATTTGTGATCGCAGATGGAAACAGGATGCAGGGGAGCGCCATACCGGTCAGAACCCCGTATGTACTTAAGGAGTCGGATAAAGTCAGTCCATACATTTGAAGACGCAACGGAATCAGGATTGCTTCCGCACTCTGAAGAAGATTGAGTAACACCCGGTTTGCCGTCAAGGGAATAGAAAGGTGAAGCAGTTCCCTTGCCGGTATAAGAAAATCCTGAAGTTTCCCGGACGGAGAAAACAGAGTTTCGTGCAGCATAAAGATGCTGTAAATTGCTGAGACTATTTCTCCGCAGACCATGCCCAGTACTGCGATGGTAACAGGGGTTCCCATGGAAAAATGCAGGCCGATCTGACAGAAAAAAACAACGGAAAGTACTCTGAACAGCTGCTCCAGAAGCTGGGACACGGCTGGTACTTCTGTTTTTTTCATTCCAAGATAGTATCCACAAATACAGCTGTGGATTGCAGCAAAGGGAAAAGCAAGGGACATGGAGGTTAGCAGTTCTGCGCATCGCGGTTCCTGTAATATGATAGAAGCAATCGGTTCTGCGCGCTTTTGAACGACAATCAGTGCAGCAAAAGAGAGAATCATACTGAGAAACAGTGCGGTTTTCAAAGCATTTTGGCAGGTTTTCTCCTGATTCAGAGCCTTGTACTTGGCAACAATGCGCGAAAGCGCAGTCTGAATCCCTGCGGAGGTGAGAGAAAAGCATAGGGCGTAGACCGGAAAAATAAGCTGATACAGGCCTACTCCTTCGGCCTGAAAGGTTCGGCTCAGGAAAATCCTGTAAAAGAATCCAATCACTCTTGTAAGTAATCCTGTAAAGGTTAATATAAAAGTTCCTCTGATAATGGTTTGCTTCCTGGACATAATGACTCCTAGAAGGATATTTGTTAAAGCTTATTCGGAAAAGTGACTTGACAGAACATCTGTATAGTGATATTCTCTTTATGAATTAATCCTAGCAAAAAACTAGGAATAAAACAGGATATACTGGTAATGAATAGAAGGTGATGGCGTGAAACTATCCACAAAAGGAAGATATGGACTGCGTGCATTTATAGATCTGGCAGAATATGAAGGGATGGGGCCGGTGTCGATCAGCAGCATTTCCGAACGACAGGATATTTCCGAACGATATCTGGAACAACTGATGGCCAAGATGAAGAAGGCAGGTCTGGTCAAAAGTGTAAGAGGAGCCGGAGGCGGTTACATACTGGCCAGAAAGACATCGGAAATATCGGTTGGAGATGTGCTTCGGGCATTGGAAGGAAGTGTTGAGCCGGTAACGTGTGCAGCATTTCACCCGGAAGAGACCTGTACCGTCAAAGACCGTTGTGTTGCGAAACACGTCTGGCAGAAAGTCAATGAGAGTGTAACTGCTACAGTAGACGGCATTATGATCGATACTCTCATAAAAGAAACGAACCAGAAAGAAACGAATCAAAAAGAAGAAAATCAAAAAATATAGAATGTAAAAGATGGAATATACAGACAAGAAGGAGGAAGAACTTATGAATAAAGTCATATATTTGGATAATGCTGCAACTACAAAGACAGCCCCGGAGGTAGTGGAGGCGATGCTGCCTTATTTTACAGAGTATTACGGCAATCCCTCAAGTGTGTACAGCTTTGCATCCGGTAACAAAGAGAAGATCAATGAGCAGAGAGAACGCATTGCAGAGATGCTCGGAGCTGCTCCCAATGAGATCTATTTTACGGCAGGCGGATCGGAATCCGACAACTGGGCACTGAAGGCAACGGCGGAAGCGTATGCAGAGAAAGGAAAGCATATTATCACGACGAAGATTGAGCATCATGCGATTCTTCATACCGGGGAATATCTCCAGAAACGCGGCTATGAAGTGACGTATTTGGATGTGGATGAGAACGGACTTGTGAAGTTGGATGAGCTGGAAGCGGCGATTCGCCCGGATACGATCCTGATTTCCGTTATGTTCGCCAACAATGAGATCGGTACCATCGAACCGATCAAAGAGATCGGTGCCATCGCGAAAAAGCATGGTGTGCTGTTCCATACGGATGCAGTTCAGGCATTTGGACAGGTACCGATCGATGTAAATGAGTGTCAGATCGATATGCTGAGTGCCAGCGGTCATAAGCTGAACGGACCGAAAGGAATCGGGTTCCTTTATATCCGCAAGGGTGTTAAGATCCGCTCCTTTATTCATGGCGGCGCACAGGAGAGAAAGCGCCGTGCCGGAACGGAAAATGTACCGGGAATTATCGGGCTTGGAACAGCAGCAGCAAGGGCAGCGGCTACCATGGAGGAACGTGCAAAGAAAGAGATTGAAATGCGTGACTATCTGATCAGCCGGGTGCTTGATGAAATCCCGTATACAAAGCTGAATGGACACCCGGAAAAGAGGCTTCCGAATAATGCAAACTTCAGTTTCCGGTTTATCGAAGGGGAATCCCTTCTGATCCGTCTGGATATGGCAGGTATCTGTGGATCAAGCGGTTCTGCCTGCACTTCGGGATCTCTGGATCCGTCCCATGTGCTGATGGCGATCGGACTTCCACACGAGATCGCGCATGGATCGCTGCGGCTGACACTGAATGAAGAGATCACCAGAGAAGAGATCGACTATGTCGTAGAACAATTGAAAACGATCGTAAGTGATCTGAGAAATATGTCACCGCTTTATGAAGACTTTATGAAAAAACAGGAGAAATAACAGGAGGTAAATATAGATGTATTCAGAAAAAGTAATGGATCATTTTCAGCACCCGAGAAATATGGGTGAGATTGAAAATGCCAGTGGAGTGGGAACAGTAGGTAATGCGAAATGTGGAGATATCATGAGAATTTATCTTGATATTGACGATAACGGTATCATCAGGGATGTCAAATTCAAGACTTTCGGGTGCGGAGCTGCCGTTGCGACCAGTAGTATGGCGACGGAGCTTGTGAAAGGCAAGAATATTCAGGAGGCAATGCAGATCACGAATAAAGCCGTTATGGAAGCACTTGACGGTCTTCCGCCGGTAAAGGTACATTGTTCTCTTCTGGCGGAAGAAGCAATTCATGCAGCACTCTGGGATTATGCGCAGAAGAATGGAATTAAGATCGAAGGACTTGAAAAACCGAAGTCCGATATTCATGAAGGAGAAGAGGACGAGGAAGAAGAGTACTAGTATACTAGACTTTGCCACGGAGAAGAAGGATGGAGAAAAAGAAAGTTGTTGTTGGAATGTCCGGCGGTGTGGATTCTTCCGTTGCTGCCTACCTGCTAAAGGAACAGGGATATGATGTGATCGGTGTCACAATGCAGATCTGGCAGGATGAAGAAGAAACGGTGCAGGAGGAAAACGGTGGATGCTGTGGCCTCAGTGCAGTGGAAGACGCGCGCCGGGTAGCTGCCGCACTGGATATTCCGTACTATGTGATGAATTTTAAGAAAGAATTTCAGAAATATGTCATTGACTATTTTATGGATGAGTATCTGAACGGACGGACTCCGAATCCGTGTATTGCGTGCAACCGGTATGTGAAATGGGAAGCACTTCTTACGCGAAGTATGGAAATCGGTGCTGATTATATTGCGACAGGGCATTACGCAAGAATCGATGTACTTCCAAACGGAAGATATGCGATTAAGCATTCGGCAACCAGAATGAAGGACCAGACATATGCACTTTACAATCTGACACAGGATCAGCTGAAACGGACTCTGATGCCGGTGGGAGAGTATTCCAAGGAAGAGATCCGTGCTATTGCAGAGAATATCCATCTCAAAGTGGCCAGTAAACCGGACAGTCAGGATATCTGCTTTGTACCGGACGGGGATTACGCGGAATTTATCCGAAGAGAAAGCAAAAAAGAAGTACCCGAGGGGAATTTTGTCAGTACCGACGGGAAAATCCTTGGAAGACATAAAGGAATTACACATTATACCGTCGGACAGCGCAAGGGCCTGGGCCTCTCTCTCGGACACCCCGCATTTGTCCTGGAGATTCGACCGGAAACGAACGAAGTCGTAATAGGAACGAATGAAGAATCCATGACACGGTTCGTGAAGGCAAATCGTCTGAACTTTATGGCAGTTGAAGATATCGAAGGCGAGATGCGTGCATTTGGCAAAATACGATACAATCATAAAGGTGCACCGTGTACGGTCAAAAGAACGGGTGAAGATGAAATCCTTTGCACATTTGACGAACCGGTAAGGGCGGTGACGCCGGGGCAGGCATTGGTTCTTTATGACGGAGATTACGTGCTGGGAGGCGGAACGATCATTACAGACAGAAACACATCCCTGTAGTACAAGACGGCATCGTTCCGGAAAGGAGAAAAATGTGCAGCGACTCACATATGCATACACGCTTTTCGGGGGATTCCGAAGCAGACCCGGAGAGCATGATTCTTGCGTCCATATCGAAAGGACTCGAAAGTATCTGCATCACAGACCATGAAGATATGGACTATGTCTGTGAAGGAATCGAATTTATATTTGGCAGAGAAGAATATTTCCGCACATTTTCAGAGCTTCGGGAAAAATATAAGGATCAGATCGATCTGCGAATCGGTGTGGAAATCGGACTTCAGCCGCATCTCCCGGAAAGAATTCACTCTTTCCTGAAAGGATATTCTTTTGATTATGTGATCGGATCCGTACATGTGATTCGGGGAAAGGATCCATATTACAGAGACTTCTTTGATGGGCGGACGGATAGGGAAGCATATCGGGAAGTGCTGGATGAGACGCTGACCGATATCAGCTGTTGTCCGGATTTTGATGCGCTGGGGCACCTGGATTACTCCGTGCGCTACGGTACACATAGAGAAGAAGAGTATTCCTACCAGGCATTCTCGGATCAGATCGACGAAATCCTGCGTTTTCTGATCGAACATGGAAAGGGGCTTGAATTGAATACGGCTGGACTTAAGTATGGTCTTCCCTTTGCACATCCACATCCGGATATCCTGAAACGTTACCGGGAACTGGGAGGCGAGATCGTGACGATCGGCTCAGATGCCCACAGGGAAGAGCATATCGCTTATGGATTTGACAAGGTTTCCGGGATCCTCGAAGACTGCGGATTTCGATATTATGCAGAGTTTAAAAATAGGGAGCCGGTTTTCAGGAGAATTAAATAAAAAATGGAAAACAGCTCACAAAAATGCAAAAGACACTTGAATTTTTGTTCGGGATTTAGTACAATAAAACATAGTTGATGAATCTTTAACAATGTTAATCATTTATCATTTCTGTAGCTGTAACAAACAGTAATACAATTAAACTTTAGGAGGACTAAATCATGGCAGTAAAAGTAGCAATCAATGGATTTGGACGTATCGGACGTCTTGCGTTCAGACAAATGTTCGGAGCAGAAGGATATGAGATCGTTGCAATCAACGACCTGACATCTCCTAAAATGTTAGCTCACTTATTAAAATACGATTCTACTCAGGGAAAATACGCATTAGCTGATACTGTAACAGCTGGCGAAGATTCTATCACTGTTGATGGAAAAGAAATCAAAATCTACGCTGAAGCTAAAGCTGAAAACCTTCCATGGGGAGAACTTGATGTAGATGTAGTTCTTGAATGTACAGGATTCTACACATCTAAAGCAAAAGCAGAAGCACATATCACAGCAGGTGCTAAGAATGTTATCATCTCAGCTCCGGCAGGAAATGACCTTCCGACTATCGTTTACAATGTAAACCATGAAAAGATTACAAAAGATGATCATATCATTTCAGCAGCTTCTTGTACAACAAACTGTCTGGCACCGATGGCTAAGGCACTGAACGATCTTGCACCGATCAAATCTGGTATCATGTGTACAATCCATGCTTACACAGGTGATCAGATGACTCTTGACGGACCGCAGAGAAAAGGCGATCTCAGAAGATCTCGTGCAGCAGCATGCAACATCGTTCCAAACAGCACAGGAGCAGCTAAAGCTATTGGTTTAGTAATTCCTGAATTAAATGGAAAATTAATCGGATCTGCTCAGCGTGTTCCGACCCCGACAGGTTCTACTACAATCCTTACAGCAGTTGTTGAAGGAAATGTAACTGTAGATCAGATCAATGCAGCTATGAAAGCAGCTTCTAACGAATCTTTCGGATACAATACAGATGAAATCGTTTCAAGCGATATCGTTGGTATGACATATGGTTCATTATTCGATGCTACACAGACAATGGCTATGCCGCTTGACAACGGAACTACAGAAGTTCAGGTTGTTTCTTGGTATGACAATGAAAATTCTTACACAAGCCAGATGGTAAGAACAATCAAACACTTCGGAACATTACTGTAAGCCGGATGTTTGGTAATTGAATCTGACGGATTATTTCCAGAATAGACTCACAAAGGGTCCGGTCTTATTTGGGACCGGACCTTATTTTTTAAGAAATTAAGGAGGCATATGACATGCTTAACAAAAAATCAGTAGATGACATTAATGTTAAGGGCAAAAGAGTCCTTGTAAGATGCGATTTTAACGTACCGCTCATCGATGGAAAGATCACAGACGAGAACCGTCTTGTCGCAGCACTTCCGACCATCAAGAAATTGATCGCTGACGGCGGAAAGATCATTCTTTGCTCTCATCTTGGAAAACCGAAGGGAGAACCGAAACCGGAATTATCTCTTGCGCCGGTAGCTGTAAGACTTTCTGAACTTCTTGGACAGGAAGTAAAATTCGCTGCAGATCCAGAAGTAGTAGGACCGAACGCGAGATCTGCAGTAGAAGCTATGAAAGACGGCGATGTGATCCTTCTTGAAAATACACGTTACAGAATTGAAGAGACAAAGAATGGCGAAGCATTCTCCAAAGAACTCGCTTCTCTTTGTGATGTATTTGTAAACGATGCATTTGGTACTGCTCATCGTGCACACTGCTCTAACGTAGGTGTTACTCAGTTTGTTGATACAGCAGTTGTAGGATACTTAATGCAGAAAGAAATCGATTTCCTTGGAAACGCAGTCAACAATCCGGAAAGACCGTTTGTTGCTATTCTTGGCGGAGCAAAAGTTTCCAGCAAGATCTCTGTAATTGAGAACCTGCTTGAAAAAGTTGATACACTGATTATCGGTGGTGGTATGTCTTACACATTCAGCAAAGCTCAGGGCGGATCTGTTGGTAATTCTCTTCTGGAAGAAGATTATTGTGAATATGCTCTGAATATGATCAAGAAAGCAGAAGAAAAGGGCGTTAAGTTATTACTTCCGGTTGATAATGTGATTGCGGACGACTTCTCTAACGATGCAAACACCAAGATCGTTGGACGCGGCGAGATTCCGGATGGATGGGAAGGCCTTGATATCGGACCGGAAACTGCTAAATTATATGCAGAAGCTGTTAAAGAAGCTAAGACGGTTGTATGGAACGGACCGATGGGAGCATTCGAAATGCCGAAGTTTGCTGCAGGAACAGAAGCTGTAGCGAAAGCTTTAACTGAGACAGATGCTGTTACGATCATTGGTGGCGGCGACAGCGCAGCAGCTGTTAACCAGCTTGGATATGGTGACAAGATGACTCATATTTCAACAGGTGGCGGAGCTTCTCTTGAATTCCTTGAAGGAAAAGAACTTCCGGGCGTAGCTGCAGCGAACGATAAATAGGAGGAACATAAAATGGCTAGAAAGAAAATCATTGCCGGAAACTGGAAGATGAACATGACTCCGTCTGAAGCAGTTGAACTGGTAAATACATTAAAACCACTGGTGGCAACAGAAGACGCAGATGTTGTATTCTGTGTACCTGCTATCGACATCATTCCTGTTATGGAAGCTGCTAAAGGAAGCAACATCCAGGTAGGTGCTGAGAATATGTACTTTGAAGAGAAAGGTGCATATACAGGAGAAATCTCTCCGGCAATGCTTACAGATGTAGGAGTTAAATATGTGGTTCTCGGACATTCTGAGAGAAGAGAATATTTTGCAGAGACGAATGAGACCGTTAATAAGAAAATGCTGAAGGCATTTGAACATGGAATTACACCGATCATGTGCTGTGGAGAGACTCTGGAACAGAGAGAACAGGGTGTAACAATGGATTTCATCCGCCAGCAGGTTAAAGTTGGATTCCTGAATGTTACTGCGGATCAGGCAAAGACAGCCGTAATCGCTTATGAACCGATCTGGGCGATCGGAACCGGCAAGACTGCTACGACAGAGCAGGCACAGGAAGTTTGCAAGGCAATCCGTGAATGCATCGCTGAGATCTATGATGAAGCGACAGCAGAAGCAATCCGTATTCAGTACGGCGGATCTGTAAATGCTGCTACTGCACCGGAATTATTTGCTCAGCCGGATATTGACGGCGGCTTAGTAGGCGGCGCAGCTCTGAAACCGGATTTCGGAAAGATCGTTAACTGGAAATAAGAGAACGATCCATCTTAAAGAATATTATTAAAGAACATAATAAAAATCCCGCTCCGGCGATAAACCGGAGGCGGGATTTTTTAGTGAGATTATTAATCAACTTTTTTGAATTTATCGGCTCCCTGCTTGCAAATCGGGCAGATGAAATCAGCCGGAAGTTCATCCCCTTCATATACGTAGCCGCAGATCTGGCAGACATATTTTGATACAGCCTGTTTTGGAGCTTCTTCTTCTTCCGGAAGATAGGTTGGTGCGTTTTTCGGGCTCTTTCCTTTTACTACTTTATGATAATAAGAATAGGTCATTTCCGGAACAGAAGTATCGTATACTTCGGCAGCGATCACTTCGCCAAGGAATACGGTGTGCGTGGAAGTTTCCATCTTATCTACTACCTTACAGACAACATATCCGCAGGTCTGCTTTAAAACAGGAGCACCGGATACGAGTTCGAAATCAACCCCATCGAATTTGTTAATCTCTTTTCCGGACTGAAAACCGAATTTTCCGATCAGTTCGGCCGGTGATGCTTCTGATAAGATAGAAAAAGAGAAGACGCCTGCTTTTTCGATACATTCGTTTGTGTAGTTGTCATGGTTGATACTTGCAGCAATGGTAGCCGGAGAAGACGTGATCTGCATCACGCTGTTTGCAACGCATCCGGTCGGGCGATCACCGTCCATCGTTCCAACGATGTATACGCCATATGACATGTTTCTGAAAATTTTCGTATTCATGAAATACCTCCTTGATAAAAACGATAATTATTACTGATATTAATTATACCATTTTATTTACATTTGTCAATTAAGAGTTTGTTGAAAAATGGTCAAATAATTCACAATGTATTGCAAGTATAGGCAAAATCATGTAAAATACGAGGGTAGAGCGTTTTAAATCTATTTGATGAAGGAGTGTATAACAGATGAGTAAGAAACCAACGGTTTTGATGATTTTGGACGGTTATGGATTAAATGAAAAAACAACCGGTAATGCAGTTGCAGAGGCAAAGACACCGGTTATGGATAAACTGATGGCAGAGTGTCCGTTTGTTCGAGGCAACGCAAGTGGACTGGCTGTAGGACTTCCGGACGGACAGATGGGTAATTCAGAAGTAGGCCACCTGAATATGGGAGCCGGAAGAATCGTTTACCAGGATCTTACAAAGATCACGAAAGCGATCCAGGATGGAGATTTCTTTGAGAATCCGGAGCTTTTAAAGGCATGTCAGAACGCGAAGGAGAACGGAACTGCGCTTCATATGTTCGGTCTGGTTTCCGATGGCGGCGTCCACAGCCATAATACCCATATTTACGGACTTCTTGAGCTGGCAAAACGCCAGGGTCTTTCAAAAGTATATGTTCACTGTTTCCTTGACGGACGTGATACACCTCCGGCATCAGGAAAAGACTATGTACAGGAACTGGTGAATAAAATGGCTGAGATCGGTGTCGGTGAAGTCGCTTCTGTGATGGGACGTTACTATGCGATGGACCGCGATAACAGATGGGACCGTGTAGAGAAAGCCTATAATGCACTGGTTAAAGGAGAAGGACTTACGGCAGAGGATCCGGTGCAGGCCGTTCAGCAGTCCTACGATAAGGATGAGACAGATGAGTTCGTTGTGCCGACGGTTGTTCTGAAAGATGGCGCACCTACCGCAACAATCCAGAACGGCGATTCTGTGATTTTCTTTAACTTCCGTCCGGACCGTGCAAGAGAGATCACCAGAACATTCTGCGATGATGAATTTACCGGATTCGACCGCGGAGAGAGAATTAAGACAACGTATGTATGTTTCACAGAATATGATGTTACGATTCCGAACAAATCCGTGGCATTTGTGAAGACTGAGATCACCAATACCTTTGGCGAATTCCTGGCAGCAAATCATATGACACAGGCAAGAATCGCGGAAACAGAAAAGTATGCGCATGTAACCTTCTTCTTTAATGGAGGAGTAGAAGAACCAAATGAAGGCGAAGATCGTATTCTTGTGAAATCGCCAAAGGTTGCGACCTATGATCTGAAGCCGGAGATGAGCGCTTATGAAGTATGTGATAAACTGGTGGAAGCAATCAAATCCGATAAATATGATGTTATCATCATCAACTTTGCAAACCCGGATATGGTAGGACATACTGGTGTGGAAGCAGCTGCTATCAAGGCTGTAGAAGCAGTGGATGAATGCGTAGGAAAGACCGTTGACGCGATCAAAGAAGTAAACGGACAGATGTTCATCTGTGCCGATCACGGAAATGCAGAACAGCTGATCGACGAGGAGACCGGCGAACCGTTCACCGCTCATACAACCAATCAGGTTCCGTTTATTCTGGTCAATGCAGAAGGTTACGGACTCAGAGAGGGAGGATGTCTGGCCGATATCGCACCGACTCTGATCGAACTGATGGGCATGGAACAGCCAAAAGAAATGACTGGAAAATCACTGCTGATTAAAAAATAGAAATATCTGCAGGCATAGTGTTGTTTAAACAGGGCAGAATAAAATGGGAGACGTATCAAATGCGTCTCCTTTTTGCATTTTACACTGTTTGTCGATTCTGATGAAGTAATAAATGAATAAAACTAAATATAAAATTTCAAATTATCATTATAAAATGCCGAAAATCTGTTTTTGAATTGAATAAAATGCAGGAAATGGTTGACGAAACGTCATTCTTTCGATATACTATCATTCGGTGAGATAAAATTCAGTGCGATAAAATGGAGGATTTGCTATGACTGCATATAAAGATTTGAGTAGAGAAGAATTGCTGGAGCTTAAGAAAGAACTGGAAGTAGAATTTGAAGATGTGAAGGGAAAAGGTCTGAAGCTTGATATGTCAAGAGGAAAACCGTCTAAGGCACAGCTTGATCTTTCGATGGGAATGATGGATGTGCTGAACGGTGATTCGGATCTGGTATGTGAAGAAGGCGTTGACTGTCGAAATTATGGTGTGATAGATGGTATTAAGGAAGCAAAGCAGCTGTTTGCGGATATGATGGAAGTACCGAAAGACAACATCATTATTTTCGGAAATTCAAGTCTGAATGTGATGTATGATACCGTGGCACGTGCGATGACACATGGTATTATGGGCAGTACTCCATGGGCAAAGCTGGATAAGGTAAAATTCCTCTGTCCGGTACCGGGTTATGACCGCCATTTTAAGATTACAGAGCATTTTGGTATTGAGATGATCAATATCCCGATGACACAGGACGGACCGGATATGGATCTGGTGGCTCAGTATGTAGAAAATGATCCAAGTGTAAAAGGAATCTGGTGTGTGCCGAAATACTCTAATCCACAGGGAATCACTTATTCAGACGAGACCGTTCATCGTTTTGCCACACTGAATCCGGCAGCCGAGGATTTCCGTATTTTCTGGGACAATGCGTATGGTATCCATCATTTATATGAAGACAAACAGGACTATCTGATCGAGATCCTGATGGAATGTAAAAAGGAAGGACATCCGGATATGGTTTATAAATTTGGTTCCACTTCCAAGATCAGTTTCCCTGGTTCCGGTATCGCAGCAATCGCAGCATCTGATAATAACCTGAAAGAGATCCGGCAGATGATGTCCATTCAGACGATCGGACATGACAAATTGAATCAGCTTCGTCATGTGCGTTATTTCAAAGATATTCATGGAATGGTAGAGCATATGAAGAAGCATGCAGATATTCTGCGTCCGAAGTTCGAAACGGTTCTGAATGTTCTCGAAACCGAGCTTGGAGGATTGGAGATCGGTTCCTGGATCGCTCCACGTGGAGGATATTTTATTTCCTTTGATTCCATGGAAGGATGTGCGAAAGCGATTGTCGCTAAGGCGAAAGAAGCAGGACTGATCATGACGGGAGCGGGAGCAACCTTCCCGTATGGCAAGGATCCGAAAGACAGCAATATCCGTATCGCACCTTCATTCCCGACACCTGAAGAGCTTGCAGTTGCCGCACAGGTTTTCGTTCTCAGCGTGAAGCTGGTAAGTATCGATAAACTGCTCAGTGAAATGGAATAAATAACAAATATAAAAAAGCGCAGGTCTGAGATTTCGGATCTGCGCTTATTATTTATGCTGTTTCGTTCATTTTCTTGTAAGCCGTTGAAAGCATCAATTTGATACGGTTCAGCTGGTTTACTTCGCTGGCACCCGGGTCGTAGTCGATCGCTACAATATTGGATTCCGGATGACGGCGTCTGAGTTCTTTGATGACTCCTTTTCCAACTACGTGGTTCGGCAGGCAGGCAAATGGCTGCGTACAGACAATGTTGGATGCACCGCTCTTGATAAGCTCCAGCATTTCACCGGTCAGGAACCAACCTTCACCGGTCTGGTTTCCGAGAGAGACGATCTCACTTGCCATTTCAGCAAGCTCTTCAATATGGGATGGAGCGTCAAAACGTTCACTTGCTTTCAGAGCATCCACTGCCGGTTTGCGGAACCATTCCAGAGCACGGATACCAAGATTTCCAAGTCTGGCAGATGATTTCTTCATGCCCAGATGTTCTGCCTTGAAATTGGTATTGTAGAAGCAGTAGAGCAGGAAATCCACAAGATCCGGCACGACAGCTTCGGCGCCTTCCTGTTCCAACAGATCCACCAGATGGTTGTTGGCGGCAGGAAGGAATTTCACAAGGATTTCTCCGACTACACCTACGCGCGGTTTCTTTACGTCTTTGATTGGAAGAGTATCGAAGTCATGTACGATTGCGCGGCAGAGACGTTTGAATTCTCTTCGGCTCTGATGATCCTTGGTTATGAATCGGATGGCCTCTTCCTCCCATTTCTTATGTAATGCATTTGCAGAGCCCGGAACAGCTTCATATGGACGTACCCGGTAGAGGCAGCGCATAAACACATCGCCGATTATCGCCCCGTAAACACCTTTGATCACAAGAGACGGGGTGATCTTAAAGCCTGGATTGCTCTCCAGTCCGCTCAGGTTGATCGAAATCACCGGAATGTGTGCATAGCCGGCCTTTTTCAGTGCACGGCGGATGAAACCGATATAGTTGGATGCACGGCAGCCGCCGCCGGTCTGGCTGATGATCACGGCAAGCTTGTCCGTATCGTATTTGCCGGACAGGATGGCGTCCATAATTTGTCCTACTACGATGAGAGACGGATAGCAGGCGTCGTTATTTACATATTTGAGACCGGTATTTACGGCGTTTTTATTATCGTTCTTCAGTACTTCGATCTTATAGCCCGCTTTACGGAAAGCCGGCTCAATGAGATTGAAGTGGATCGGTGACATCTGCGGGCAAAGGATGGTGTAGTTTTCCTTCATTTCCTTTGTAAACTGTACTTTCTCAATCGATGCAGGGCGAATCTCTCGTTTCATTTGTTTCTGTTCACGTACGCGGATTGCGGCGATCAGAGAACGGATTCGGATACGGGCAGCTCCCAGGTTGTTGACCTCGTCGATCTTAAGAGAAGTATAAATTTTGTCGGAACCGGTCAGAATGTCGGCAACCTCGTCTGTAGTAACTGCATCCAGACCGCATCCAAAGGAATTGAGCTGGATGAGATCCAGGTCATCGCGGGTCTTCACATAGTTTGCGGCTGCGTAAAGGCGGGAATGGTACATCCACTGGTCCATAACGTTGAGCGGACGCTCGACGGGATTCAGATGGGAAATGGAGTCCTCGGTGAGGACTGCAATACCGTATGCGTTGATCAGTTCCGGTATTCCGTGGTTTACTTCCGGGTCGTAGTGATAAGGACGACCGGCGAGCACAATGCCTCTGGTTCCCGTCTCTTCCATATATGCAAGAGTCTCTTCCCCTTTTTTACGGATATCCGCACGGCAGCTTGCAAGTTCTTCCCAGGCAGCGTGCGCTGCAGTCCGGATTTCAGACTCCGGAATCTTTTTCAGAGATCCGAACTTATTTACAAGGCCTGTCGTAACCGTCTCTTCACTCGTAAGTGCGAGGAACGGATTCAGAAACTCGACCTCTCCTTTTACGATCGAGTCCATATTGTTCTTGATATTTTCCGCGTAGGATGTAACGATCGGGCAGTTGTAGTGATTGTCGGCATCTTCGAATTCGCTTCGCTCGTATGGAATACAAGGATAGAAGATAAAATCCACTTTCTTGTTGATCAGCCACTGTACATGTCCGTGTGCAAGCTTGGCCGGATAACACTCGGATTCACTTGGAATGGACTCGATACCCAATTCGTAAATCTGATGTGTGGACGGAGGGGAGAGAACCACACGGTATCCCAGTCTGGTAAAGAAAGTGAACCAGAACGGGTAGTTCTCATACATGTTGAGAACACGCGGGATTCCCACCGTGCCACGGTAAGCCTCCAGTTCGCTGAGCGGTTCATATCCGAAGTATCGTTCGTTCTTATAGGCGAACAGGTTCGGAATATGGTTGTTGGTCTTCTCTTTTCCGAGACCTCGTTCACAGCGGTTGCCGGAAATAAAACGTCTGCCACCGCTGAACTTATTGATGGTCAGACGACAGTTATTGGTACAGCCTTTACATTTGGACATGGTCGTACTGTATTCCAGTGCGTTGATGTCTTCGATGGAAAGCATGGTTGTATTCTTACATTCTTTGAACTGGTACCGTTCGCGAGCAATGAGAGCGGCACCGAAGGCTCCCATGATTCCGGCGATGTCAGGGCGAATTGCCTGACAGCCTGCGATCTTCTCAAAGCTTCGAAGTACCGCGTCGTTATAGAAGGTTCCGCCCTGAACAACGATCCGTTTGCCAAGTTCAGATGCATCGGATACTTTGATTACTTTGAACAGAGCGTTTTTGATTACAGAGTAAGCAAGTCCTGCAGAAATGTCGGCCACTTCCGCGCCTTCTTTCTGTGCCTGCTTAACTTTGGAATTCATAAATACGGTACAGCGCGTTCCGAGATCGATCGGATGTTTTGCAAATAAAGCTTCATGGGCAAATTCTTCCACGGAGTAATTCAGAGATTTTGCGAATGTCTCGATGAAAGAACCGCATCCGGAAGAGCATGCCTCGTTGAGCTGAACACTGTCTACGGTCTGATTTTTAATTTTGATGCATTTCATATCCTGACCGCCGATGTCGAGGATACAGTCTACATCCGGTTCAAAGTAGGATGCAGCGTAATAGTGAGACACTGTTTCTACCTCACCCTCGTCAAGAAGAAGAGCCGCTTTGATCAGTGCTTCCCCATAACCGGTTGAGCAGGAGTGGACGATGGAGACGCCCTCCGGAAGTTTGCTGTAAATGTCTTTGATGGCAGTGATCGTGGTTCCGAGCGGATCTCCGTCATTACCATGATAAAAGGAATACAGAAGTGTTCCGTCTTCTCCGACCAGTGCTGCTTTGGTGGTCGTAGAACCTGCATCAATCCCGAGATAGGCATTGCCGCGGTAGCTGGCAAGATCCCCCACCGGAACCTGATGCTTTGCATGGCGCTGCTGGAATTCCAGATAGTCTGCCTCGGAGGAAAAAAGCGGTTCCATACGTTCTACTTCGAATTCCATCTGGATTTTTGAGGCAAGTTTCTGCTGCATCTCGTTCAGCGAAGTCTCTACTTCCTTTGGAGAATTAAGCGCAGACCCGATCGCCGCAAAAAGATGAGAATAGGTCGGTGCGATCACATGTTCATCATCCAGCTTCAGTGTGCGGATAAATGCTTCCCGCAGTTCCGGAAGAAAATGCAGAGGACCACCCAGAAATGCGACATGGCCGCGAATCGGCTTTCCGCAGGCAAGACCGCTGATCGTCTGATTCACAACAGCCTGAAAGATGGACGCGGCAAGGTCTTCCTTGGTGGCACCTTCGTTGATCAATGGCTGGATATCAGATTTTGCAAATACACCGCAGCGTGCGGCAATCGTATAGAGTGCTTTGTAATTCTTTGCATATTCATTCAGACCCAACGCATCGGTCTGGAGAAGAGAGGCCATCTGATCAATAAAAGAACCGGTACCTCCGGCGCAGATCCCATTCATACGCTGTTCGATATTTCCGTTCTCAAAATAAATGATCTTCGCGTCTTCGCCGCCAAGCTCGATGGCTACATCCGTCTGCGGAGCATAATCCTGAAGGGCGGTAGACACGGCAACGACTTCCTGTACGAACGGAACACCCAGATGCTTTGCCAGAGTCAATCCGCCGGAACCGGTGATCATCGGGGATACCCGGATCGAACCAAGCTTATAGATCGCCCGGCCGAGAAGGTCTGACAGTGTCTCCTGGATATTGGCAAAATGGCGTTCGTAGTCAGAAAACAGCACTTCATTGTTCTCGCCAAGTACTGCAATTTTAACCGTTGTAGAACCGATGTCAATTCCAAGTGTATGTAACTCTTTCTGACTCATAAAATACTACTCCTTACTTAACTGATAGAGCCTTAAAAAGGCTCGTATATGTCAATATAACTACCTATTAAATAGTGTGTGCCGTTAGCTTCGGCAACATTTTTCATTATACGACAGAATGGATGAAAATACAAATGGAAGTTCGATTAAGAATGTAGAAAATATATGAAAATGTCATAAAAAAGATGTAGAATTTGTTAAAACGGCGGTAAACTTAAACGGAAGAATTGACAAAGACAAAGTCAAAGGATACAATAACAAGAGTATAAAAAATACAGAAATGGAGTCAGTTTATGAGAAAATGGATGGATAAAATGGAACGTAAATTCGGCAGATATGCGGTGAAGAATCTGACAGTCTATCTGCTGGTGTGTTACGGTGTGGGATATCTGCTTTCGTTCTTATCTCCGCAGCTTTTGAGTTATTTTACGCTGGAACCGGGGCTGATCCTTCAGGGACAGATCTGGCGCCTGATCAGCTGGGTGATCATTCCACCTAATTTCAGCCTGATCTTTGTGATTTTTATGATGCTCCTGTACTATTCGCTGGGAACCTCGCTGGAGACGATCTGGGGGTCGTTCCGGTATAATGTGTATATTTTCTCGGGAATCATTTTCACTATTATCGGCGCATTTATCGTGTATGTTATCACAGGCGGTATGGTTGGTTTCGGAGGTATTTTCAGTACGTATTATATCAATATGTCTATTTTCTTTGCATGTGCGGCGATCATGCCGGATCTGCAGCTTTATCTTTATGGAATCATTCCGGTGAAGATGAAGTGGCTGGCTATACTGGACGCAGTACTGATTTTATGGGATTTTGTGGCAGGCGGAATCGTTACCAGGATTTCGATCGTTGCATCGCTCCTTAACTTCCTGATTTTCTTCCTGCTGAATCGGAATATGCAGCGTTATCGTCCGAAACAGGTGATCCGTAAGCATAAATTCCAGAAAGAGGTGACAAGACCGACTGCAACCTACGCAGGCGGAGCAAAGCATAAATGCGCAGTCTGCGGAAGAACAGAACTGGATGATCCGAACCTGGAATTCCGTTACTGTTCCAAATGCAATGGCAATTATGAATATTGTCAGGATCATCTGTTTACCCATGAACATGTGAAATAAATCACAGTTCAGAGAAATACAATCAAATAATCGAACGACAAGGAAGGAGAGGACACCATGGAAAAAAGACCATTCGTGACCAAAGGACAACTGGAAGAGATTGTAAAGGAATACCCGACACCGTTTCATCTCTATGATGAGAAGGGAATTCGTGAAAATGCGAAAGCACTGAAGGAAGCGTTTGCATGGAATAAAGGATACAAGGAATATTTTGCGGTGAAAGCGACACCGAATCCGTATATTCTTTCCATTCTGAAAGAGTATGGATGCGGATGTGACTGCTCATCTTACACGGAGCTTTTGATGTCAGAATCCGTAGGCTCTGTAGGAGAGGACATCATGTTTTCTTCCAACGATACGCCGGCGGAAGAGTTCCGTCTTGCGGCAAAGCTGGGTGCGATCATCAATCTGGATGACATCACACATATTGATTTTCTGGAGCAGACGATCGGAAAAATCCCGGAGACGATCAGCTGCCGGTACAATCCGGGTGGACTGTTCAAGATTTCCAACAGCATCATGGATAACCCGGGCGACGCGAAATACGGCATGACCACCGAACAGATCTTTGAAGCCTTCAAGATCCTGAAAGCAAAAGGGGCAAAGGAATTCGGCATCCATGCATTTCTTGCAAGCAATACGGTGACGAACGAGTATTACCCGACTCTTGCGAAAGTGCTTTTTGAAGTTGCTGTAAAGCTTCAGAAGGAAACGGGTGCGCATATTAAATTCATCAATCTGTCCGGAGGTATCGGAATTCCGTACAAACCGGATCAGGAACCGAATGATATCAAGGTGATCGGTGAAGGCGTGCGGAAAGTATATGAGGAAGTGCTGGTTCCGGCCGGAATGGGCGATGTTGCAATCTACACGGAGCTTGGCCGCTTTATGCTTGCACCGTACGGATGCCTTGTTACAAAAGCGATCCATGAGAAGCATACTCATAAAGAGTATATCGGCGTAGATGCGTGCGCAGCGAATCTGATGCGTCCGGCTATGTACGGTGCATATCATCATATCACCGTTATGGGAAAAGAAGAGGAACCGTGTGATCATATGTATGATGTAACCGGATCCCTTTGCGAGAATAATGATAAATTTGCGATCGACCGCATGCTGCCGAAGATTGATATGGGGGATCTGCTTGTGATCCATGATACAGGAGCGCATGGTTTCTCTATGGGTTATAATTATAACGGACGTCTTCGTTCCGCGGAAGTTCTCCTGAAAGAGGACGGAAGTACGCAGCTGATCCGGCGTGCGGAGACACCGATGGACTATTTCGCAACCTTTGATTCGCTTCCTGTTTATGATGCACTCAAAAAGAATACCGAAGAAGCAGAGAAAGATTGTCAGTAATTAAAAAAAACACTTGCGAACCGCGGATGATTGTGTTATGATTATCTACGGTTCGTGATAGGCCGGCGTGTCGGAATGGCAGACGAGGCAGACTCAAAATCTGTTGCGGGCAACCGCGTGCGGGTTCAAGTCCCGCCGCCGGCAGTATAAAAATCTGTGGCTGCGAAACCGGTAGAGTAAAGTTCTATTGGCTTCGCAGCTGCAGATTTTTTTGATTCCAGAAGGGGCTTTTGGATGTACAGGATCCCCGCTGGCAGCATGACAAGGTGCAGAAAGGAATAACGGCATGAGTAAGATTGTACTGATTGATGGACACAGTATTCTGAACCGGGCGTTTTATGGTCTCCCGGACTTGACGAATGCGGAGGGACTGCATACCAATGCGGTCTATGGATTTCTGAACATTATGTTTAAGATACTGGAAGAGGAAAAGCCGGAGTATCTGACGGTGGCATTCGATGTCCACGCGCCTACGTTCCGGCATGATATGTACTCTGAATATAAAGGAACGAGAAAACCGATGGCGGAAGAATTAAGGGAGCAGGTGCCGCTTATGAAGGAAGTCCTTCATGCGATGGGCGTTCGAACCATTGAGCAGGCGGGACTGGAGGCGGATGATCTTCTGGGAACGCTTTCCAGAAGATGCGAAGCAAAGGGAATGGAAGTCGTGATTCTTTCCGGTGACCGGGATCTCCTTCAGCTTGCCACTGACCATGTGGAAATCCGGATTCCCAAGACAAAACGTACAGGAACCGAGATTGAAGATTATTATGCGGCGGATGTGAAAGAACGGTATCTGGTCACACCGCAGGAATTTATCGATGTCAAGGCACTCATGGGAGATGCTTCGGACAATATTCCCGGGGTTCCGAATATCGGAGAGAAAACGGCGACCAGGATCATTGCGGATTATGGTTCGATTGAACATGCGTACGAGCATGCATCAGAGCTGAAGCCGCCTCGCGCCGCAAAGAATCTTGTGGAGTACTGGGAGCAGGCGAAAATGAGCAAGGTGCTCGCGACGATCAATGTCGAAGCGGATTTCCCGTATGATCTGGATGAGGCGAAACTGGGTAATCTCTACACCCAGGAGGCATATGCATATTTCCAGAGACTGCAGTTCAAGAATCTTTTGTCAAGATTTGAGATGCAGAGCGAAAATGCTTTGGAGAGTGTTTTTCAGGTCATTCATACACGCGGGGAGGCGGAGACGGTATTTGCAAGAGCAAAGCAGGCCGCAAGTGTCGGAGCTCTGGTCTATAAACAGACGAAAAATGTACTTCCGTTATTTGCCGCACAGGCCGGAATCGGAGGAATCGGTCTTGCGTTTGGCGATCAGGAGATCTACTGTATCCCGGCAGAGGGAGAGATCTCTTCGGAGTTTCTTCTTGCCGGACTCGAGGCTGTGGCCGGTCAGGTAGGGCAGTTTGCGGTATTTGACCTGAAGAAACTGTTGAAAAACGTGAAAATAAATCCGGATGATGTGGATAAATGTTTCGATGTGGCGATTGCTGCTTATCTGCTGAATCCGCTGAAGAGTGAATATCCGTTTGAAGATGTGGCGCAGGAATATCTGGGACTGATGATCGATCCGAAAGCAGATGAGGAGAAAAAGATTTGTTATGAGGCGTACACGGCGTTTGCGGCAGCGGATGTCCTGCTTGGAAAATTACGCGAGACGGATATGGAAAAGCTGTTTCGTGAAATCGAAATGCCGCTGGTATTTACGCTGTTCAAAATGGAGCAGAACGGGGTAAAGGTGGAAGGAGAAGCGCTTCGTGTCTACGGAGAACAGCTTGGCGGAAAGATCACAGAGCTGGAGAAAGAGATCTATGAACTTGCGGGGGAAGAATTTAATATCAATTCTCCGAAGCAGCTGGGCGTTGTTCTCTTTGAACATCTGGGGCTTCCGAACGGTAAGAAGACAAAGACCGGTTATTCCACGGCGGCTGATGTGCTGGATAAGCTGGCACCGGATTACCCTGTGGTTTCCAAAATCCTGGAATACCGCCAGCTTAGTAAGCTGAAATCCACCTATGCGGATGGTCTGGCTGTCTATATCGGGGAAGAGGATCAGAGAATCCATGGAAAATTTAATCAGACCATCACGGCGACAGGACGGATCAGCAGTACGGAACCGAACCTTCAGAATATACCGGTTCGAATGGAGCTTGGAAGGCTGATCCGCAAGGTTTTTGTCCCGGAAGATGGTTATGTGTTTGTTGATGCGGATTATTCACAGATCGAACTGCGTGTGCTGGCGCACTGTTCCGGTGATAAGGAACTGATCCAGGCTTACCGTGAGGCGAGGGATATCCATCGGATCACTGCATCCCAGGTATTTCACACGCCTTTTGATGAGGTGACGGACCTGCAGAGAAGAAATGCAAAAGCGGTCAATTTCGGAATCGTGTACGGAATCAGTTCTTTTGGACTGAGCCAGGATCTGAGCATTACGCGAAAAGAGGCAGCCGAATATATTGAACGATATTTTGAAACCTACCCGGGAATTAAGACATTTTTGGATGATACGGTCGCCCATGCAAAAGAGCAGGGATATGTAGTGACGCTTTTCGGCAGACGGCGCCCGGTACCGGAGCTTTCTTCCAGCAACTTCATGCAAAGACAGTTCGGGGAACGTGTGGCCATGAATTCTCCCATACAGGGTACTGCGGCGGATATTATCAAGATTGCCATGGTTCGCGTGAGCCGCAGATTAAAAGAAGAAGGTCTTGCTTCGAAATTGATTCTGCAGGTGCATGACGAACTTCTGGTGGAGACAAAACTGGAAGAACTGGAACAGGTCAAAGAAATCCTGCGTCAGGAGATGATGGGGGCTGCCAGTCTGGCAGTACCGCTGGAAATTGATATGCATACCGGTGACAGCTGGTACGATGCAAAATAGAACGAGGAAAGAGCATGAGCAAATACAAAAATATCCGGGTTCTGGGCATAACCGGTGGAGTGGGCGCGGGAAAGAGT
>JALFNN010000082.1 GCA_022774325.1 bacterium | reverse complement strand
TCTGGTGTTTTCCTTTTAATTGCTTATATCGTTTAATTGTATCTACAAGCAATTCAATGCGTTCTCCGTAGTAATCACGATAAAACGCTGTACTGTTATCATAATGTTTACGATTATATACAATATTTTCTTTGCTAAATTAAGTGTTGCAGATTTCTTATTAACCGTCTTATCTTTAAATAAACTGATTATGTTTTCAACCAATGTTTTATGGAAATGATTTTCTACTTCATCTATCAAAAGGTCAAATCCATTCTCCAAAGCTGCAACTACAAAGATATAAAGAAGGACACCTTTTGTTGTACCGCCGGAAAGCATATAAACCAGTTCCGAGTCAGAAAGTTCTTTCACATAATCTTGGTACACAAGTCAATGTCCTAAAGATAACTTATCATTTTATGGTAAATTTCCAATTCATAAGGCTCCCCATTGCGCAGATCCGTCTTCTTTTCTGTATATTGAAACGAACCAGGTATCCTCCTCTTCTAATACATATCTGTCCCCAATACTGCTCAAATCTACTTCACTTTTGGAAAAGCAATCGAAATCGTCACCCCTTCTCCCCACCGGGATTCAGCCTCTATTTTCAGGTTCAGATCATCTGCCATCTTTTTTGTCAAATACAGCCCCATACCGGTAGCTTTCTTCCGGCTGTCGGTAGAATCCCCTGTAAAGCCCTTCTGAAAAATATAGGGCAGGTCATAATTCTTAACCCCAATACCGTTATCAGCTATGGTCAAAATATCCGTCTCGCCGGTGTGCTTCAGGGACACAGTGAGTTTCGGCTCAGCTCCACTGTATTTGATGGAGTTACTGATGATCTGGCCAATCATGAATTGAAATCCCCGTCGGTCAGTATAGACGGTTTCGTCTTGTAATCTGTTTTCAATGAGAAACTGCTTTTCCTCCAGCAAAGGTGCATAATCTTCAAGAACCTCTTCTATGGCATCTCTAAGTTCCACAGTCTCAAACCGATAATCTTTCGTGCTGCTCCCAAGCCGGGCGTAGTAGAGCATCTGGGTAATATCCTCCTGAAGCTGACTTCGCACATAGTCCAATTTGGCGTGCAGAGGAGGCGGGATCTCATCGGCCCGGTTATCCAAAATCATAGTAAGCAAAGAAAGCGGTGTTTTGGCTTCATGCGCCCACCCCTCCACGTATTCCTCATAATCCCGGAGGGCTTCCTCAGTCTCCTGAATCCGGCTTTGCTTTTTCTCCAGAACAGAGACCAGAACCCGAAGCTGTTCCCGCTCCTGCTGACTCACTGCACATAGAAGTTTTTCCGTGTTCACCTCGTCCGGTTCCATTAGAAAAGCTCGAAAAATCGCACGTTTATGCTGCTCTTTGAAATAAACGTACAGAACGATTACTGAAAACAAAACAAGGCTTGCCAGTGCAATCGTCACGACAAGGCTTGCGAATGCCTGTGCACTGGAAAGCCATAGGAGCAGAGAAGAAAAAGAATCAATAATGAGCAGTAAAATGAGCCACGGGGCATATCGTTTTAACGTATTCCAGAACTGTTTCACGGTGTATCCTCCCTTTCCAGCCGGTAGCCCAATCCACGGACAGCCACGACTTTCTGCTTCATGCCCAAATTCGCCATCGTCTTTTTCAGACGGGTCAAATTGACCTGCAGAGCATTTTCATCAATGAACTCCGTCGTATCCCAGAGTGCCCTGCATAGCTGCTTCGAAGTCACTAATTGATTTCCACCCGCAAGCAATGCTTCCAGAAGCTTACCCTGATTTCTGGGAAGGATCACGGAAGTGTTATTGATGTACAACGTGTAAGTTCCCCGATCCAACAGGAATCCCTGCCCTTCCAGAAGATTGGAACGGCCTTCGAATCGTTTGAGAATGTTGGCGATTCTGGCCAACAGCCGCTCTTTGCGGCAGGGCTTTGTCAAATATTCATCCGCCCCAAGACGGAGCGCCTGCAATTCATCGGACATCTGGTCCCGGGAAGTCAAGACCAGAACCGGAATGGATGTTTTCTGCTTGAGGTCCCGGCAAATCTGGAATCCACTGATTTCCGGCAGATTAAGATCCAGGATAACAAGATCCGGAGCGAGGACTGTCAGCTGCTCTGCGGCATTTTCAAATGCAGTGACTGCCAGAGCAGAATATCCTGCCTTCTCCAGCATATTACAAAGCTCTTCCCGTGTATAAACTTCATCTTCCACAACAGCGATTCTCTTCATGACACTCCTCCTTCCCGTCTATTCTTCTCTCTGCGGCTGCATGAGCGTCAGCAAATATCGGTCGCTGGAACGCTTAATAATGGTTACATAGATATATTCTACCACACAAAGCAGTAAAATCATAGCGGTAGACACCAGAAGCATTTCCCACTCTGCTCCATTTGTTCCGGATGAAAGAAGTCCCGCAAAGAGAGCCTTGACTCCAAAGATACTGCTGATTGTAGCGACAAAGACGGGAAGTCCCATAAACCAGTTGATCTGTTTCCGGGCAGATAGACAAATATCTTTATAAGTAGCGCCCAGATGCACCAGCGTCTGATATCTGCGTCCTGTCTTCTGCTGATTCATCAGGAACTGAACCCCCATAATGGTATTGGCAACCACCAGAAAGATAATGGCAAGATAGATGGTAATGTAGCTGGCCGCAACCATATAAAAAAGCTGACGTCCGATATTTTGCAGAAAGCTTTCATACTCAATACCCATATCTTCAAGGCAAAGTTCATCCAACCGTGCGTTCATATCAGAAATCGCAGTCATCAGGCTTCCGGACTTTCCTGCTTCCCGTTTCAAAATGCCATTGATATAAACCTCATATTCTCCATTTGTATATTGTAAAAACTGCTCATCAGGCAGAATCAGTGCAAACGATAAAGTAATCGACCTGTCGGTCACCAGATCCACCGACTGAATCTTGCCGGTCAGATAAACAGAATTACCATTCAGCAGAGTCTCCGGATGTTCGGAAAGAATACGGTTGAGTATATCCATTCTGCTCTCAGTCGTAAAATCATAATCCTGATACACGGCAGCCTCATTTTCCTCCAGTACCAGAGCAGGCTTACCGGCGGCCTCCAACAGACGGTTGTAATCTGACAAACAGATCAAATACGGATAATCAACATAGCCCAGATTGTTCAACAGGACATCCCGATCCTCGGATTGTGTGAAACCTTCCAAAGACTCCATAACAGAATCCATTTGAAACACATGATTGCCATTCTCCCCATTCCGGACGTTGCCGATCCGCATTTCAAAGAGCTGGGAAAATTGACTTTCAAGATCATTTTCCTTCAGCACAGTCTTCAGATGAGAAAGGGCATCCTGTGAACTCTCTGCACCATAATCCTGAAATGTATAATCCATCACATGCTCCTCCGCCTGCCGGCTGGTACCGGCAATACCGATGCCGGCGCCAAAACAGCACAATGCTGCCAGAATCAGCAGCGAACTGATGGCCATGGAGGTAGACTGATGCATGACATTTTCCTGAATCTGACGGAATGAAAATACATGAAGTTTTCGATTTGTTTTCCCCGCCTTTACCAATAAGGCGATCAATGCCCGCATTCCATAAAACAGAAGAATCGTTCCCAAAAGCCCGAGAACCAGGGTCAGGAGCATCTTATCCGGGGCGTACCATGCAATTCCCTGAATAGCCACGGCATAGGCGGCTGCCAGCATGATCATGCCTGAAACGGTACAAGTTCCATAGACAAACGCCGGCCTTTGCTTTTTTTCTTTTTCGGAGAAAGAAGCCAGAAGCGTGCCGATCTCCTGCCGGCTGATTTTCCCACTGAGGATCAGAAACGCCGCCAGCTTGATAACGAGGAATCCTGCAACGGTAAAACAAACAGCAGACAGCGAAAATGTAAACTGATGGCCGATGATACCCATCCCCACAAGTTTGGCAGTAACCAGACTGATCAGTTCCGAAAGCAGCACCGCAATCGGAAGTCCGATCACCAGAGCCAGAATACTGCTCAAAAGATCCTCCGCAAGCAGCATGATAAAGAGCTTACTTCTTCGCATCCCCATCATCAGATAGACACCAACCTCTTTTCTGCGGCGCTCCAACTGATATTTACAGGCAAAATAAATCAGAAAAAACAGAATTCCCAATGTCATCCCATAGAAAACAGGAATCATCAGCAACAATTGATTTACCGCATCGCTTTCCATTTTCGCAAGAAATATCATCACATCCTGTTTGGATAGCGAAAGGATAATATAAAAAGCGACAATGGAAATGACCAATGAACCGAAGAACAGCCCGTTTTCTTTGCGGTTGCGTTTACTGTTTTTTAATATTAAATTAGAGAACATTGCAGCTGCCTCCTCCCAATTGAGCCATGACTTTCAGGATACGCTGATAGAAATCCTGCTGGCTTTCATCGCCGCGGCGAAGCTCATGGAAAATCACCCCGTCCTGAATGAACAGGATTCGTTTGCAAAAGCTGGCTGCGTTGGAATCATGGGTCACCATCAGAATCGTGGCCTCTTCATCCCGGTTTAATCCGGAAAGCTTTTCCATGATATTCTTCGCATTCTTACTGTCCAGTGCGCCAGTCGGTTCATCCGCAAGAATCAGTTTCGGGTGGAGAATCATGGCTCTAGCCGCCGCCACTCTCTGACGCTGTCCACCGGACATCTGTGCGGGAAATTTATCCAGTACATCTGTAATTTCCAGATATTCCGCAAGCTGCTCCAGACGTAGAGAACTCTCCTTTTCTGTCACATCATGCAGGGAAGTCGGCAGTAAGACATTTTCCCGGCCGGTCAGATTATCCAGCAATTCAAAATTCTGAAACAGGTAACCCACTGTCTTCCCCCGGTATTGTGCCAGTTCCTTACCGCCAAGTGACTGCAGATTCCTGCCCTCCATCACGATACTGCCGCCGGTAGGCTTGATCACCGTCGCAATACAGTTAAGCAGTGTGGACTTTCCGGAGCCACTGCTGCCCATGATCCCCAGAAATTCTCCGGGCATCACCTGAAAAGTGATTCCGTCCAGCGCCCTGGTCTGGTTCGGCACATTGCCGTAGGTCTTGGTTAAGTTTTCAATATTCAAAATCGGTTCCATAAGAATTACCTCCTGTTGTTTTCTGGCTTCATGATAACATAAGCTGCCAGAAAATAACACTTACAGTCAATGTAAGGTTATCAGGCTTCCGATACTTTTACACAAAAAAGACAGGCCGATCCCGCAATTTGGGACCAGTCTGTCGATTCTCATCCTTATTTTACTTCAACCAGTTCAATCCTGAAGTTCAGTTCTTTTCCTGCCATTTCATGATTTGCATCAAGAGTAATTGTCTTTTCATCTTTCTCTACTACTTTTACCGGGAATGGCTGTCCCATTGCATTTGACAGATAAACCTGCTGACCAACTGTAAGATCTTCTGATCCCTGCAGCTGCTCAATCTCAAATGTCATAATTGCATTCGGATCCGGCATGCCATATGCTTCTTCCGGCATAAGATGGATATCTACAACCTGTCCTACTTCCATATCAACGACTGCTGCATCAAATCCTTTGATCATCATGCCTGCTCCACAGATAAATTCCAATGGTTCTCCACGATCATAGGAAGAATCAAACTGAGCACCATCGTTGAATGTACCTTTATAATGTACTTTACAGATCTTTCCTGCATTTTTTCCTTCAAGCATAACCCGATGACCGCCGCAGCCTCCGCAGCTTCCGCAATTGCCGCCACAGGAATGTTCTTCTTCATGGTCGTGATGATCGCAATTCACTCCTGTAGAAATCAGTTCGCCTTTTAAATATGCTTCAACAGCTTCATCCGTATTTCCCTCTGCGCCTGATACTACTTCAATTCCTGCTTCATCAAGTGCTTCCTGTGCACCTTCTCCAATACCGCCACAGATCAGGACATGAATTCCTGCTTCTGCCAAAAGTCCTGCAAGTGCGCCATGACCGGTACCATTTGAAGCGATGATTTCACTGGAAACAACCTTTTCCGCTTCTACTTCATATACTTTAAAATTTTCTGTTTTTCCAAAATGCTGAAATACATTCCCGTTATCGTAAGTTACCGCAATTTTCATTTTCAATACCTCCAGTATTTTTTTACATCCTGATTCATCCTATCACAAATCCCGGGATTTCTCTACCGCAAAATGAACTCTCTTTGTTAATATTCCATTTTTCTTGTGTTTTTTCTATTACACTATAATCAAAATGATTTGATCCGTTGAAAAATGCTTACACATTCAGGTAAATGATTTGAAAACGCATCCATATGTTGCTATAATAAATGAAAAATGACTGAAGGGGGTCTGAATACCATGCTTGGCTTTTTACCCAAAGTAGTAATACTGCTTTTATTAATTGTTCTTTTGGGATTTTTTAACGAGAAGATAACCAAATTTCCATATGAAATTTCACTGATGTTATTTTCTATTGTGATTAGTATGATAATGCTTATTTTTGATTCTGCACTACGCAGCACATCGATCAGTGAACTGCTTAGTAATCTGCAGGTTTTTAATTTGGAAGCGCTTTTGATGGAAGGTGTTTTATGCTTTATGCTTTTTGCAGGTTCCTGTCACATGCGGCTTCTGGATTTCAAGAAACACGCCCGCCCGATTACAATGCTTTCTGTTGTTGCAACACTTCTGGGCGCGATTTTTTACGGTTCCCTGTTCTATGCAGGTGCTTCTCTTCTGGGACTACCATTCAGTTTTCCGGTATGCCTGATGTTCGGAAGCATCACAGCACCAACCGATCCAATCGCAGCAACAAGTATTCTGAAAAAATTCAATCTTCCAAAAGATATCAGTTTCATCATGGAAGGCGAATCTCTTTTTAACGACGGTGTGGGGGTCGCATTATTTGTGTGCTTCTCCGGAATGGTGACAATGCAAGAAAATGGCAGCTTTCTGGCTGTTATGGGTAAGGAACTGTTCGGAGCGGTGTTGGTTGGAATTCTGGCAACAGCGATATGCTTTCCGATTTTTGCCTTGACCAAAGACGGAAATCGAAGAATCTTTGTCAGTCTTCTTGCCGTTTCTATGGCCTATGTTCTGTGCGAACATTTTGGTTTTTCCGGAGCCATCGCGTCTGTCGTATGTGGAATCTCATTTTCGGCACTCTGCAACCGCAGAGAACAAAAAGGACAACCGCTGGATCTGGAGGAATTTGATACTTTTTGGGAAATTCTGGACAATTTATTGAATTCGGTTCTGTATGTGATAATGGGACTGACATTTGTACATATTCTGCAAATGCCTCATGTACTTTTGTTATCCTGCCTGGCTATTATATTTAATCTGATTGGACGCTTCTCAAGCGTCGGCCTGGCCGCATTTTTTGCCGGAAAACTTCCGAGCGGATACGATAAACTCAGCTTTGTAAAGTTGCTTACATATGGCGGCCTCCGAGGCGGGCTCAGTATCGCACTGGCTATGAGTACAAGAGAAATGGTAAGCGCGGATACATATTCCATTATTCTGGGAAGCACCTACGCAATCGTATTCTTTACGACCGTCGTACAAGGCTTAACTATGAAACAAGTGTATCAGAAAATTGAAAAAGGACTTAGTAAATAACTCTTTTTCAAGTAGCGGCATGTATCAAGATTCATTATTAAGATTGGCCTCTTAATAATGTTATGTTATCTTAAACGACTCCATAAAATTTTTCAAGGCATAGTACCCACTATGTCCTATATGTGATTTCTGTCCGTCAGACCAGAGATCTGCCCGTGGTTAGTCTGTTCCCACATCCGGCTTCCTTCAGACTCCACCTCACGATGGACACCCTTGCCTTCGGCTATATCGTAAGCGCCAAATATTAATGCGGTCAGATACAAAATTACCCCAGCCCTTTGCGAGTTGGAGTAATTCACTTTCTTGTCCTGCTCCTTCTGGGCATCCTTGATCCGATAGTAGTCTTCCATCTTCAGATTCAGATGCACATATGAGTCAGGTTTTCGGTTGCTCAAGAGGCACACAGTCTCAACGTGAGTACAAATTCAAATCATATCCCCACATAATCACGAAAATATCGGCAATATCTATACAGTACTAATACCGTTCGTGCATCCCTTTTCCCACAAAATATATCATCAATTTTGCATCACCCTGATGCAAAATCTACTCTTCTTTCTCACCGTCAATATTCTCTTCCCCTACTATACCAGCTTCCAAGGCTTGATATTCCTGATTTAACTCCCTCAATAATTCTTCTTCACTTGGTAAGTATAATTTATATTTGGAAGCAAAAATTTGTGTTTCATTTTCTGGCAACGTATATTTGACCACAGATTCACTTTTGTCCGCACATAACACAATACCAATCGGTGGATTATCTCCATCATTCATAAGCTCTCGTTCATAATAATGAACATACATCTGCATCTGCCCTAAATCCTGATGTGTTAAGTCCCCAACCTTTAAATCGATCAAAACGAAACATTTTAAGATGTAATTATAAAATACAAGGTCAATTCTAAAATGCCGTCCATCAAATGTTATTCTTTTCTGTCTTGCAACAAATGAAAAGCCTCTGCCAAGTTCCAAAAGGAATTTTTGCAAATGTGTAATTAACGCTTGTTCCAAATCACTTTCATAAAAATCATCATTAGGTGCCAACCCGAGAAATTCCAACACATATGGGTCACGGATAACATCGTCTGGTTTTTTCGCCGGCTCCAGTGTCTGAATTTCCGCTGCAACTTGCTCTTTATTTTTACTGGATAATAACCTTTCATAGAAGAAAGAATTTATCTGGCGCTCAAGTTGTCTGGTACTCCATTGAGATTTTACAGCTTCCTGCATATAAAACTCTCGTGCATTTTCATTCTCCACTCGCATCAGAAGCCGATAATGCGTCCAACTCAATTCGCTACGCAGTGCGTATCCATTTGGAAACGTTAAATAAAACTGCCGCATATTTTTCAAGTTTGCAACGGTAAATCCTTTCCCAAAATCCTGAGTCATTTGCTTTGATAATTCTTTCAATAAGCCCGTCCCATACTCAGCCTTTTCATTACCGCCTTGTTCTTCAATGATTGATTTTCCTATATTCCAGTAGGCTTCAACCATTGCAAAATTGGCTGTCTGATAGACCTTATTTCTCGCTGTAGTTAAAATATTTTTGATTCCTTCATAGAAATTTTGATTCATAAAAAGCTCCCCATTTTTTATATCAATCATCATAATAAATTGCAACCGGATGCACAATATACATCTCATCTATATTTTCAAAGAATAATTTCGTCAATGTGTTCATAGAATTTCCTATACCTGAGAAAGTTGAAATTGGGGAATTAGCCTGAGCCATGACTTTATTCGTAATATACCCTACAACAGTTATTTTTCCACCGTACTTAAAAGCTGCTGTTGATATATTATCTCTCATATATTTTTCATCTAAAACCACAGCATAATTCGAAATACACAGTATTCTCGGATATGGAATAATGGCGGCTAACATTTCAACCATCTTTTTTAATGAATCCCAATTTTCATGATTTTTATCAAGAGCTTCTTGTACCGTTTCATTTACTTTACCTTGTACAATTTTACTTCGGCGCTGTTCTCTTGCAAATTCTTCTGTTTGTTTTTCTGCCTCTTTTCTTGTATTCATATCTTGAATCTGTGTAAGCATATCAACAAATCCATCTTTTACAAACAGTTTTTGATAAAACGCAATATCAAAAATATAAAATTCGTCTTTTACAATAAGGAAATCACCAACATCTGCCCCATTTAACAAATTATGCTCATGTAAATAATTCATAAATTGGTCAAACGCATTATCATGCATTATCTTTGTCTGCACATCTCGAACCATTTCGTCATCAGCAACTGTTTTCAAATGTTGATACGTTGCTTGAGCATTTGCATCTACTCCCTTTCCAAATAGTTTAAAAGCTATTTTCCCAGCAAGGCTAGTCGTAACAGAATTTTGCCTATTCACTTTTTTCTGATGCTGCGTTTCTGAATCTTCACTTTGAATCAATCCATCAAATATTTGTGCCAGATAAGAATTCAATGTATCAGTATCCAGATAAATAAACCTTCTCATCAGCTTCTCCTTCCAATTTATATTACGAAATAATCTCAAAATGCCTCAATGTATCCTTTATCGCTTCCACTTTCTCTGCTGTCGGATGCTTCCTCGGCTGTTTCAATTCTTCCACCGCATTAGGAGCATCGTACATTGGCAAGCCTAAATCTCTCTTTACCTCTGCGATATATGCAGTATGTACTTTGAAGCCATATTTAGCTTCTATGTACTCCTTTATCATTTTGTAGGTCACTCGTTCCTTGGGCTTGTATTCTTCGGCTCTTTTAGCGATATTATCAAGCGGAACTTTTCCCTCACCCTCACCAAACTCAACTTTTACATTGATATGTCCGTCTGGCTTTTTGTGGGAAAGCAGTACTACCGTCTCCACATGATAAGTCCCAGGAAAAAGGTCCACGCACCCAATCCGTTCCACCTGATACCCTCTCCCCTGCAGCATTTCCAGATCTCTCGCCACACTGGTCGGCTTACATGCGATATAAACCATCTTCTCCACGCCAAAATCAATGATCTTCTCCAGCGCCTTCGGGTGCACGCCGTCTCTGGGCGGATCCAGCACGATCAGATCCGGCACTTCCCCGAGGTCATCGATCACCTTCAGCACATCACCTGCCCAGAAGGTACAGTTATCGAGCCCGTTCATTTTCGCATTTTCCTTTGCCGCTTCCACTGCTTCTTCCACGATCTCCACACCAACAACTTTTTTTGCAACCGGCGCAAGGATCTGGGCAATGGTGCCGGTTCCGCTGTAGAGGTCGAAAATCACCTTATCTTTCGTCTCACCGATATAATCTCTTACCTTTTCATACAGCACTTCCGCTCCCAGGGAGTTGGTCTGGAAGAAGGAAAATGGTGTGATCTTGAACTTAAGTCCCAGGAGTTCTTCGTAAAAATAATCCTGCCCATACAGTATTTCCGTTCCTTCATCTTTCACGACATCCGCCAGGCTGTCATTTTTCGTATGAAGAATTCCGGCTATCGTCCCGTCCAGTTCAAGGGCTGTCAGGCAATTCACCAGTCCCCTTTTATCCAGTTCATACTCTGTCGTTGTCACAAGATCGATCAGGATTTCCCCTGTCTTTACCGCTTTTCTGACCAGTAGGTGGCGATAGAATCCTACATGACGCATGCGGTGGTAGTATGGAAGGCCTGTCCCTGCGGCAAATTCCAGCACGGCGGCAAGGATTTTCCGGTAATCTTCATCTACGATCCGGCATCCGGTCACAGGGACGATGTCATGAAAGCTTCCCCGTTTATGCATTCCAAGTGCAAGCGGACCGTCTCTGTACTCATCTCCGAAGGAGAATTCCATCTTGTTCCGGTATGCTTCCCGCACCGGGCTTTCTACGACGCCTTCCCAGATATAGTCTCCATTTACCGCTGAATCCATCATGTTTTTAATCTGTGTCGCTTTTAAGCGGATCTGTTCTTCGTAGGGGAGATTCTGATACGTGCAGCCTCCGCAGCCTTTTTGAAAATCGTCTCCTTCTGCAGATGGCATCTGGCAGAAATGTGGGCACATCGGTTCTATCTCAATCGGGGACGGTTCCAGTACCTGAAGGAGTCTTCCTTCTGCCTGCCCTTTGCGGATTTTATTCACTGCAAAGCTCACCTTCTGCCCTGGCAATGTGTTTTTAACAATCACGTTTTTCTCTTCCCCATCTATTCTTGCAATCCCTTTATTTGGAAATTCTACTTTTTCAATCATTCCTTCCAGAATCTGTCCTTTTTTCATCGTACACCTCTAAAAATACTATTCTATTCTAATATACTTGTTCTAATCAACAATGCAAATTTCTTGGCATAAGCAAAGCTCAGGCATGGCAAAAAACAAGACAGGAACCTTTCTCTCAATTCCTGCCTCGCTTTACTCTTTTCAACTTACTGTACTTCATCCTCGTCACTGAAGAAATCTTCATCGAAGTCATCGTCGAAATCTTCATCGAAATCTTCAAGATAATCCGGGGTAAAGAAACAATATACTGCATATGCGATTGCTGCAACTGCTGCGACTGCTCCTACAATAGCCAGAACCCAGAGAATCGTCTTCTGAGCCTTATCCTCTTCCTCTTTCTTGTGGATTAAGTCATTCAATTTTGTTGTAGCAAGCATTTCTTCTATTCTGCTCATGCCTTCACATCCTTTCTGCCATTCACTCAGAGTTCTTACACTGAGTATCATACGCTCATCAATATGAAATTATTATATCATTCCCATTACTAAATTTCTACCAAATTATATCATTTTTAGAAATTCTTTATCGTTCTATTCGACTTTTTCCAGTTTTGCAAACATAGCAAACATCTTCTTTACACCGGCCGTATCGAACTGAACCGTCACCTCGTAATCACGTCCGCCTTCGGTTATCTGTGTCACCGTTCCTTCACCGAATTTCATATGACGCACCCTGTCTCCTACACCGTAAGAAAGTCCCTCACTCTTCTTGACCTGGAACTGTTTCGGTGCGGCATAGGCATTCTTGTGGAAATTCATCACAGCCTGCTGATATGCTGTCCGCTTTGCCTCTTCTGCCTTTTTCCCTTCTTTGTGGAAGACTTCTCCGGTAGATAAAAGTTCCGGTGGGATTTCCTGCATAAAACGGGACATCCTGTTATATTGTGTCTCGCCCCGGACCATCCGCCGTCTTGCGCAGGTGAGGGTCAGTTCTTCCTTCGCCCGGGTGATTCCCACATAACAGAGTCTTCTTTCTTCTTCGATATCGGACGGATCATCCGAGGTAACAGACATATAACTTGGGAAAAGTCCATCCTCCATGCCTGCCAGATAGACATGCGGAAATTCCAATCCTTTCGCACTATGCAGAGTCATAAGAACCACGTAATCGGTATCCTCGTCAAGACTGTCAATATCGGCTACCAGTGCGACTTCTTCGAGAAATCCGGACAAAGTAACTTTCGTTCCCTCTGCTTCACATAATTCCTCGTATGCTATGATTTTATTCTTGAATTCTTCGATATTTTCAATACGACTTTGTGCCTCTTCATCAGTATCAGCCTGCAGTTCTTCCACGTACCCGGTCAGCTCGATGATCTCATCCATAAGCTTGGAAATGCTCATGTTTGCGCTTTCGGCTTTCAGCTGTTCGATCAGCGCCACAAAGGATTCCAGCTTCCCTGCGCTTCGCCCAATCGCCGGAATACTGTGTGCGCCAACCAGCGCATCATAAAAGCCGATCTCACGCTCTGCGGCATACTCCTGCACGCGGTTGATCGTGGTCAGGCCGATTCCCCTCTTCGGCACATTAATGATCCTCCGCACAGCCAGGTCATCTCTTCCGTTATCAATGGTTTTCAGATATGCAAGAAGATCCTTGATCTCCCGTCTGGCATAGAAATTGATGCCGCCCACAATCCGATAGGGCACATTGGATACGACCAACTTTTCTTCAAACATACGGGACTGGGCATTGGTACGATAGAGAACCGCAAAGTCATGATAGCTTCGTTTTCCTGAATTTACTTCATTTTTTATATTGTTTACTATGTATTCCGCCTCATCAAATGCCGTATCAAACTGGCGGAACTGAATCGGCGTTCCCAGACCGTTCTGGGTCCAGAGCGCCTTCGCCTTACGTCCTTTGTTGTTGCGGATCACTGCATTTGCCGCATCCAGGATCGTCGTCGTGGATCGATAGTTCTGTTCCAACTTGATGACCTTCGTATTCGGAAATACCTGTTCGAAATTCAGAATATTCTTAATATTTGCCCCACGGAATTTGTAAATGGACTGATCATCGTCTCCGACTACACAGAGATTCTTGTATTTCCCCGCAAGGATACTCACAAGCATGAACTGTACTGTATTGGTATCCTGATACTCATCCACCATGATATAGCGGAATCGTTCCTGATAGCTCTCAAGAACATCCGGCTGTGTCTGGAAAAGCTGAACCGTCTTTAGCAGCAGATCATCAAAATCCAGCGCATTGTTTGCCCGCAGCTGTTTCTCATACTCGGTGTAAGCCTGCGCGATCTTCTTCTGCATATAATCGCCCTCTGCCCTCAGTGCAAATTCCTCCGGTGTGACCATCTCATCCTTTGCCGATGAGATTGCCCCGAGAATGGTTCTTTCTTTCAGCATCTTGGTGTCGATCTTCAAATATTTACACACATCTTTCATCAGAGTCTTCTGATCATCTGCGTCATAGATCGTAAAGTTGGTATCATATCCCAGACGCTCAATGTATCTTCTCAGAATCCGGACGCACATGGAATGAAAGGTGCTCACCCAGATGCTCTCTGCCCCGAATCCTACGATGGAATCCACTCGCTCCCGCATTTCTCCTGCCGCTTTGTTGGTAAATGTAATCGCCAGTATATTCCAGGGATTCACTCCTTTTTCTTCAATGAGATATGCGATTCGATGTGTCAGCACTCTCGTTTTTCCCGAACCTGCTCCCGCAAGGATCAGAAGCGGTCCTTCTGTATGGCAAACAGCCTCTTTCTGCTGTTCGTTTAATGAATCATAAATACTCATATTCTACATCCTTTTCTGCAGCCGCTTGTCACAGCCTGTCTTTTCCCGTCTAATCTCTGCCTTCGCAGACGTACTTTTTATTATAATATAAAATCCTTCAATTGTCTCTTGTTTTTTCAAGAATCCCTACATACAAATGGAACTTAAGAAAATATTTATAGACTTTAAAAATTTACTGTGTTAAAATGGTATGGTCAATAAAGATACGGAGGGATCATCATGAGCCGGAAAATTAGAACTGAAGCTGTTGATTTTTTATTTGATGCTGTTTTAAGTCTGAAAAACCGCGAAGAATGTTATACTTTTTTTGAAGATGTCTGCACGGTAAATGAACTGTTATCACTCTCACAGCGCTTCGAAGTAGCGAAGATGCTGAGAGAACAGAAGACTTATCTGGAAATCGCAGAAAAGACAGGAGCTTCTACAGCGACGATCAGCCGTGTAAACCGTTCACTGAATTATGGAAATGACGGATATGACATGGTTTTCGCCCGCCTTAGCAAGGACCCGGAGGCAACTGAAGAATAAAAGAGAGAAGGAACAGGACGCCTGGGGAAAGCGTCCTGTTCTTATTTTTTATACTTTTTCTTATTTTCTTCATGTTCCGGAAATCCGTCAATGAGCTTTTCAATCAGCTGCTTTTTAATATATACGTCAAAACTCAGATTACAGATAAAGGCGAACATCTGGAGATACTCCCTTTCTTCTTCCGGTGCATCTTTGAAAGAATCTTCAGCGATCTTGTACAGCTCGCCGACACTTTCCTGCGTCTGTCCGACCCTGCCCTTCTCCATCTGACAGATTTCATCATAAACGCGCTCCATATCCAACTCGGATTCCGAGCCGAAATATCGGCTGATCATGGGTTCGAGCAGAGTTCCGATATCCTTGATGGATAAAATACTCTTAAAATAATAAATAAAGATCAATACCAGCAGATGTTCCTTGGTGTATTTCTTCTTCACCGGCGGAGGAAGGAGGTCATTTTTCGCATAATTATTGATCATTGTCTTCGTCAGGATCTTGTCATCCGGATACCGCTTCGTCGTCTTAAGCTGTTCCTCCATGAAGGTCGTTACCTGATCCATATAGAGATCAATATTCGGGATATCAGCAGGTTTGATATAATCGATCCTTCCGATACTCTCCATAATACTGTTCAGTAAATCTTCCGTGTCAATTGTCATATTTCTCACCTCAATATATTCATTATATAGTAATGAAAACTAGATGGCAAGTATTTTTTCCAGCCTCTCAAGGGATGTATTTACCACCAGTTCTTCTGGGAATTCGCATTCTTTCAAAACTTCCATCGCCAGATCAAATCCTGCCAGATCCACATCCACGTGGGCGTCGCTTCCAATGGAGATCGGCACCTCATATTTTTTACAGAGACGCAGCATTTCCAGATCATTTTCCCTGGTATTCACACGGAATCCTCCCGGACGGAGGGAACTGTTATTCAGTTCCAGAAGCGTGTGCGTCTCTTTCGCCTTCTTTACGATTGCTTCATAATCTACCATAAATCTACCATCATCCGGATGCCCGATAATATCGATATGCGGGTTCTCCATTGCTGCAAGATATGCGTTTGTAATATCCTTTTTCGTCTTTGCCCCTTTATAGCACGGCGGATGAATACTGGCAATGACCAGATCCATTTCCGCAAGAACCGAATCCGGGAGATCCACACTTCCGTTCTCATCCAGTATATTGGCTTCCGTTCCAAGGAAGAGCTTTACGCCGCATTGATTTCTTGGAACGACACGCAGATTCTGAAAATAGAACAAATGGCAGCTTCCGGGCATGTCCGGCGCATGATCCGTCAGTGCGATCGCCTCCAGTCCTTTATCCGCAGCCGCCTTTGCCATTTCTCTTATCGTATTATATGCATGTCCACTTGCCAATGTATGTGCATGTGTATCTAAAACAATCTTCATTTTTCGCTATTTACTCCTCTTTTATAACTTGTTTCCTTACATTATCATAAACTCTTTATAAAGTTTTTACAATGAATTTTACATAGTTTTTCCCCTGATGCAGAAAATATCATAAAAAAAGGAAGGTTATTTTCATGAACAAAAAAGAAAAACAGCAAAACAATCGTATCATTGATTCCTATGATTATCTTGCCAATGCAGCCTCCTCCCAGGATTGTACAGGACTGATTCCCTCTCTCCCCATATCCCGTACGGAGCTGGATTCCTATGAGGATGTTTATCACTACCAGCCTCCCAAAGTTCCGGTCAAAAAAGATGAGCGGGAATTGTAAAAATTCTATAAAATTGCAGAAGCGTCTGCCGGTCTATGGTATACTAATAAAAAGCGAATTGTGCAGACTACTCCTGCACAAGAATTTACAAAAGAGAGGAATTGATATGGATCTTTTATCTGCTCTCAAAAGTGCACATTTTTTCAATCACAAAAGGCGTCTTCTTCCCCTTACAACAACGTGGGGCGAGTCGCTGGATCCCGAGCACGTTCTGGAAGAGTATCCGCGCCCCCAGATGGTACGCGAACATTTTATGATTCTGAACGGTTACTGGGATTATACCATCATTTCCAAAAAGAAACGCCATGCTCCTATTTCAGGGAAGATTCTGGTTCCTTTTTCACCGGAAGCTCCTCTGTCGGGCGTGCAGCAGCAGATTTTCCCGGATGATACTCTGATCTGCGAACGGACACTCCCCGATGAGATTCTTCCGCCATACGGCAAGAGATGTATTCTTCATTTTGGTGCCGTGGACCAGCAGGCCAGTGTCCGGATCAACGGCCGGACCGTCATCGAACACACCGGAGGTTATCTTCCGTTTTCCGTAGATATCACCGACGCACTGACCGAACGTTCCAACATTCTGTCAGTATCTGTCAGAGACCAGTCGGACCGCTCCTTCCACAGCACCGGCAAACAGAAGCTGAAACGCGGCGGAATGTTCTATACAGCCCAAAGCGGCATCTGGCAGGCAGTCTGGGCGGAATGGGTTCCGGATATCTATATCACGGAACTGCATCTGACTCCTCAGTATGACAAGGAAACGGTGCATGTCTCTTTAAAATTGAACCGTCCGGTACCGGCATGCCGTGATCAGGATGCGGTCGTCTGCCATGTTCTTGATGCCGACGGCAACATCATTTCCAAAGGAATCTGCACCAATTATTCCGATTCTCTTTGTGAATATTCCTGCTACTGCGATGTGGACCAGATGGAGCCGTGGACTCCGGATCATCCTTATCTGTACCGCCTGCGTGTCCGTGCCGGCAAGGATGAGGTGACCGGATATTTCGCCATGCGCACCTATACTATTGAAAAGGATTCAAAAGGGATCTCCCGTTTCTGCCTGAATCACAAGCCCTTCTTTCTGAATGGAATCCTGGATCAGGGCTACTGGCCGGACGGACTCTATACCGCCCCTTCCGACGATGCTCTGATCTATGACATTACCAAGATGAAAGAACTTGGATTCAATATGCTGCGCAAGCATGTGAAGATTGAGACCGCCAGGTGGTACTATCACTGTGACCGCCTCGGTATGATCGTATGGCAGGACATGGTAAATGGCGGCGCCTATCATGCCCCCATTATGACCTGGATCCCGGCTCTGTTCCCGAAATTCAAGGTACGTATGAGTGACAAGCTGCACCTTCCTCTTGGCCGCAGGAGTATCCGGGGCAGAGAAGAATTCATTCAGGAATGCCGCGATACAGTCCAGGCACTTGGCTGTTTCCCGTGTATCAGCACCTGGGTCATCTTCAATGAAGGCTGGGGACAATTTGACTCCAAGAAGCTCACACGGCTATTGCGGGAACTGGATTCTGACCGACTGATCGACTCCGCCAGCGGATGGTTCGACCGCGGACAGGGGGATTTCAAGAGTGAGCATAATTACTTTGATAAACAGTTTGTAAATCCGGAACGACGCGCTTTCGTCATTTCCGAATATGGCGGGTACGCCTGTCAGATCAAAGATCATGTCAGCACGCGCGGTGTTTACGGGTATAAGGTTTTTCCGGCCGTCAGCGATTTCAGAGGCGCTTTCTACCGCCTGATGAGTGAAGAGATCGATCCGCTGATCGAGAAGGGGCTTTGCGGAGCCATCTACACCCAGGTTTCTGACATCGAAGAAGAAGTAAACGGTCTTCTCACCTATGACCGGAAAGTCTGCAAATTGGACAGGAATTAGACCGAAATATCAAAATTTTAAAACGCAGGGGCACCTCTTATAAATGAAGTGCCCCTTTTTCTTTATTCTGATTCCAACAATATTCCGGAAAACGGCGGAAGATTTAGTATGACCTTTCCATTTTTGTACTCATTTTGGACAAGAGATGTCTTTTTTGCGGTACTGCCACCGAATTCTTCCCAGTCTGAGTGCAATGCCACTCTGATTTTTGCATCTTCCTCAACCTTAAATTCATACGCTTCCTGCAATACATTCGAAAAATTAAAGACAGCTATATATTTTCTTTTGATTCCAACGCGTTCCATCGCATAAATGCACCGCTCCTCCTGATGGCAGTCCACCCACCGGAAATTCTCAGGATCATAGTCCCTATGGAACGCATCATTTTCCCGGTAAATACGGTTCAGTTCTATCATATACCGGTGAAGCGCATCATGATTCGGATACTTCAGCATATCCCAGTCCTGCTCCCGCTTCTCATCCCACTCACGGAGCTGGCCGAATTCATTTCCCATAAAATTCAGTTTCTTACCCGGATGCACCATCATATACATGTACATCGCTCTGGCCTGCGGAAATTTTCCATCGTAATCCCCGTTCATTTTCTGAAGGATCGTCGCTTTCCCGTGTACCACTTCGTCATGACAGAATTCCAGCATATAATTTTCATGATAGAAATACATCATAGAAAATGTCAGTTTATGATAATCCCGCGCCCGATACTCCGGAGCCGTCTGGAAATACTCCAGCGTGTCATGCATGAATCCCAGATCCCATTTATAGTCAAATCCGAGGCCGCCCTTCTCTACCGGCTTTGTCACCCCCGGGTAGGAAGTCGAGTCCTCTGCGATGAGCATCGCCGTCGGATGGCGCTGTTTCAGCCCTTGATTCATGGTCTTCAGGAAATCCAGCGTCGTTCCGTTCACACCGCGTCGTTCATCTCCCTGCCAGTAGATCAACCGGCTGACCGCGTCCATCCGAAGCCCGTCAAAATGAAATTCCTCCAGCCAGTAATTCGCCGCCGACTGCAGGAAACAGCGCACCTCTCCCCGGGAATGCATGAAATTACAGCTTCCCCATTCACTTTCTCCTACTGCAGCATTTGGGTACTCATACAGACATGTTCCGTCAAATTCCTTCAAGCCATAATAATCCACCGCAAAATGCACCGGAACAAAATCCATAATCACTCCGATTCCTGCCTGATGGCATTTATCAACCAGCTTTTTCAGCTGATCCGGTGTCCCATACCGTGAAGTCGGCGCAAAAAATCCGGTATTCTGATACCCCCAGGAACCGTCAAACGGGTGCTCAGAAAGAGGCATGAATTCCAGATGTGTATAATGATTCTCCTTGATATATGGGATAAGAAGCTCCGCCAGTTCCTCGTAATCATACCAGTCCGTCTCTTCTTCCCCTTTCTTTTTCCAGGATCCTGCGTGCAGCTCGTAAATATTCAACGCCTCATCGTGCCTTACCGTGCGCGACTGCATCCATTCCTCGTCCTGAAACTGATAGGAATCCAACTCCGTCAGGATCGAACAGTTTGCCGGACGCAGCTCCATCTGAAATCCATAAGGATCCGCATGCTCTACCCGCCAGCCCTTTCCCGTGTAAATGCAATATTTATACATTTGTCCCAACTTTGCCGCAATCGGCTCCGATATATATACACCACTCTGGTTCTCCTGATACATCGGAATCTCCCGCCAGCTACTAAATTCTCCCATGACCGTAACGCCTCTCGCTCCCGGTGCAAATACACGGAAAATAAAATGATCCCCTTCTTTATGTGCTCCAAAATACCGGTAAACATCAAACAAATGACCTGTATAGAATTCTTTCTGCATTTCTCCTGGTTCCCCTTTCTCCTCATCGTATATCAGCTACGCCTATTATACAAAATGCAGAAAATAACCGTCAATAAAGCGGAAGACTACAATTTCTTGAAATTGTAGTCTTCCCATCATTTACGTTTCAAACCCTGCATACTGTGTCATATACAATTCATAATATTTTCCTTTCTGTTCTTCAAATATATTGATGTATCTGTTATCTGTTGTCCTGTCACGAAAAGCCGGATATAAGAATCCAAATTCCGGTTTCCCCGGTTCGTACTCGCCGATAAGCGGACTGATTGTGCATAAAAGGTATGTATAAACCTCTTCCGATCCTTCCATCCACTCCTTATCACTGCCTTTTACGGGAACATCATATTGTCCGAAATAAAGATAACAAGCATACGGATATCCCGGATGAACTCTCTCTTGAATCAATTCATACAAAATATCCAGAAATGCATCATTCTTAAGTTCGGACTCTTTAATCCCATCCAATAACTGCCAGATGCTCCCCGGCTTTCTCGCAGAATCCGGGATTAGGTAGTCCTTCATTTGGTCATTGGTCCTGGAAATCAGAATCGTCTTCGCCAGATTCAGATTCTTTGTCCGGTCCGGTACCGACAATTTCAGAAAATGCGTATTAAAAGTCCCGTCAACATAACCTTCCTCATCAAAATACGCCCCTGCAATCCTCGACACCGAAGACCTGGCCGGGGTCATACGTCTGGTCAGTTCCAGCATATCTTCCCTGTTAATCATACTCACTACTCCCGCCTTTTCCTGTCATTATAAAATCAATTCCGGTTTGCGAGTGACCAGGGGACAGGTACCTAGTCACATTCAAATTAGTATTATTATAAACACAACATCGCATTAAGTCAATTAAGATGACTTTGGGAACGGATACATAATAAACGGTGCTTCGAATTCTAATTCCCGAAGCACCGCTCATCCCATTCATATCATATATTCTATTCGTCACACATAGAATCCTCATCCACCTTTTCCAGTTTTTCAACTCTTTTTTTGTATATCAGTGAGGATACTACTAATGCAGCCAAACATAAACCTCCCGTACAAACGAACATAAAAACACCGGTCATAATAGATCCGATAAAATTATGATAATTTTGATAGGAAATCACAAACCAAATGACACCTAATGCAGTACCTGCAATTACACTGGCAATTACGTTTGTTTTAAAATTTGGTTTTAATTTTCTGTCCCAAATTCCATTTTTCATACAGGCAGCCGATAGATAAATTGCAAGGCACATAAATACGATCCATTCTCCTGCAAGATTTTTCGGACTGCCATTGCCCAAAAACATCTGAATCAACATTGCTGCCAGCAGTCCCCAAAAAGCAAACCAGCAGCCATTGTGTTCAATTTTCAAAAGTTTCAGTTCCTGTCTCTCGTCAAGATTATTCTTCTCTTTCTTCATCTTCCTCATCCTCCCAGAATAAATCATCTAAGCTCTTGTCTAATACACGGCAAATCTTTCGGCATAGTTTTATTGTTGGATTGTATTCACCCTTTTCAATGGCATTCATGGTCTGCCGCGAAACTCCGACCGCTTCAGCCAGGGCTTTTTGTGTCATATCTTTCTCAGCTCTCGCTACCTTTATAGCAATGTTTTTTGCCACTTGCTTTTCACCTCCTTGTTCCTTCCAACCATAGATTATCACTTATGCGACAATATGTCATGTATATTTTACTTTTAATCGCATATAAACAACTATTTAATTTATTTCTCATTCAGACGTCCTTTTCTTCTATACCGTTTTCAGAATTCTTCGAATTAATCAGAACCATTATTTGCAAAACATGTTATAATTAATCAAAAAGGCAGGTGTGTTTTATTCAGATAAATTCACTGCGGAAAAGGTCGGGAAACTCCATGGTGCTCCGATTATTTTTAAGGTCAGAACACAGGATATGCCTGACGCCGGTCATAAGTTATCTTATCGCCAAATGGTGTGTGGCTTGTAAAAAGCGTACCGACAGTATCTTGAAATAGAAAACATTGAAAAAATATAAACTGTTCAAATTCAACAAGACATAAAAGCAGCAAAAGGCTTCTTTCCTTCTGCTGCTTTTATGTCTAATCCATCATTATTTCGGAACCACGGTTCCAATAATATCCATAGTTTGAATAATACAGGCAAATCCGGCACTCATTGCAGATAGAATCATACGCAACACTGCCATTAGATTTCAATATTGATGTTTTGCACGATTACATTTTCCTGAATCTCAAAACAATAATCCATATCTTCATTATCCAAAATGATTTCGCGTGCATAATACATTCCATAGCCTCTGTTTTCTCCTTTTGTCGAATAACCCTTATCATAGAGATGCGCTAACTCAGGCTTTGTGCCATATGTATTCTCTATGATGATCCGATATCCGTTTTCTGCATTTGCCATACGAATATCTACATATTTCTTTTCAGATTCTTCGGCCGCCTCGATGGCGTTGTCAATCAGGAGCCCCAGCAGGCGGCTCGACATCTTTTAAGGACTGCCACGCTTTTCCCTTTTTATCTAAAGCCACCCAGGTATCCCGGATATTCGTATCAAAATACTCTTTCAAATGCGGCATGTCATCCTCTTCGATGAAACCGGAGATCGTTGCGATCAGGTTTTTGTAATCATGGCGAAGCTCTCTGGATTCATCAATCAATTGTTCCAAACCGGATACGTAATTTTCCGTCATTTTCAAACGTTCCTGGTCTGCTTTCTTTTCTTCTTCGGAACGGATGGTCTTTGTAAAATAAATCAGTACAATGCTTGTACTTAGAAAACAGAGACCAAAAAGAACGCTATTCATTAAGAGTACGGATTGATTATAATTGACTGTTTGTCCCATTACTACATTAGCTACGAAAATAGCAACAAAACATATCAAATTTATTAATATCCCCGAATTAAATTTGTTACTGCTATTAATATATTTTAGAATATTTATCTTACTCAAACTTCCCACACCGATAAGGTGTTCTGTACCTTGAAAATTCAATATTTCAGCCAATAAAAAGGGCATAAATAACGCTCTTTTGATATAATGGAATTGTCCAGAAACCACTTTACAAAGGAGGATTTATGCCATGTCCATTATATCACAGAACAACGAGAATGAGGTAGCTATTTTAGATTGCGTTCAGAGATTTTTCTCTTCTCACAAGGTAGGCAGCGTTTTAAAACAATGCAACGGCACCAAGGAAAAAGGAGTTCCTGCTATCTCGCTCCTCAGATATAAACTCAGTAACGTCTTTACAGGAAGAAGCATGTATATGCAGCAGAGAACCGGATCTTTCAAAGAAGGATTCTCAAAGAACACTTTTTATCGTTTCCTGAATTCTTCAAAAACTAATTGGCTCCGCTTTACTTCTTCTCTAGCATCAGAGATCATCAACGGTGACATCAAAAATCTTACTGATGAAAAGCGTGTCAATGTGTTCATAGTCGATGACACTCTCTTTAATCGCACCAGTTGCAAGAAGACTGAACTGGGTTCCAGAGTCTTTGATCATGTTGGAATGAAATTTCGCAAAGGATTCCGTCTGTTGACGATTGGATGGAGCGATGGCAATACATTTATGCCTGTTAACAGTTGTCTTATCGCATCCTCCAAAGAATCAAATCTCATTGGTCCAACGAAAGATTTTGACAAGAGATCTATTGCCGGCAAGCGCAGAAAACTGGCACAGACGAAAGCACCGGAGGTTATGCTTCACCTTCTTGATACAGCCGTTTCAAATGGTATTTCTGCCGATTATGTGCTGTTTGACTGCTGGTTTGCTAATCCGGCGCAGATTACGGCTATCAAATCCAAAGGGATGGATGTGATTGCAATGATCAAGAAAAGCAGCCGCATTCAATATCAGTATGAAGGGCAGAAACTGAACATCAAACAGATTTATGCAAAAAACAAGAAGCGACGCGGCAGATCCAAATATCTTCTTTCTGTCGATGTCATGGTTGGAAAAGAAAATCCAATTCCGGCAAAAATCGTATGTGTCAGAAACAAGGCGAATCGTAAGGATTGGCTTGCTTTTATCTGCACAAATCCAACTCTGTCAGAAGAAGAAATCATTCGTATCTATGGAAAGCGCTGGCAGATTGAGATATTTTTCAAGACTTGCAAATCTACACTTAATCTCATTGGCGAATGCCACAGTCTCTCTTACGATGCATTGACAGCACATGTAGCCATTGTATTTGCCAGGTATATGCTTTTGGCATTAGAACAACGAAAAAATGAAGACCAACGAACCTTAGGAGAACTATTCTTCTTCCTGGTAAATGAGATGGCAGACATCACTTTCACAAGGTCTCTTTGCATCTTGATGGATGCTTTGATGGCAAGTTTTAAGGAGATTCTGAATCTGAGCGAAGAACAGCTTGCTGTATTTACTGCAGATTTTGTATCCAGACTACCGCAATATCTGCAAAATGCACTTGATTCGTGGGCAGCTAAAGCATAAATCGCTATTTTGTTAGCTGAAATATTGAGTTTTCAAGGTACGAAGCCCATTTTGGGTATGGGAAGTCTTAGTTATCTTATTATACATTATTTTTCTGATCAAAATGATGAGTAAAGCAAATATTCCAGTATATATAATATCGAATATAACTACATAAGAACTACCAACTACTATTATTCCAAAAAATTTATTCAAAATATATAATACAATTTGATTAAAAATAACATCTATCATATATCCAAGACATGCAAAACATAAATTTATTATTTTATGTTCTTTTTCACCCAGTGCTATAATAATCAGAATGAAGCTAATAACAGGTATTGTAGTTCTTTGTCCCCAAGGCATTATCAAACTAATGATTCCAACAATGAAAGTAGTTATAAAAAGAATTTCGTAATACTTCTTTTCCATATTTTTTGTCAGCAGACCACATCTACACTCATTTTTCATTTTACGGTGCGTACGTACATAAATAAATTAATCCACACCCACTCCGATCCATCCCGATCTTAGCTATTTTTTAACATCTACATTCTTTATTTTCCAAGTGCCGTTTTCTGTGAAACTACAGTTGATTTTTCATAGCAGGCAAATGCCTCGTCTACCAGTTTCTTATCCGGCTTCGGTGTAACAAGGCTGACAAGCGGAACGATAATCAGACCGCCGAGCATTGCGATTGCACCCGTATTGATCGGAGACTGCATGATCACCGGAAGGCTTGATCTTGCAAACATATTGATAAACGTAAGACCGCAGCCCCAGATGAAGGATACCCAGCAGGATGCTACCGTTGTCTTCTTCCAATACAGCGAATACAGGAACGGAGCCAGGAAAGAACCTGCAAGTGCTCCCCATGACACACCCATCAGCTGTGCAATGAAGGTTACGGAGCTCTTATACTGAATCAGTGCAAGTACTGCAGAAATCGCGATAAATACGACGATAAATCCACGGATTACAGTTACCTGCTTTTTGTCATCCATATCTTTTACCACGTTATCTTTAATAAAATCGATCGTCAGTGTGGAACTGGACGCGATTACCAGTGAGGACAGTGTAGACATAGATGCGGAAAGTACCAGGATTACTACCAGTGCGATCAGCATCGGGCTTAAACTCTCCAACATGGTCGGGATAACAGAATCATATCCATTTGCGGCAATATCAATTTTATCGGAGAACAGACGTCCGAAACCGCCAAGGAAATAACATCCGCCGGCTACAACCAGAGCAAACAGCGTGGAAATAATAGTTCCTTTCTGAATCGCGTTCTCATCTTTGATCGCATAAAATTTCTGAACCATCTGTGGAAGTCCCCATGTACCAAGAGAAGTAAGGATAACCACAAACATCAGGTTCAGTGGATCAGGTCCAAAGAAAGATGCGAATACACCGGGCGCGGTAGAAACCGTTTCATCCGAAATCTGTGCAAGTCCCTGGTATGCTTCCATAAATCCGCCTTTGCTTGCAAGGACTGCCGCGATCACTGCAACAATACCTACCAGCATAACCATACCCTGAATGAAATCATTGATCGCAGTAGCCATATACCCTCCGGCAATTACATAGATACCGGTGAGAACTGCCATCAATACAATACATACGGAATAATCAATGTTAAATGCCATTCCGAATAATCTGGAAAGGCCATTATAAAGCGATGCTGTATATGGGATCAGGAACACGAAGATAATCAGGGAAGCACACAATTTCAGTGCTTTACTGTTGTATCTCTGTCCGAAAAACTGCGGCATCGTCGCTGAATCAAGATGCTGTGTCATGATTCTGGTTCTTCTTCCCAGAACTACCCATGCAAGAAGTGAGCCAATAATGGCATTTCCAATACCGGCCCAGGTCGCTGCGATACCATATTTCCATCCAAACTGTCCCGCGTATCCTACAAATACGACCGCGGAAAAATAAGAAGTACCGTATGCGAAAGCGGTAAGCCACGGTCCAACCGAGCGGCCGCCCAATACAAAACCATTTACATCTGTTGCTGTTTTGCGGCAATACAGACCGATTGCGATCATCAGTGCAAAGTATGCCAGGAGTACAATTACTTTTAACATTTTCTTTCCTCTTCCCTCTCAACTAACTCATTGAGTTTGTGCTTTTTTCTTTAGTACCTTAAAGTTTTAATCTTTAAATCGTTAAAGTAATAAAATTGTAGCATACGCCATTTGATCTGTCAATCAGATTACGGATACGTCCGCTTGTTTTTTTGCCTTTTTTCATACAATAAGATGCTTTTTCATCGGGATTCTTTCATTGACAAATAAAATATTATGCTCTATCATTATTACAGCAACGCGTTAATATACAACTACAATTCAATCATAAATAAACAAAAACAACGAGGTAATCATCATGGCGAATTTAAATGAAAGAATGGTGGCATTGGGAACTTCCCGTTCCGTGATCCGTGAACTTTTCGAATTTGGTAAACAAAGAGCTGCAGAAATCGGCGCTGAGAATGTATTTGATTTCTCCATCGGAAATCCAAGTGTTCCGGCTCCGGATGCAGTCAATGAAACTGCAATCAAACTGCTTCAGGATACAGATCCTGTAGTTATTCATGGTTATACCAGCGCTCAGGGAGACATCGAAGTCAGAAAGCTCCTTGCCGATTCCGTAAACAGACGGTTCGATACATCTTTCGGACCGGATAACTTTTATGTATCCGTCGGTGCCGCCGCTGCACTTTGCTGCTGTCTGAATGGTCTTTGCAACAAGGATGACGAGGTCATTGTATTTGCACCATACTTCCCGGAATACAAAGTATTTATCGAAGGTGCCGGCGCAAAAATGAATCTGATCCCTGCCGATACCGAAGCTTTCCAGATCGACTTTGAAAAGTTTGAAGCAGCAATCAACGAGAACACAAAAGCAGTCATTGTAAACTCTCCGAATAACCCCTGCGGTGTTGTATATTCACATGAGACCTGCACAAAACTTGCGGAGATCCTCAACGCAAAATCTGCTGAATTGGGCCATCCGATCTACTTGATCGCGGATGAGCCTTATCGCGAGATCGTGTTCGATGGTATTGAGGTTCCGTACCTTCCTAAATACTACAACAATACTCTGGTGTGCTATTCCTGGTCCAAGTCCCTCTCCCTTCCGGGAGAACGTCTGGGATACGTTCTTGTTCCGGATGAAGTCGAGGAACACGGACTGGTGTACGCAGCTGTTGCAGGTGCAGGCCGTTCCCTTGGATATGTCAATGCACCCGGACTTTTCCAGCGCGTATGTGCCATGTGTGCAGATATGACTGCCGACATCACCATCTATGAGACCAACCGCAATCTCCTTTACAATGGGCTACGCGAGATTGGTTTTGATGTAGTAAAACCGGACGGAACCTTCTACATCTTCCCGAAGACACTGGAAGAAGATGACGTTGCTTTCTGTGAAAGAGCAAAACAGTTTAATATCCTCATCGTTCCGGGATCCGGTTTCGGCTGTCCGGGACATGCACGTATTTCCTACTGCGTACCTACAGAAAGAATCGAACGCGCGCTTGATGCGTTCAAAAAACTGGCAGATTCTTATAAATAACACATAAAAATCTGTCAAATAAATACTAGAAGAGAAAACACCCATGATTATTGATTTTCATACTCATATATTTCCAGAGAAAATCGCAGAACGAGCGATTTCCAATCTGGCAGCAGTCATAAGACAAAAGCCCACCACCAACGGTTGTGCAGACGGCTTGCGTTCTTCCATGAAACAGGCCGGTATCGACATCAGTGTTGTGCTTCCTGTCGTAACCGATGTGAAGCAATTTGATTCCATCCTTCGTTTTGCGGTTTATATCAACGAGACGTATGCTTCCGTTCATGAGCAACGGCTGATTTCCCTTGCGGGTATCCATCCGGACGATCCTGACTGCAAAGCTCATCTGGCGCTGATTAAACGAGAAGGATTCGCCGGAGTCAAAGTCCACCCACATTATCAGAATGTAGAATTCAATGATATCCGCATGAAAAATCTGATCTATGCCGCATCCGAGATCGGTCTTCCGGCTATCACTCATGCCGGATATGATCCCTATACGCCGGATCATGAGTTCTGCACTCCCGATATGGTTCTCGACGTTTTGAAAGATGTTGCTCCGGAAAATCTGATTCTTGCACATTTAGGAAGCAACGAAAATTACGATGAGGCCGAAGAAAAACTCTGCGGTCAGAACATCTTTCTCGACACTGCTTACTCTATCACTCGTGTGAGTGAAGCCCAGTTTATCCGCATGGTGCGCAAACATGGCGCGGATAAGATTCTTTTTGCTACCGACTGTCCATGGGCAGACCAAAGAACCTGTGCTGAAATTCTGAAGGAAAGCGCACTCACTGATCGGGAAAAAGAATTGATTCTATCAGAAAATGCTATAAAATTATTAGGCATTCAATAAAAGTAAAACCCACTGAAGAATTCTCCGGTGGGTTTTGCTTTTCTCTCTATCCAATTACTTCATTGCGTCCATACCTACAATACGGAATCCTTTCGCATCCAGAATCTTTGCAGCTTGTGCATCATCATTCGTACGAATGATCATATATGCAACATCGTTCTTCTTTCCCAAAATCGTGTACATATACTCAATATTGATTCCTTCTGTCCCAAGTACAGCAATCATATTTGCAAGCATACCGGGCTCATCCTGAACTTCCACAGCGATGACATCGGTAATAGAGCAAATATAATTTTCATTTTTCAGAATGGTAACTGCGTTGAAAACATCATCCACGATGATACGGGCAATACCGAAATCAGAAGCTTCTGCTACTGAAATTGCACGAAGGTTGATTTTCTGAGCGGAAAGAACCGCTGCAACCTCAGCAAGTTTCCCCGGCTGGTTTTCAAGAAATACGGAAATCTGTTTAACTGTCATGAATTTTCCCTCCTATTCATTAACCCTGATACAGGTTTCGTTTATCAATCACTCGAACTGCTTTGCCTTCACTTCTTACAATGCTCTTAGGTGCAACCAGCTTAACCTTAGCGTAAATTCCAAGCATCGCTTTCAGTCCGTTTACAAGCTCTTTCTCTTTTTCGGATACAACACTCAAGTTGTCGGAGAACATCTCAGGTGTCATTTCTACCTGAACTTCGATGGTGTCACTGTTGTTTACACGATCAACGATGATCTGATAGTTCGCCGGATATCCCTGGTTCATAAGTACGGTCTCGATCTGGGACGGGAATACATTTACACCCTTAACGATCAGCATATCATCACTTCTTCCAAGCGGTTTGCTCATCTTCACATGCGTTCTTCCGCAAGAACATTTTTTCCTGCTTAAGATACAGATATCACGGGTACGATATCTCATGAGCGGGAATGCTTCTTTCGAAATGCTGGTAAATACAAGCTCGCCCTTCTCGCCGTCCGGAAGCACCTCTCCCGTGATCGGGTTGATGATTTCCGGAATAAAATGGTCTTCATTTACATGCATACCGGTCTGCTCTTCGCATTCGAAGGCTACACCCGGACCGGAAATTTCTGTAAGTCCATAAATATCATACGCTTTAATGCCAAGCTGTTCTTCGATATCATGGCGCATTTCTTCTGTCCATGCTTCTGCTCCGAAAATACCTGCTTTTAATTTGATCTGATCGCGTACCCCTTTTTCATGAATGCTCTCCGCTAGGTAGGCAGCATAAGATGGAGTACAGCAAAGAATCGTAGATCCCAGGTCTGTCATAAACTGAATCTGTCTCTCCGTATTTCCGGAAGACATCGGGAGCGTCAGACATCCTACTTTGTGGGAACCACCATTTAATCCCGGGCCGCCGGTAAACAAACCATAACCATAACTTACATGGCAGACATCTTCTTTGGTTCCGCCTGCGGCTACGATTGCTCTGGCACAGCAATCCTCCCAGAGATCAATGTCATGCTGAGTATAGAAGGCAACCACACGTCTTCCGGTAGTACCACTGGTTGACTGAATGCGAACACATTCTGAAAGCGGACGTGCAAGCAATCCATATGGGTACTCGTCTCTTAAATCATCTTTTTCAATGAAAGGCAATTTCGGCAGATCATCCACAGACTTGATATCTTCCGGAGTCAGTCCTTTTTTCTCCATTTTCTTTCTGTACATTGGCACATTGTCCCAAACATTCCGGACCTGTTTTACAAGTCTCTCACTCTGGATCTTATGAATCTCATCCCTGGATGCGCATTCGATCTCTGGCTGAAAATATCTTTTCATCTCTTTTTCTCCTTCTTACTGTATTGTTTAACCTCTCCCGAGGGCAAACGCTCTTTTGTTCATTTCGACAAATTTTTCCGGAACACACTTCTCAATAGCACTGATCCATTTTTCTTCCGGAATATCAAAATATCTGGAAAGTCTTCCCATCAGGACCAGATTTACCGCTTTGGCAGAGCCAGCCTGCTCTGCAAGGGAAAGGCAGTCCATTGCATCAACTGCGATTCCTTCTGCTTCCATCTTATCGATCAGGTTCTCCGGATAAGAAGCTGCACCGGTGATGACCGGCATTGGATCGATCTCCTGGGTATTGACCACGATGCGTCCGCCTTTTTTCAAATATTCCACATAACGTGCCGCTTCCAGCTTTTCAAAGGATACGATAAAGTCTGCCTCACCCTTGTCAATGACCGGTGAATACACCTTCTCTCCAAATCTTACATATGTAACCACGCTTCCACCGCGTTGACTCATACCATGTACCTCAGATACTTTTACATCATATCCTTCATTCAGAAGGAGATATCCTAAAAGTTTGCTGGCAAGGAGAGATCCCTGTCCTCCTACACCGACAATCATTACATTCTTTGTCATTTCTTTATTCCTCCCCGCTCTGTAATGCATCAAACTTACACATCTGCTGGCAAACTCCGCAGCCAACGCACAATGTTGTATCGATCACAGCTTTTTTGTCTTTTACACTGATTGCAGGACATCCAAGACGCATACAGGATTTACATCCTACACAGTTATCCACAGCAACTTTCAAAGGAGCTTTATGTTTTACATATTTAAGAAGTGCACATGGGCGGCGGCTGATGATGACAGACGGCTCATCTGCTGCAAGTTCTTCTTTCAATACTTTATCGCACTCTTCCAGATTGTATGGATCCACGACAGCTACGCGGTTGAAGCCCATCGCTCTGCACAATGCCTCCAGATCAATCTTTCCTGCCGGATCACCTTTGATGTTGTATCCGGTCGTCGGATTCTGCTGATGACCGGTCATACCGGTAATGGAATTATCCAGAATGATAATGGTGGAATTACTCTGGTTATAGGCAACATTTGCCAAACCGGTCATACCGGAATGCATAAAGGTGGAATCACCGATTACGGCTACTGTCTTTCCTTCACTTTCTTCGCCGCTGGCTTTGTTAAATCCGTGAACGGCACTGATGGATGCACCCATGCAAAGAGTCATATCCATAGCGGCAAGGGGAGCTACCGCGCCAAGGGTATAGCAGCCGATGTCTCCAAGAACCGTGCATTTATTCTTGGAAAGAGTATAGAACAGTCCTCTGTGCGGGCATCCTGCACACATAACAGGCGGTCTTCCCGGAAGCTGTTCGCCAAGAGAATAACAGTCTGCACATTTTCCTTCTATTTTTTCCGCAATGAGATTCTGAGAAAACTCGCCGCAGATCGGAAGCAGATCTTTTCCTGATAAAGTCAGGCCAAGTTGCTTACAATGATTTTCAATGATCGGATCCAGCTCTTCGATCACGATCAGCTTTTCAACCTTTGCCGCAAAATCCCGAATCAGTTTTACCGGCAGCGGATTTACCATACCAAGCTTCAAGATACTTGCATTTTCTCCGTAAACTTCCTTCGCATACTGATAGCAGGTGGACGAAGTGATGATACCCAGTGCGGTTCCTCCCATCTCCACACGATTCAGCGGGCTGGTCTCCGCGTATTCGATCAGTTTTCTGGTCCGTTCTTCTACAAATGGATGACGGCGGATCGCATTACCCGGCATCATTACATATTTCTGAATCTTCTTTTCATATGGCTTCTGCTTAGGAACCACACGCTCGCCCGGAACGACAACGCTCTGGGAATGTGCTACTCTGGTACACATTTTTATAATGACCGGAGTATCAAATGTCTCCGAAATCTCATATGCGGTCTTTACAAATTCCAGTGCTTCTGCAGAGTCAGACGGCTCCAGCATAGGTACCTTCGCTGCGATTGCATGATGGCGGGAATCCTGCTCATTCTGGGAAGAATGCATGCCCGGATCATCCGCCACGCAAATCACCATCCCTGCATTTACACCTGTATAGGAGCAAGTATAGAGCGGATCGGCCGCTACATTAAGTCCGACATGCTTCATGCCGCAAAAGCTTCTTTTTCCGGCAAGACAGGCTCCAAAAGCAACTTCCATGGCCACCTTTTCATTCGGAGCCCATTCACAATAGACCTCATCATATTTTGCAATTTCTTCTGTGACTTCTGTACTTGGCGTCCCCGGATAACTGGACACCACGCTGCATCCTGCCTCGTATAAACCTCTGGCAAATGCCTTATTACCTAGCATCAACTGTTTCATCGGTATAGTAACTCTCCTTTCAACTTTCACTTTCTGCATTTACTTCGCTCTCTTCCAAACGAATCAACGTCTTCTCCAGCATACCCGTACCGCCATTCAACACACGGCTCACACGGCTGATAGTTGCTGTGCTGGCACTTGTTGTACTCATAATATCTGAATAGATTTTTCCCTTTGAGAGCATTCTCGCCACATCAAAACGCTGTTCTATAGCGCGAAGCTCTGTCTCTGCACAGATATCCTCAAAAAAATCCATACATTCTTCTATTGATTCCAGCTGAAGAATTGCCTTATACATATCTTCGTTTCTGGTTCTCTGAAAATTCTTTTTCATATAAACCTCTCTTTTCTGCACAATGAGTACACTTTATTACTGTATTGTATTATTGTATCATTTTTATCGGAATTGGTAAACAGTATTTTTATATCGGCAGAAGCTCCTCCGACGTTAAACAAATCGTACCTTTCAAAGTATCCTGCCAGATTATTGACTTTATCTTTCAAATATGCTATCTTGATTTAAAGTATTAAAGTTTGAATTGAGAGGAAATCCATCATGCCTGTTACTGATTTACTTGAGAGAAATCACAAATTATATGGGGACGAAGTGGCTCTTGTGGAACTGAACCCATCTGTGAAAGACACCAAAAGAACCAGCTGGAGAGAATACAGTCTGGTACAGCCTACTTCTTTTGAACCGTACAGAAGAGAAATCACATGGAGTGTCTTTGATGAAAAAGCAAACCGCGTTGCAAATATGCTTCTGGAACGTGGAATTAAGAAAGGGGACCGCGTTGCAATTCTGATGTTTAACTGTCTGGAATGGCTGCCGATTTATTTCGGAATTTTGAAAACCGGTGCGATCGCCGTTCCTTTTAACTTCCGTTTTGATTCTTCTGAAATCAAATATTGTGCAGATCTGGCCGAAGTACATGTCTTATTCTTTGGGCCGGAATTTATCGGCCGAATTGAAGCGATTGTTGATGAGCTGACCAAGGGACGGCTTCTTATTTATGTAGGAGACACCTGTCCCACCTTTGCCGAAAGCTATCGTGAAATGGTAGCCGACTGTTCCAGCCAGCCTCCGATGATCCATCTGGAAGAAAGCGATGATGCCGCTATCTACTTTTCTTCCGGAACCACCGGATTCCCGAAAGCAATTTTACATAATCATGAAAGTCTGACCCAGGCTGCAGAGATGGAACAGAAACATCACCTGACAGACCGGAACGATACCTTCCTTTGTATCCCGCCGCTTTATCATACCGGAGCAAAATTCCACTGGATGGGAAGTCTCTGCGCAGGAAGCAAAGCAGTTCTTCTGAAGGGCACGACTCCGGAAATCATTCTGGATGCTATTTCAAGAGAAAAATGTACTATCGTATGGCTTCTGGTTCCGTGGGCTCAGGATATCCTGAATGCTCTGGACCGAGGTGATGTGAAGCTCGAAGATTATGAGCTGAGTCAGTGGAGACTGATGCACATTGGTGCGCAGCCTGTTCCGCCATCTCTGATCAAACACTGGAAAGAATACTTCCCGAACCATCTCTACGATACCAACTACGGACTTTCCGAGTCCACTGGTCCCGGATGTGTTCACCTTGGTGTAGAGAATATTCATAAAGTCGGTGCTATCGGTGTTCCCGGATATCGCTGGGAATGCAAGATCGTAGACGAGAATCTGAAAGAAGTTCCGTTTGGAGAAGTTGGAGAGCTCTGTGTCAAGGGTCCCGGTGTTATGACCTGTTATTACAATGATCCGAAGGCTACCGCAGAGACGATCGTAGACGGCTGGCTCCGTACCGGTGATATGGCCATGCAGGATGAAGACGGCTTCTACTTCCTCGTAGACCGTAAGAAAGATGTCATCGTCAGCGGTGGAGAAAACATTTATCCGGTACAGATTGAAAACTTCCTGAGCACCTTCGATAAGGTCAATGACGTTGCCGTTATCGGTCTTCCGGATCCACGTCTCGGCGAGATCACAGGTGCGATTATCTCGATCAAACCGGGCATGACCTGCACAGAGGAAGAAATCAAAGAATTCTGCAAAGGACTTCCAAGATATAAGAGACCGAAGAAAATTATCTTCGCAGACGTTCCGAGAAATGCCACCGGCAAAATTGAAAAACCTGCCCTCCGCAAGAAGTACGGCGCAGATCAGCTGGTTGCACAGCAGAACCGGGGTTAATTTCGGGGACATAAAAATAAGTTTACAATGATATGTTTTAAGGAGAGTACTCAATGTACTCTCCTCATTTCATTCCCGTTGATTCCAACATTTATCTCTACACTTCTTCTATCTCTATAATCTGCTCCATTGCTATCTTCATTCCACTATCCATGAGAATGACTTTTTCCACCTCATCCATCTTTTTGACCGTTCCCACATCCGTAAGATATGCCCCGCCGCATTTTTGAGTATCCGGCCTGAAATATGTGATGGACACATTTCTTTTTTCAGACAAATGCTGAGAGATATCGTAAAGCTTCTCATTGATCTTCTCGATCGCAGTCTCATCAAGCATGATCTTCTCATCTGTAAGTCTTGCGGTTTCTTCGATGGCTTCCTCATGTCCGGCAAGGGCCGCAAAAGGCGCAAACTGCGCTGCCCTGTCGTGGAGTGACATGTGTGTCTGCTCTTTAGACTGGTGGTGTAGCAGGTCCATAATATCATCATATCTGTGCTCGTCTTTATAATATCCACTCACGCTTTATGGCCTCCTATCTGTCCATTTCTTTCTCTGGTCATAGCGCCCTCTTCCAAATTCATTCCCTTAAGGACCGCGTTCTTACCGTATTTTTTCTGAATATCCAGAACCGCCCGCTGAAGCTTTTTCTCCTTCTCGCGCTCTTTGTTCTCCTGCTCTCTTTCTCGTTCGAGCGCTGCATAATCCGTAAATAAATCAAGCTGTTCAAAAGTCTGCTTCTTAGGAACTTCACTCTCAGGGATCACCCTTGACGCCACAACATTCACCCTTCGCACAAGTAAATCCGGATTGACGATCCTGTCAAACAGTTCTTCCACTGCTTTCATAATAATCCTGGTAGAAGAAGTCTGACAAGGCAGATTCATGGTTCCATGCGCATGCTTCGGAACTCGTCTGCCATAATGGTCTGTAGTAACCTCTCCATGATATTTATTCCTGATTGCAGGATCCGTCAGATTCTCTATGTCATATCCGATCGTAAGTACCATCTGATCTGTGACAAGCTTCTTATCCACCAGATCGAGCACCAGTAAATCCGTCATTTCCTTTACGATCAGCCTTGCTTTTTCTGCCGTGTACGCGCAATGAAGCACCTGACCGGAGCCCAGGCTGTTCTTCTGCGGTCTATAAGCCTTGATCTCCGCAATGGTCGTAGGCTCCCATCCCCACGCATGGTCGATTAAAAGCTCCGCATTCACTCCAAACAGCTTATATAAAAATGCCTCATTATAATACTCATTCGGCTTTCCGATCGAACAACGCGCAATATCTCCCATAGTATATAAGCCATTTGCCATAAGCTTCTTTGCGTATCCCGGGCCGACTCGCCAGAAATCCGTAAGCGGGACATGATTCCACAAAAGCTTTCTATAGGACATCTCATCAAGTTCTGCGATCCGGACTCCGTCCGCGTCCGCAGGGATCTTCTTGGCTACAATATCCATAGCAACCTTACAAAGGTACATATTGGTACCGATTCCCGCTGTTGCTGTCACTCCCGTTTCCCGCAGCACATCCCGAATCATTTTAAGCGCAAGCTCACGGGCACTCATCCCATAAGTATTCAGATAAGTCGTAGCATCAATGAATACCTCATCAATAGAATATACATGCATATCCTCAGGTGCAATATATCTTAAATAAATATCAAAAATCCTCGTACTGTATTCCATGTAATATGCCATTCTCGGAGCTGCTGCTATATAAGCCACCTCCAGATCTGGAGACTTTGCAAGCTCTACTGCATGAAAAGACGCTCCTGTAAATTCTCCGCCCGGTATCTTTGATCTTCTCTCTCTATTTACTTCCTTGATCTTTTGAACCACCTCAAATAATCTTGGCCTTCCCGGAATACCGTAGCTCTTCATGGAAGGGGATACCGCAAGGCATATGGTCTTCTCTGTCCTGGATGCATCCGCAACGACCAGATTCGTAGTAAGCGGATCAAGACCTCTTTCGATACATTCTACAGAGGCATAAAAAGATTTCAAATCAATTGCAATATATGTTCTGTCTGTCACATCTAAGCCTCCTCTCAGGTTTCTATGGTCTCATTACCAATCATTCCCCTATATCTTGTTGTTGAAATCGAATGTATGTTCGTGTATAATTATATCAAATCCTTTCAATATTTTCAACCAGGAGATGATAGACATGAACAAAATGTTTCGAGCGAGGAGTGATGCTTTATGAGTCAAATCCTATCCTCCAACTCCCATGATTATCTGCCCATGCAGATTGTCCCGGTCATCGCTTCCTTTAACGATGACGGGCAGATCAAGCCTCTTTATGTCGGCATCAACGGCGAGCGGTACAAGGTGGATTCCTATTGGGTAAGGCGCAGTTTCTCGAATCAGATAGAATTCCATTGTAAACTCATCATCGAAAATATGCGAAAACCGGTTATTATGACCTATTACCTGAATGAGTGTATCTGGACGATCCCGAATATCCCGGAGCGTAATTAGAGCCGATGGACCTTGCCCATCGGCTCTGATGATCTGCAATTATTTTCGGCTCTCTTTTTTCTTCTGCGCCATGTTCAGGAAAATTGCTATGCAGTTCAGCACCAAAGCCATAGGCAGGTACCAATTAGGTTCTCCCTTCGGAATAATACGGCACATGGATTGCACAAGAAAGAAAACCGCACCAAGTTCTGTATGTTTTTTAAAAAACAACCGATGTTTCGTTTACTTCTGAAAAACCTTATTAATATGGGATTCTACGAATCATTTACTTCACAATTTTCTTGTGAATGTTGCTCAATTCAAGAATATGTGCATCATAAACCCGATTAAAAAGCAAACCGCCGCCGTAACAACAGCACTGATGATAACTTTTAATTCATTTTGGTATGGACGCTTTCCTACTTCCATCGCTTTGTGAAGTTCATCCAGCTTCTTCCCTTCTGTAAAGGCGACTATCTCCTTGTATGTCTGAATATCATTTTCTTTCTTAATTTTTTTCAACTTTCAATGCCCAAAACATGGTTATGGCAAATAACAGCCAGAAAGGTATAAACGTATAGTATTCTAACCAGATAAACAGCGGGGCCGCTGAGATAATCAAAATCAAAAACTGAATACTGAAAATGTTTCCGTAATAATTAAACTTCTTAACTTCCTGCTCGTTGATCATTTCTTTCATTGTCTCTATATCTCCTTTAATTAGTTGGTCGAGAGATACATTAAACAATGAACTGAGAAGCAACAGGCTTTGAATATCGGGGTAGCTTTTTCCGTTCTCCAAATTTGAAATCGTCTGTCTTGTCACATATACCTTTTCAGCCAGTTCCTCTTGGGACAGCGAATGGTATTTTCTCAACTCCATCAAATTATCCGCAAACATTATTTTCCACCTCCAATTTCGCAGGCGCACCATCTGATATTATCAATGTAAGTTTTCCTCTTATTATTACCACCTATGCTATTATTCTTAACATCATGGTAGCATGAACGGGGCAGTAATTCTACCAACGAAAGCAAACAATTCTGCATGTTTCTTGTAAAAAAAGTGGCATCCGGATTATATCGTTCATGTCTACACTTCCACTACATTCGTAAGGATATTGAAAAAATAAAGACTTAATAAAGATTGATCTTTTCCAATCAAATAGAGGCGTACCACCATTTCTGGTGATGCGCCTTACTGCTATTTATCTCTCAATTTCATCTATAATATTCGATTTCACAATCTTTCTCGCTGGAATACTAACTGCTATGATTGCAATCAAAATATTCAGAACCATAAGCGCTGCCATGATCCCATTTGGAACTCCTGCTGTAAAGTGCAGAAACTGTACTACATGAGCCATGTAATAATCCATGATTTTCCGAAAAACAATATTGTAAATCAGGAAAATAAACAAATCTGCCAGAATCCCATATAAGAATCCTGTTCTTAAGATCATTCCATAAAATCCAATATCAGTAATCCCCATCGCCCGGATAATACCATATTCACGCCTATGGAATAATATGGAATAGTTCATACTATTCATGATATGGAACAAACTGATCACCAGTAAGATCAGGGCAATTCCCGAAAAGAATAACTGTTGCTGCCGCAGATAATTCTTCTGGGTTTCGATTGCTGCAGTATAATCCTGCAAGACCGCCTTTGGTACATCCTGAATCTTTTGCAGTAACTGACCGCTTGCCTGATCAGGGTCTGCCCCGGCAGCCGGGGATGCATTCACAAAGCTGTAATCCTCTATTCCAAACTGACTGCTCATCTGTTGGTTTGTCATGATAAAACTCGGACTATTACTCCATGGTTCCACGTTCAGGAATCTGTCCTCCTGGACCAATGCGCGGCTTACGATAGCTGCAATTTTAAAATCCTTTGCTATGTAGTTTTCCTCTGCCTCCCGGAACGTCAACACCTCCTGGGAACAGTTCAGGTTTCCTGGAACCCGCAGTGTAATCGTATCTCCGGGATGTTTTCCGTAAAAGTTATAATTTCCCTGTCCGTCCATGTTTGCGACTGCTATAATCTGATTCCCTTCTTCCAACTTTTCCGGGATCATCTCTCCCTCCAGAATAAACTCCTGTAGTTGTTCGAGTAATCCGGCATCATATCCGTAAACATCATACTTGATCCCGTAGGTTCCATCTTCTTTGTCTATACAGATTCCCCCATACTGCTGCTGGAAGTAACCGTCTGCATTCCGCTCATTAAAATATTTCTCCCATTCCAGTTCCTGTGCCTGAATCGTAAGTTCTCCCAACGTATATTTCGTTGCATATACCTCCGACAACTCAGACATAGCCTTTATTGCATCAACGGTTGACGCCGGAATGGTATCCGACAAAACATTTGATTTTACAGAAACCCTATATTCCGATCCCAGACCATCGTCTGACTTCATGGACATTTCTGCGTGTACTTTCAGATTTTCCACCATATAAGTGGTACAAAGGAAGATACATCCTCCAATCGACAAGGACAGCAAAATTCCAATGACTCTTTTTTTATTAGAAAACATGAATTTTCTTACTACAACATTTGCAAGCCTGACATTTCTTAAGCTGTATATCTTCCTCCTGCTTTTTACAAAAGAGGTATCTCCGCTCATCACCTGCCGGATCGATTGTTTTCGCACAGAGTATACCGTGCAAAAACCAACGGCCGCCAATGTTACCAATAAGAAAAGAAAACCGATGACCATCGCATCCCAGGACACATGGAACGCCGCAGTTCTCATACTCTCCTGGATGGCAGTCTGATCCAGCCCGGAAAGTTCAATACCAGTTCCTGCTACTCCAACCGTTTGAGTAGAAAAGACACCATCTAACTGTCCGTAAAGCTGATTCAGAATCCCGTTTCCTAACAGACACCCCATCGGATAACCGATAAAAAATAAGATCCATAATTCTAAAATCAGCGTGCCGCCAATGCTTTTTTCACTGATTCCAAGTGTCTGCATCACGCCATACTCCGCTGTGCGTTTGGAAACAGAGATATGAAAGATGCTGTTTATGATGAACAGACTAAAAACACAGAGCAGCAAGATCATCCCATTGAATGCCAGGTTATACTCGCTCTGCAATTTCAAAACAATGTATGTGAAATTACCACTCTCATCTGTCAATGCAAACTTTACGATGTCTGCAATACTGTCCGGCTGCTCACCGCCCAGATACCTGACAACTTCATCATTTGCCGTTACTGCATCACTGGAAATTTGATACTTCTTCAAAAACACATCCAACTGCTTATACAGCTTCTCACTTTCATCGAATCTCAAATATAAGAGTGGCTGGCTTCCCCGGCCTTCAAAATCCTCTCCCACAAAAAGTTCCATTTCATTGGAACTGGCTGCCCAGGCACTTTTTATGATTCCGGTCATGACATAATCTTTTCCATTCAGGCTTAATGTATCGCCAATCTCTCCTGAAAATCCCAAATTCCCCAACGTGTAACGATCCGCCGCGATCTCGTTTGATCCTGCGGGATAAATTCCCTCAATAAGCTCCCGGTGTGCCATCTGTCGGTAAGATTCATCCGTATTGATAAAATAGATGAGATAAGGTTCTGTCACCACATCCCGGATTTCCATTTTACCGCATTGCTCCACCTGAAATCCGGCATCTGTTTGCCCACTGCGTACTTCCTCAAACACCTCCGGTTCCACATCCAGGTAATAATGCCAATCCCCATATATGGCCTTATGAGTCTCCAGACTGTTCATCTGGCTGCTGTAGATCAGGGAACTAACGCCAGACAACAAGGCAGCCGTTAAGATGATACTTGCCAGAATTGCAAAAGTCTGACTTTTATAATACCGCATATACTTATACGCCAGTATTAACATACGCCATCACCACCTTTTTGGGGAAACAGGTGTGTTCCTGACGTTACCATTCCATCTTCAATATGGATGATTCTGTCACAAATCTGTGCAATGGTCTCATTATGCGTTACCATCAGGATTGTCTGATTGTACTTTCTGCAGCTTGTTTTCAGCAATCCGATAACTTCTATGGTTGTAGCTGAATCAAGGTTCCCGGTGGGTTCATCCGCCAGAAGGATTGCAGGTTTATTGACTAAGGCCCTTGCGATCGCAACCCTCTGCTGCTGTCCGCCTGACAGCTCATTCGGATACTTTTTCCGTTTATCCCAGATTCCCAGTTCCTTCAGCAATTGTTCGATATACTTACGATTGATATGCTTTCCTTTGTCAAAAGTTACCGGGAGGGCAACATTATCATACACATTCAAGACGGGCATGAGACTGTAATTTTGGAACACAAACCCGATGTTTCTCCGTCGGAAAATGGTCAGTTCCTTTCTGGTCAGTGTACCGATCTCTTTCCCTTTTACAAGAATTCTCCCCTTTGTAGGAGTATCCAAACCTCCGACAAGGTTTAGAAGTGTGGATTTCCCACTGCCAGAGGTTCCTACAATAGCAATAAATTCTCCTTCTTTAACTTGTATATTGATATCCTTTAGCGCTTTTACCTGATTCTCTTTTTCACCATATATTTTTTCTACATGGCTTAATTCCAGTATATTGCTCATGGCTTACCGCTCCTTTCCTGTTGATACCAACAGTATATCTATGGAATCTTGCATTTTCTTTACAGGGCGGTAATCAATTCTTACAGTTTTGTAAGAACACCGAAAAGCAGCTTCCTTCTCCATAGACGGACTTCACTACCATATAGCCTTTTTCCTTTTCAAGAATCAAGTTAGACAGATACAGCCCAATGCCGGAGCCTTCTATGTGTTCCACTTCCCGGCTTCTGTAAAAGCGTTTAAATATTTCCGTTGTCTCCTCCTCATGGATACCGCATCCGTTATCTAAAATCTGAATCTCCGTATAGATTTCATAAGGACAAACCTTGATCTGGATTGTGCCTCCCTGCTGCGTGTATTTGATCGCATTCTCCAGAAGATTTACAAAAACTTCAACTGTCCACTTCCGGTTATGAAACAGCAGGATATCCTCATATGGTTCCGAAATTAGCATGATCCCTTTCTTCTCTAGCTTTTCATATACAGTATCTATTGCATCCAGAAGCGTTTTTCTGATTGAGATTCCTTCTGCATCAAATACAATCACATCCTGCTCCAGTTTTACCATCTTAGCCAATGAGCCTATGATCCAGTCCAGCTTATCAATCTGCTTTTTGATTTTTTCAGCAACTTCAGCTTGCTTCTTTTCCTCTAATTCCTGACCGTTTAATATTTCTGTATAGATAGAGAGGTTTGCTAACGGTGTTTTAAGCTGATGCGACATATTGGAAACAAGGCTTTTTACTTGCTCTTTTTCTGCTTCTGCCACTTCCACCTGTTTTCCCAAAACTTCCTGAATCCGATTGATCTTATTTACCAGGGCAGACAGTTCTCCCTCCTGGACATCGGATAGTTCTATCTTTTCCTGATTTAACACACAATCTAATAACCTGTCTATCGAACGATAGGTTTTTCTATTTTTATAAATACTATACCCTGCAGTGAAACATAACAACACCACAAGTATGATATTGAGCATCATGTTCTTATTCCTTCCAAATATATCCCACTCCATGAACGGTCTTTATGAACTTTGGATTGGATGCATCCTCTTCTATCTTCATTCTCAATCTGCTGATATTCACAGAAACTGTATTGTTATCTACATACTTTCCGTCGCTATCCCATATCTGGCTTAAAATCTGTTCCTTTGACAGCACATGATTTTTATTTTCAATCAAGTACATCAGCAGCCGGTACTCTAATTTGCTTAATGTAATTTCTTCCTCATTCTTATAGACTTTACAGGTACTTTTATCAATGACAATATTTCCGGAACATAAATTTGCCGTTTCTGCTTTTTCATTCAGAATCCGTTTCATTCTCGCTTTCAGCACACCAAGTGAAAACGGTTTTGACAGATAATCATTCACCCCCAGTTCCAATGCCCTGATCTCATCCATTTCCGTATCACGGGCAGTCAGCATGATAATGGGAATCATACTGAACCGGCGCACTTTCCTGCACAGATCAAATCCAGTTCCATCCGGGAGGTTGCAATCCAAAAGCACAAGATCATAACTGCCTTTTTTGATTTCCTGCTGTCCCTCTCTTCCGGTTCCCACATCGAAAACCTCATATCCATCTCCTTCAAAAGAAAAGTGCAATCCTTCTCTTAAATCAATATCATCCTCTATGATTAACAGTTTTTTACCAACCATTATTTTCTCCTTTCCAGGAAATCATCACTCTCGTTATTTCACAGTGCCGCACTGACTTTACTCATATCTGTAATAAAATACCAACCATCCGATTGATGGTTGGCAAAGCATTAAATCAACTGCAATTTTCTTTTACAAAATCAACAATATCCTGATTCACTTCCCTAATCCTACTATCCCGTTCCATCTCAGAAATGCTCATCCAATAATACTGTACACCATCAATTTCAAACGAATTATCTTGCATTATATTTGGAAACGTTTTAAGCGTAACTTGATAAAGTCTGTGACAATAAACCCGCATTTCTTTATGATTTTGTGAATATTTTTCATGAATTTTCTGTGACATATATTCAATAGAAATATCTTCGCTTTTTATTTTCAATTCATGTGAGATATGATCTATAATAAATTTTTCATTGTTTTGGTTGGTCTTGTAATTTAAAAACAATTTACAATTCCACTTCGGCTCATCATACACTAAGAATCTATTTGGGAATTCACTATACGTATCTTTTATTGCTATAATAGAATGGTTATGAGTTATTTGGTTTAATTTATTGATATCCTTAAAAAGATCTTCTTTCGAGTAATTATTTTTCGCGCCGGACCATATATCTTTTACACTTTTTGCTGTAAAGAATAATCCCAACATTACAAACGTTGTTTTTATTGCTGCTCCGGGCACGCCAAATATTTCTTTGTAGGTTGCCAAAAAAACCGAAACCAGAAACGAAACCGCGGACAAAAGGCTATCCCAAACTACCTCTTTCCCTATGAATTGTTTCTTCTTTTCCAACAGAAGATCTAGTTCTGTTTCGTCTATTAATATCTTCATAGTAATCACCACACAGAAAAATATGTTATATTATACCGTCTAAAAACATATTTGACAATATACTATGTTATATTTTTATATAAAGTTATCCGTGTATAACCAGTGAGCCCGCTGATATGCCTGCTTCCACTGAAAACGAACCTGGCATCCCCGATGGAGAAGTTTTGCAATAGGCTATCTATTTTTCAAACATGGTATGACCGGCTGTAACGCCACGGAAAAAAGCAAAAGCCCCTCTTAACCGGAAAGGCTTTTGACATCTTTTATTCAGATATAATTTTGTGCTTTACTTTCCACTCAACGATTCTATCCGCATATTTGCTGGTCATAATGATTCCTACCACAACCATTCCAAAAGAAATGCCCAGAGACATTCCCTCTATAAAATCAAACAGGTCAGATGTTTGTTCTGGTTCTAAGAATAGAACAGTCAAGTAAAATACAAATGTAATACAACCACAAATAAACAGCGAATGCATTCTTTTGATTATTTTTTCTTATACCTTCTGAATATTCTGCTGCCTGCAACAAGGTATCCTTTAACTCTGTATCCATTGTCTCCTTTCTCCTTTCTCCACGAAAGATTTCATTTAGATCAACATCATAAAAATCAGCAAGTTCAACTATCACAGATAAATCCGGAAGATTATTTCCCGTATCCCAGCGAGCAATGCAGGAATTTTCTCTGCAGACAACAAATGTCCCACACCATTTTAAGCATAGAGTCCTGTTCAATTATCCAGATTTTTCAAAATCGCTGGCATGCACCAGTTCTGCCATTCGATTCAATTTGAACATCCGATAGTCATTCCTAAGCAGACAATATCCATAGATGTACCAGCTTGACCATTTGAAAATCAGAAAATAAGGTTCCATCTCCCTCTCAGTATTCCCGCCCGACGCATAATACATAAACTTCAGTGTCTTCCCCAGCTCGATTGCATCCTGAATCAGTTCAATCTTTGGTGACAGAGAATCTTTATTCCACGATGACAGGTCGATAAGAACAGACTCATTTCCACTGATAACATCCGATGATCCAGCCTTGAGTTTTTCCATAAGCTGCCCATAATAATGGCTTCCACTCACACTGTCAAGACTTCGAAGACCTGCCAGAATCATCTGCATATCCCTAGATGTCAGAATCGTCCGATCCATCCTATAACCATCCATAATGCTGATGCCGCCGCCCGCACCCTGTGATGTAAAAATCGGAATGCCGGCCCTACATAAATCTTCAATATCTCTGTTTATCGTTCTTCTTGAAACCTCAAATCTTTCTGCCAATTCCGGAGCAGTAATTTTCTCTTCCTGCAAAAGGATAGAAAGAATACCGATAAGCCTATCTATTTTCATATCACGTTCACTTCCTGATTCATTATACCATCCATAACACGACATCTGTATGTCATGTTCAGTTTATATTATACACAAAATAAAAAGATGTTACATCTAAATTCAACAGGCAAATCCCCATATTCGTCAATATTTTCTCACATTCCCCCATCCCGTGCATACCTTAAATCAGATACTTTTTTGTTCAGGAGGATACTATGAAAAAGAAAACCATCTCATTCTTACTGGCAGGCATACTTCTCGTAAGCCTGCTCCCTGCATGCTCGGCAAATGAAAGCAGTGATCCCGCTGCCGTTCCTGCTGCCACTGAAAGCAATTCCGAAAACACTGCTCACAAAAAAATGACGGAAGTTACTCTAAATGAAGTTGCACATTCTATCTTCTATGCACCGCAATACGTGGCAATCGAAGAAGGGTATTTTGAGGAAGAAGGAATTTCTCTCCAACTCATCACTGGTTTTGGAGCAGATAAGGTCATGACCGCCGTTCTTTCCGGGGAGGCCGATATCGGATTCATGGGAAGCGAGTCTTCCATCTACACGTATCAGGAAGGTGCAAATGATGTGATCGTCAACTTTGCGCAGCTTACACAAAGGGCCGGGAACTTTCTTGTCGCAAGGGAAGAAATGGCGGATTTCTCCTGGGATGATTTGAAAGGGAAAGATGTGTTGGGTGGCCGAAAAGGTGTCGTACAATATACAATGTAAATCTTGAAACGATTATTATATTATGCAACTGGATTGATGGACTGAATAGTGCGAAAGCCGCACAAACAGCAACTTTTTAATATTTTACATGAGAAAGACGCTTCTGAAAAGAGGTGTCTTTATTGTAACACAAAATTTGACACGATAAAAACCATATTATACTCAAAACAAACCCAACAGTAGAATCATACTACAAATCGGGTTTGTCTAATAATTTCATATATTAAATTTGTTCTTCATTCTACGCTGCCTGCTTATAATCAATTACCGCAATTTCCTGCATCAGTTTCTTTGCCATATTTACAATCATTTCCAGTTTCTCAGCGACTTCATCGGTGTAGTATTTCTCGCCGCACTGGTCACATTCAAGGCATGGAACATTCTTGATTACGATGATGCAGTCTTTATAGTTCACAACGTGGGTTGTGGTACTCTGGATAGTAGTCGTATTTTTACAAAACATACACATATTTATTTCCCGGTGGCAATCCCGTTTTTTACATCTGCTCTGCTGATATCTCTTTCCTGCATTCGTTCTAAACGATGACAGACCACATCCATTTTTGTTCCAACATCCAACGAATCAGGCTGCTTCATATAAAACCACCCCTTCTTTCTGTACATTGGTATAAAATGGATATGCTGCTGCCCATTGCTTAAAATGCTGAATATTTTTCACAACCGGCATCATCCAGATATCATAGTTTACATTATACTCATATCCCAGTTCTGACAATGCATCCGAGTAAGCATCCATTTCTTCCTGTGTTAAATCCACCAACAACATGATATCAACATCGGAATCGGATGTATAATCACCTCTTGCATAGGAACCATATAAAATGACGCTCTTGAGATGTGCGCCATAAATCTTTTGTACTTCTGATAAATACTGAGTAAGCAGTGTACGAATTGTTTGTGGCATACAATCGTTCCTCCTTTCTCCTGATAGTTTAAGTATAATCCAAATCAGAAAAATGCGCAACCAGTGTACGAATGTCCACACTGCAATGCTGACATTCTGGCAGATGGTTATAATTTGCCGATAGAAAGCGTATGGAGATATAAATATTTTTCACCGCACTGATCACATTCTGCAACACTTCGCAAAATTTGATTGTTAACAACATTCCCCAAAAGTGTCAATGCACTAATGTTTCGTGTATGTCTGATTCCCCAATAACTGATATCCCATCCCGTATAACTCAACATTTAATTCAATCACATTATATTGTTTTTTGTTGATGCATTCTTTCAAAAATTTCTCACGATCTTTTTCTTGTTCGGACATATGATATGATGAATTCATATATATTCCCGCGGCAGCAAATAATTCTTCTGATTGATCTAAATTTAATTCTAAAGCAAAACATAAGCTCCAGAGATAATTGCGATTCGCAGGAATCAATTCTCGAATGATACGTGACAATGTAGTTTTGTTCAGATTTGCTTTGCGTGCTACTGCGGCATCTGTTTTGTTACATTTGAATTTTTCATAAACTTCTTTAAATGACATCATAAATAATTCCTCCTTGTCTTTTTTATTTCAGGATAGCATTTGGGAATTTTTTTCGTTTTTTTCACAGAAAAATATGAAAGTTACATGTCGTGTAACCAAAAAGAATGCTTACAGATGTATACTTATAAGCAAGAAAACCAAAAAAGGAGATATCAAAAATGTTACAATTGACGGATTTATTAGGAACTGGAGATGCCAAAGCAAATGAATTAATTGCAAAATTCATTTCAAAAAGAATCTTGGAAATTGCAGAACCGTTAAAGGATGATGAATGGATGTTAGCCCGCTTTTTTCCAAAGTCGTATCCAAGACACAAAAGAAAAGCAGCTTTTTCAGACTTGATTGCTTTATTGAAATCAGAAAAAACATATATACCAGCACTTATCTTGGAATATGTTATGTATGAACTGATCAGATACGGAATTGAGCAGTGTGAAGCGTGCAATACAAGTACGACTATAAAGATGCAGCCGGAAGATCGAGAATATGTATTCAGTATTTTGAAACAAGAATGTGAAAAAATGATCGCTGATGAAGAGTGCGGAGAAAATGAAGATCCTTGTGAACTTACTGAAAATATGATGTCTGATATTGAAGATTTGGAAAGATGCGTAGAGTCTTGCTTTTGGGATTATGACTTTAAGCTTTTAGATCAAATGAGCGAAAAAGAAATATTCTATTCTGAATTGAACAAGATACTCGGAATCGGCACAAAAAAATCGATTATTTATCAGCCTGGAACAGTTACATATTAAGCTAAAATCCCCTGCCCCATATCCAGGAGCGGGGTATTTTTATATAATAAAGTGAAAAAGTTCCCAGGCCACAAAAATACTCTTCATCGTACGCCGGTTACAGAACCATTTTCCAGAGTAGAAAGTAAAAATAATACTACTGCTTTTCACCAACTAGGAAAGAGACTATCGCTCAAAAATCAATATTGCCGATTTTTGCAAATGACAATATAATAAAAAAAGAAGAGCGCATATAGATAAGGGAGGAACACATACATGACCGAATTTGAGCAGTACTTAGAGAAATTGCATGAAGAAGCAAATGAACGAGCTTATATTGCCCTGAAAGCGCAAAGAAATTATCAACCTGATAGTTATGGAGCTGATGCTTTTGTAGAAGGTTATGTCCGAGGCTATGTGCAAGGCTACATGCAAGATTGTATGGAATCTGCAACTGAATTCTTCCAAAATAATGATACTATTGACGACGAAATAAAAATGCAAATTTTCTTTGATGAAAAAGTAAAAAATGTAAAACAATTTGTAACGGAATTCCTATCTTATTACAATATGAATGACTAATATATAATATAATAAATCCACATGATTGAAAGCTGGCAATGCTCCGTTACATTGACTGTAACAACCGCATCAATAACATGGCGTTTCTCCACGATACATGCAGTGCGTTTACATATCTGATAATGTGGGCATCCTTCTCAAGAGGATGGCATATGGCAAACGTAAAAAAGATTATTTTAACAGCTATCGGAATGATTGGCGGAGCAACGAGAAATCGTATAAAATCAGTTCCGAAATTCAGACCTATTTCTTGTATCAATATAAAAGTGTGATTTTACCTCCATAAAACTCGTATAATTTTGTGATTATGATTGTATTTCGGGAAACTTACGCATATAATAAAAGTGTGATCAAGAAACACTAAAACTCCAATAAAAGTGTGAGGTGTGAGTCTATGGAACGATTTATTTTGAAAAAGCTGCTGGACTGGAAGAATTCTCCCTACCGTAAGCCGTTGATCCTGAAGGGTGTACGTCAGGTGGGTAAGACCTGGATTCTGAAAGAGTTCGGCAAGCGTTACTATGAAAATACGGCTTATTTTAACTTTGATGAAAACGAAGAATACAAACAATTCTTTGAAACCACCAAGGATGTTGATCGTATTCTGCAGAACCTGATGCTGGCAAGCGGTCAGAAGATTGTGCCAGAAAAGACCCTCATCATCTTCGATGAGGTACAGGACTGCCCTAAAGTCATCAACTCCATGAAGTACTTCTGTGAGAATGCTCCACAGTATCATATTGCCTGCGCCGGTTCTCTATTAGGTATCGCTCTGGCGAAGCCATCTTCTTTCCCTGTGGGCAAGGTCAACTTTATGCAGATTGATCCCATGACTTTCTCGGAATTTCTGATTGCCAATGGTGATGAAAACCTTGCTGCATATTTGAAAAGCGTGGATACCATTGAGCCGATCCCCGATGCGTTCTTTAATCCTTTGTACGAGAAATTGAAAATGTACTACGTCACCGGTGGCATGCCTGAATCCGTTCTGATGTGGACGGAAGCCCGTGACGTTTCTGCAATGCAGGAGGCGTTGTCTGGCATTATCGGTGCTTATGAGCGTGACTTCGCAAAGCACCCCAATATCAGCGAGTTCCCGAAGATCTCTATGATTTGGAAATCTATTCCCTCTCAGCTGGCAAGAGAAAACAAGAAGTTCATTTACAAGGTTGTCAAAGAAGGCGCCAGAGCCCGTGAATACGAGGATGCTCTACAGTGGCTGGTAGATGCCCGACTGGTGCATAAAATCTACCGTAGCTCCGCTCCTGGCCTTCCTGTGGCTGCTTATGATGATCTGTCAGCCTTTAAGATTTATCTGGTAGATGTCGGTCTGCTCCGCCGTCTGGCACATTTGGCACCTACTGCTTTCGGTGAGGGTAACCGTCTGTTCACCGAGTTCAAGGGCGCATTGACCGAAAACTTTGTGCTACAGACTTTGCTTACACAGTTTGAAGTAGTTCCTCGCTACTGGGCACAAACCAATCCTCCGTATGAAGTGGATTTTCTGATTCAGCGAGAGAATGATATTTTCCCTGTTGAAGTCAAATCCGAAGCCAATACATCCAGCAAAAGCCTCAAGAAGTTTAAGGAACTGTTCCCAGATAAGGTAAAACTCCGTGTGCGCTTCTCCCTGGATAATCTGAAGCTGGATAATGATGTACTGAACATCCCTCTGTTTATGGCAGACCAGACAGACCGGTTGATCGGACTGGCATTGGAACAAAGAAAAGTACAGCAATAGAAGGAGGTAACAAACATGAAAGCAGACCAATTGATGGTGCCTGTATATATCAACGAAAAGATTGTTCTTGAATAAAAACTGAAAGCTTTTGAAATGATATTTTTTGCAAATTATTCTCATATAATGGAATCATGGTTCCAAAAATATGAGAATAATTATTAATCAAAACCATATTGTCATAACTCTTTTTTATTCTCGTTTTCAACAATCGCAATAACTGGAAGGTCTTGCAGATCAGTTCGCCTTCCTTATAATTCTGGTGGAACGCAATCTAAATTACTCTTTGTAGGATTTATATTCCAAATGAAATTTATGAAGAGCATCGGCTGATCAGAATACAGATCCTTATGTAAAGCTAACGAAATATAAAGGGAAAGTGACTATCTCCGCCGGTTAATATTCTTCTTTTTTATTATGAAATCTTCCTTTCCATGAACCATTTATCTACTTCAAAAAACAAATGGCTTTCTTTACCCTGTACCATACAGGTGTACATCGTACCAACACCACCTGCTTTCCTGCTGGTACATCGCTCAATCTTGAGTATCATGTCAATCTTGTACTTTCTGCCGTCCTCCCAAACAAATAAAATTGGAATCAGGCATCCTTCTTTACTGAACTTGCATATGGCCAGTTTTTGCGGTCATCTGAGCCACATTTTCCGGCCAAAAGTACCGATACCCCTCGAACCACTATATATTGGTCGGTTTTCTAGATATATCTTCTGTATGCCATTTATAATGTGACTCATTGCTGATTTACACTTCATCAATTTCTACAGGTATCCACTTTCTTTGCATACGATGAAGTCTCCATATTTTTCGGATATCTTCTTTTGGTACGTTATAATCTCTTTTTAAAAAGATAATCGGATTATACATTGAAAGAAATGGTTTTCTTCTCATTTCAGTATATGCCAGTGCATTGATTGTATATTTCAACAATATACCTGTCTTTCTTTCTGCATCTATTTTGTCAGAAAATCCTTCTATATCCACCTTATCCAATGGCACTTCAAAAGAAACAAAGTAATTATTACATTTATCAGCATAATTATCTGCAATACTATTCTTGTTGTAATAGATTGCTAAACTCTTCAAGAATTCTGATGAACCCAGCCATCCCCTTACTGCTTCTTCTTCAAATTCATCCACAAAGAGATATCCATTAACATTATAATCGTTTAGTGTTTTCTCACCACCAAGCCGCATTTTTTAGTTTGTTCCCAACTTATTTTCCACTTCAACAATTTTATCATTCATGCTCATAACAATCTGTTTTTCATCAAACGAAAACGTAAACCCCAGTTCTTTTAAGTAATCAGATAAAGCAGTTTTTCTTGTTAATGCATGAGACAAAGTCAGCAAACCTTCCTGCCAAATACTTTCTTTGCTCTCTCTAGGTGTAATATGATTTACAATTAAAGTATCAATTCTTTTAGTTTCATTGCCATTTATAAGGCTGTCCAAATTCATCTGCTCGATGTTATGTTCATCATAATGATAATCTACAATTTCATCTGCATTTTCTATTACAAACTTTTTTACAACTTCCATATCAGTTTCCAATATTTCAGCAGCTGATATATACATCTCATTCTTCCCCAAAGTATTTAAGTACATCTTTCCTCCATTTCTCGGCAGGTACATATTCAATAATGTTTTCAGGTGCAATTACTGTATGTGGTTTCATATATGCAAAGATTTGTGATGCCGAATCACTAAATGCACTTTCAACTGCTCTTGATATTAGCAGTCTCCTCAACCCAGACCAATTATCCTGACTGTCTCTTTTATATTCGCTTTCATTGCCATAAAATGTAAAATAAGCAAAATCTTTTAACTTACTTCTAAATTTAACAACATACGGTTTACACATGTTTTTCCATTTCATATCAATTCCCTTTGTTGCCTCGTTCAAGAGTGATAGCGTGTAGAGAAATTCCGGTGCTTCATGAATGGTTGAGTAATCATAAATATCTTTACAAAACAGAAATGCATTGATCTGAAAATCATAATATATTTTATGTCCAATCTTATGCAACTGCTCATTTCTTTTTGAAATCACATCTAAACCATTATATTTTTCATAATTTACATCATAGGCAATATCACCTATATACATCATCTTACTCTTAATATCGAAACTTATACTATTATTTTTTAGAAATCTGTTTAGATTGGTGTCATTACTCAATACCCACTGCAAGTTATGTAATCCATATTTCTTTATTTCAGCACACTCATCACTACAGCTAGTCACTTGAAATGCCACAATCTCCATGTTTTCTATATCTATCTTATCTATTATGGAACGGTATTTCTCATAGAATGTATCAAAATCGTTATGACATTCTATGATATATTTTTCTATAAATTCATGCATTTTTATCTGTAATACTCTATGTAACCAATAATATGATGTATTCGGATTTGTAATATCATAGTACATAACATTCCTTCTTTCTGACTAATGCCCATTTTTTGTTTACGACACATACCAATATTACTAAAACTCCAAACCTGCTTAGCTGGATACACAACTGGAAGTTATCTCTCCTTTATCATAACATAGTTTGTAAGAAAAATTCCTTGTCGTTCTACCTGTTGCTCTTTTACAACTTTATATCCTCTTCTTTCAAAAAATGGTCTCGCTGTAATAGAAGCATGGGTAACAATATTTCCCTGAACTGCTTGTTCCAGACAATTACAAATATCAGAAGCAATCCCTTTTCTCTGATAATCTGTATGGACAAACAGTCGATCAAGATAACCTTTGCGATCAATATCTCCAAATCCTACGATAATTCCGTCATTAACCGCAACCACGCTATAATGCTCTTGAAATGACTGGTCCCAATTTTTCAAATCTATTTGTCCTGTCGCCCATACATCTAATTGCTCTTTTGAATAATCTTTCGCATTTATTGTGTGAACTGTGTTATAAAAAAGCTCTGCCATTTTGTCACAGTCAGATGACTGATATTCTCTAATAAGCATATTTAAGTTCTCCAAATACTGATTTAAAGTGCTATCCAATATCGTTGAATGATTCCGCTCTCGCTAAGTCCAACATCATCAGGCACTTCATTTTCCAAAACTCCGCCATTTGTTATTATTGTTTTTCTTGAAGCCTCATTCGTTTTATCACATGTGAGCAAAACTCTTTTTTCTCCAAATTCTCTACAAACTGGTAACAGCAAGTTTAGCATTTCAATAGCATATCCTTTCCGTCGTTCGGACGGCAAAATGCTATAACCAATGTTCCCGCCATATTGAAAGAGAAACTGTGACAATGGATGACGGTAATCAATGATTCCGACGACTTTTTCATCATCAACCCGAACTGCTAAAAACACCTCAGAAGGAACGTATCCTTTCCTATATTTCTTTTTCAATCTACTTTCAAATTCAATCCACTCAGAAAAACTATTTACATCTTCAAGACCTGCGCACCCATCAAGACTATCGCCATTTTTAATCATAGCCGCTTTATATTGCATAACTTGATCTGCATATTCAATTGTTGGCCTTACTAATTTCAATCTCATACACTTTTCTCCACAAATCTGATTTATTACTGTCTTGTACAAGTATTCATTATTCCTGCAACCCTTTTACAAAGCATACCGCATCTTCCACATCTTTTATATCCGGATGTCCTTTCGCTATGCCACCAACCAATTTAAACGGTCCGAATGTATCATATCCTTTACAGCCGAATTTTCCAATTACACTGGCACGTTTTTCTTTCAAAATATCTTCAAGCGACTTATAATTTGCACTCCCACCATAAGTACAGATCAAAAATACCTTTTTATCCTCCGGCAGATTTTCCGAAGCAAATTTCAATATCGTCTGATGAAACTTTGAAAAGTATATGCCGGATGCCAAACCAATCCTATCATATTCCGATAAATCTGCTTTTGATTGATGCGCAGCGTTTATCAGGTCAACGCCACACTCTTCTGCAATTTTCTTCACTACCTTCTTTGTATTTCCATGATGCACGGATGCATAAACAATTACCGTTTTCATTTTTCCCTCCAACCTAACGATGCCATTCCATCGTATATTCTTCTTCTGATGTACTCTCATCTATTCCCTGATTAATAATTTGGAATCCATAATGCTGGTAAAATGACACTGCTCTCATATTCTTCTTATAAACATTCAACCGCAAATTATCTCGTGACTTCATAACGGTTTGAAGCAGTCCCGTCCCGACACCTTTCGATTGTTCCGCTGCTCTTACAAAAATCCCTGCAATATAGGTATCAATCAAACCGATAAATCCTCTGATCTGTCCATTTTCTTCTGACACTAATACTTCAGCTTTCGGTATCATATCTTTCACCATTTCATAATTATCTTTCCAATAATCTGCCCCTATAAAAGAATGTGACTCCATATTGACCTGAAGCCATATGGACATTACCTGATCCAAATCCTTATTTTCAAATCTTCTTATCATTTCCGCAATCCATCAATCAGATCATAACTCATATCCAGAAAATCCAATATTTTAGATTCTCCTACTGTTCCATCCAACAAAATCGTAATCCAATGCTGCTTATTCATGTGATAGCCCGGCAGAAAACCATAGGTCTGGATAATCATTCCTGTCATTTCCGGATCACATTTAACATCTATAATATCCACGGTACCGTCTCCATTCAAACCAAGTTTGGATTTTTCGACATTCATGATCACCGCATACCATTTTCCATTTTGGTGGCGAAGTACTGCACTATCTGGAGAACTGCTCCACAAATATTCCGCTATTGTTCCATACTGTTTCTTTACATATTCAAAGATTTCTTCTCTATCCACAATCTATCCACACCCCTGGATGTTCTCGTATCTTGACAATAATCATACCACATTTTCATGAACTGCACTAGCTGTTCAGTTTCTCAAATTCTTTTGCATTTTTCTTCTCTCCCTGAATTTATCTATTAGAGGGTAGAACAGCAAGGACAGGAAGTGTATATACACTTCCGCAAAAATGACAATTTAGGGAACCCTACCCTAAATTGAAACCCCCAAAGCACAACAAAACCGAATTGCGTACAGAAGGAGAAAATATACATGTCAAACATAAAAAGAAACATCCAAATATTATTTTGTGTTACTCCAGAGGAAAAGAAGCTGATCCGGCAAAAGATGATTTTGTCAAAGACCAGAAACATGGGAGCCCACCTTAGAAAAATGGCTATCGACGGCTATATCATCAATACCGACACAACCCCGATCAAGCAAGTGTACGAAGAAATGCACAAAATCGGTGTAAACATCAACCAGATTGCAAAAAAGGTAAATACCACCGGTGATTTGTACCCGGAAGAAATGGGAGAAATGAAAAGGATGGTAAGCGAGATATGGCATATATTAAAATCTTCCCCATTAAAGTAACTGACAAAAAAGCGCTGGACTATATTATGAATCCGGACAAAACCGAAGAAAAATTACTGATTTCCAGTTTTGCCTGTTCCCCAGAATCTGCTGATCTGGAATTTGCTTTCACCAGAGAAGAAGGGAAAAAGAACGTGATGGACAAAGGCAACAATCTGGCATTTCATTTAATTCAATCTTTTAAGCCTGGCGAGGTTGACGCTGAAACCGCACATAAGCTCGGCAAAGAATTTGCTGACGAAGTACTAAAAGGGAAATATGAATATGTCATCAGTACCCACGTTGACCAGGATCATATTCATAACCATATCATTTTTAATGCTACCAGCTTTGTTGACCATCATAAATATGTCTCCAACAAACGCAGCTATCATAAGATCTGCCGGATCAGCAACCATATTTGTCAGGAAAATGGTCTTGTCACCAGTATGCCAACCGGCGAAAAAGGGAAATCTTATAAAGAAAATATGGAATACCATCGCGGAAACAGCTGGAAAGCAAAACTAAAAGTCGCTGTAGACAAAGCAATCTGGTCCTCTATCAACTATGATGAGTTTCTTCAAAAAATGAAGCTTGCCGGATATGAGATCCGTCAGGGTAAGAACCTGGCTTTCCGGGCACCGGAGCAAAAAAACTTTACAAATATGAAATCTCTGGGTAGCTATTATACGGAAGAAAATGTATTACTCCGCCTTGAGAAAAACCGGCATAAAACAAAATCTCCACGTAACGTCTCCAGAGAAGTACGACTTTTT
>JALFNN010000071.1 GCA_022774325.1 bacterium | reverse complement strand
AACTTGTAATTTAATCTACTCTCGTATTGCCCACCTCATCTTCGTGGACTTCGCACGTCCATTTCTTGCGCACTCTTCTGCGGACGGGCGGATCACTTCTTCGGAGATCTCACTGTAAAGTCCCTCTTTCTTGAATTGTTTAAATGACTTCTTCACCAGCCGATCTTCTCCGGAATGGAAGGTCAGTATTGCCACACGTCCGTTTGGTGCCAGCACTTCCGGCAGTTTTTCCAGAAATGTGTACAGTACTTCATATTCACTGTTCACATCGATTCTAAGCGCCTGGAACGTTCGCTGGCAGGATTTCTTCAATGCCTCTTTCCGCTCTGCTTCCGGAAGAAACCGGAGTGCCTGTTCAATCGCTTCTTTCAGCTGTGTGGTCGTTTCAATTTTTTTACCTCTTTTTTGCAGATTCACGACTGTTTTCGCGATTTCTTCTGCGTAAGGCTCGTCTGCATTTTCAATCAACATGCCCTGGAGTTCCTCCTGCGAGATTCCCACAAGACGCTCAGAGGCGCTAATTCCTTTTTGAGGGTTCATTCTGAGATCCAGAGGGCCTTCTACTTTATAGGAAAACCCTCGATCCGGATTGTCGATCTGCATGGACGAAACGCCAAGATCGGCAAGAATAAAATCAAATTTCTTTCCTGTTTCTTTTGATACCTGATCAATATCTGCAAAATTCTGCAGCCGCACGGTCAGAATCTCTTCTCCAAATCCCAGCTTCTCCAGACGTTCTTTCGTTTTTGCCGACTCGATCGGATCCACATCCAATGCGTAAATATGTCCTTCACCTTTCAGGCACTCCAACATCGCTTTTGTGTGACCGCCATATCCAAGAGTCGCATCCAGTCCGGTCTGTCCCGGTTGAATCTGAAGGAAATCCAATATTTCTTTTACGCAAATTGAAATATGCATTCCCGCCGGGGTACTTCCTTTGCTGATGACCTTCTGAATGGTATCAGCGTATTTCTCCGGCTGATGCTCTTTGTATTTCTCTTTATATGTTTTCGGATGCGTCCCCGAATAGCGTACGCGCCGTTTATGCTGTTGTTCCTGATTGGTCAGTATCTCCTGATTTTCCATCTGCGCCTCCTATACGTTTTCCACAAATCGCATTTCACTACTTTCTATGTTTTTTCGTGAATCACCATTTTTACCTTTTCCGTAAATCGTCATTTCATCGTCTCGTTAAGATTCAAACGGTGTTTTTTTCTTCCCCAGGCGAACCGCCTCCATCGTTTTTGCCATTTCCTCATCCATATGGTCAAAGAGATAGTTCTTTCCGCTTTCTCTGCGGCTTTGTGCTTCTTCCCGGATCTGACGACTCACAATCTCTACTTCTTCTTTGAATTCTCTGGAGGAAATCAGGGTCCCTCCCTGTCCAAGTGTTACCACCTGCTCTACACCGTCCGACGTCACGACTGTTACATGATATTTATGGCCGATTTCATGCACGACCTTTTCGATATACTGGTCTGCGGTCTCAGCCTCTTTGGTATAAACCACATGAATATTGTGGTATTTCTGAATCTCCAGATTGAATCCTTCTACTTTATATGCGTCAAATACAAGGATAACGATACATTTCTTAAATCCCTGATAATTACAGAGAATATCCATAAGTTTTCCTCTTGCAGCCTCTATGTTCGTCTTCGCCAGATCTTTCAGATCATCCCACGCGAAAATGACATTGTATCCGTCCACAAGCAGATATTCCTGTACAGATTCTTCTTTTTTTTCTCTGTGTTTCTTTTTTTCCGGCGCTGTAACCGTTTTCTGGGTGTTCGCCTGTTTTCGCTCGATTTTTCCGTAGGTACGGATAAATATTTCTTCTAATTCTTTCGATTCACGGGCATGGCGTTCATAGCGCTCTGCTCCGGCTTTGGAAGCGGATCGCCCGGTATTCTGTGGATTTCCGGTTCTCTGGGCGCTTTGTTCGGTTCTTTCCCCTGTTCCGTCCTTTGCCGGAATCTCTCCAGACATCCTGCTTTCTTCTCTCTCTTTTAATATGCGCTCAAGCTGCGATTCAATATGCATATATTCCGGTACTTGTTCCCAGGATACGTTAAATCCTGCACCATGTGCACAAAATACAGACCCGGGTGGATTATCCAGATCCCGTTCCGGATCATAACCGGATGCTTCTATGATTTCTTCCGAATTATGGCACGGCTCATAACCTTTGAATGTACAGAAGATTTTCCCCCTGCCTTTCGTATAGCCGGTGACTTCCATCTGATAATCGCGCATGGTCGCCACCGGAGCATAGCCTGTTATAACCGTCAAATCTCCGTCTGCCTGCGGGGGCTGGAATTCGCCTGCCATTTTCTGAATATCCGTAAGGGCCCGTCCGACACATTCCGATGGGATTTCAAGGCGGAAATCATAATAAGGCTCAAGCAATACATTTTCTGCCTGCATCAGTCCCTGACGCACAGCCCGGTATGTAGACTGCCGGAAATCCCCGCCTTCTGTGTGTTTCAGATGTGCTCTCCCTGCAATCAAGGTAATCTTTACATCCGTTAGCGCCGCGCCTGTCAGTACACCTCTGTGCACTTTCTCAGCAAGATGCGTAAGTATCAGCCGCTGCCAGTTCAGATCCAGCACATCCGTACTGCACATGGTGTCCAGAGTAAGACCGCTTCCCGGCTCTCCCGGTTCCATCAGCAAATGTACCTCCGCGTAATGGCGGAGCGGTTCAAAATGTCCGACTCCTTCTACTACATTTCGTATCGTTTCTTTATAAACAATATTTCCGGTTCCAAATGTCACTTCCACGCCAAATCTGTCTTTGATCAGGCTTTGCAGTATCTCCGTCTGCACCGCTCCCATCAACTGCACATGAATCTCGCCAAGTTCTTCATTCCACACGATCCGCAGCATCGGATCTTCTTCTTCAAGAAGTCTTAAGTTCCGCAGCATCGTGTGGACATCACATCCTTCCGGCAGGATCACGCGATAATTCAATACCGGTTCCAGGATCGGTCCTTTTGCTTCCTGCGTGATACCAAGTCCTTCGCCCGGGCGGGTATTGCCAAGTCCGGTTACGGCACAGACCATTCCGGTGCCTGCCTCCTGTACCATTTCGTATTTTTCGCCGGAATAGATCCGGATCTGGTTCACCTTCTCCTCCCAGTGTTCCGATGACTCCGGCGCATTTTCCAGCGTATCTTTCACCTTCAAGATCCCGGAAGTGATCCGCAAATGGGTCAGTCGGTTGCCCTGATTGTCTCTGGATATTTTGTAAACCCTTGCCCCAAATAATTCATTTGACAGATCATCGATCTTCTTCCCGGGCGCGAGTAAAGCACGGGCAGGGCGTGTATATTCTTCCAGTCCCTCCAATAAGTCCTGCACTCCCTCTACTTTCAGTGCCGATCCGAAATAACATGGAAACACTTTACGTTCTGCGATCAGGCGGATCAGCATTTCTTTTGAGATTTCTCCATGTTCCAGATATTCTCCAAGCGCATCTTCATCACACATGGCGATATTTTCCCAGAATGTGTCCTTCTCTTCCGCCCCGTCAAATGCAATGCATCCGTCATCCAATTTCTGTTTCAATTCTTCCAGACGGGCTGCTCTGTCTGTCCCGTTCTGATCCATTTTATTGATAAATAGAAAAACTGGAATCCGGTAGCGTTTCAGCAGATTCCATAACGTGCGGGTGTGCCCCTGCACGCCGTCCGCCCCGCTGATGACAAGGATGGCGTAATCCAGCACCTGCAGCGTCCGTTCCATTTCCGCGGAAAAATCCACATGCCCCGGTGTATCCAGAATCGTCATTTTCATCTGCTTCTTCGGCAGCTCCACCACTGCCTGCTTTGAGAAAATCGTGATACCGCGGCTACGTTCCAGAGAATTCGTGTCCAAGAATGCGTTCCCGTGATCCACTCGTCCCAGTTTTCTGATATTTCCGCACAAATACAGGATACTCTCGGAAAGCGTTGTTTTCCCGGCATCTACATGGGCGAGCAGCGCTGTGCATATATGTTGTTTTGTTACTGTTGTGTTTTCTGAAGTATCAGCCATCCAAATGTCCCCTTCTATTGCTATGAATCTATTCTTTATTCACCGATCAGCACTTTTT
>JALFNN010000069.1 GCA_022774325.1 bacterium | reverse complement strand
ATGAAGTCTGCTGCTCTTTAATTTTATGTATATGCTGACGCATTATTTTATTATTACACCATCTGAAATCTTGGTTAGAAAGCTCTCTAACTGAGTCTTTTTTCTTCCATAACACTCATATATGCTGGTCTGATGATTTTATCCGTGCAAATCATCTCTTCTATTCTGTGTGCACTCCAACCTACGATTCTAGCTACTGCAAACATGGCTGTATAAAGTTCTACCGGTATGCCCAGCATATCGTAGACAAATCCACTGTAAAAATCTACATTGGGACTGACACCTTTATAGATATGTCTTTTATCTGCTATGATCTTTGGAGCAAGCATCTCTATGTTTTCATACAATTCAAGATCTTTTTGCCTTTTCTTTTCCTCTGCCAGTTGTTTTACATAATCTTTAAATACTCTCTCCCTCGGATCAGAAATAGAATATACTGCATGTCCCATTCCATAGATTAAGCCCTTTTGGTCAAATGCATCTTTATCAACAATCCTTCTTAAGTATGCTTCTATCTCATCCTTATCTGAATAATCCTTTATATGCGCCCTAATATCATCCATCATTTCCATTACCTTAATGTTGGCGCCTCCGTGTTTTGGTCCTTTTAGCGAACACATTGCTGCTGCCATCGTAGAATAAGTGTCAGACCCGGATGACGTAACGACTCTTGTGGTAAATGTAGAATTATTACCTCCTCCATGTTCCATATGCAAAATGAGTGCCGTATCTAAAACCTTTGCCTCTGTAAGGGTATATTTCCTGTCTGGTCGCAGAAGCATCAATAGATTTTCCGCGGTGGAAAGCTGTTTATCGGGATGATGAATATACATACTCTCATTTTTTTCATAATGATTGTAAGCATTATATCCATATACTGCCAACAATGGGAACTCACTGATGAGCTGGATGCACTGACGCAGCGAATTGCTGACACTTGGTTCTTTTACCTTTTTATCATAAGATGCCAGGGTAAGAATACTTCGGGTCATGGAATTCATGACATCCTCCGAAGGTGCTTTCATAATGACATCCCTTGTAAAATTGGTTGGCAATGTCCTACACTCTCCAATAATTCTATCGAAGTCTTCCTTCTCTCTTTCATCAGGCAGTTTTCCCATCAAAAGAAGATATGCTATTTTTTCAAATCCAAACTCATTTTGTCCTAAACAATGAATCAAATCTTCCACTCGATAGCCCCGGTACCACAATTCCCCATCGCAGGGAATCTTCTGATTATCAACAATTTTTGAAGACACTATTTTTGATATGTTGGTAAGTCCTGTAAGGACACCTTTCCCATTTTCATCTCTAAGCCCTTTGTTTACGCCATATTCTTCAAATAACCGCGGAGCAATGTTATCATTTTTCAGACAAACTGCTTCCAATTCTTCAAAATAATCATTCATCTGCTCCGTTGTCATCTCTATTCACCTCCAGATTCTCCACCTCACTGCTCATAATAGTTTCCAACTGCTTCATAAGCTGTAGTAACTGAATCAAATTATCCTTTCCAAACTTTTCGAACACCTTCCCGTAATACTTCTTAAGTGTTTCTTCCTGCGCCCTTAACAGGCTTCGTCCGCTTTCAGTAATTGTAACATAGGTGCCCTCACTGCCGTTACCGTCATGAGACCATAATACATATCCTACGTCTCGTAGCTTTTCTACCATTTTAGAAATCTGTCGCATCGTCATCTGAAGCTTGTCCGCTAAATCCTTCAGATAGACTCGTCCTGAATAAATGTCGGATGTCTCCTCCATTGCAATATATTGTAATGCAATGTATTCCGGGATACTCATTTTCATAAAGACATCTTTTCTATGCTCCCGGTTAAACAAGTGCCTTTGGTATATCAATTCGTTGGACAGCTTTATAATATCTGTATTTCCTATAGTTTCTGCCATATTACTCCTCCTTTATTTAAAATAAGGGAAGCAACAGACTGTCACTTCCCTTCGTAAAAGAGAATGGATTATTTTAATAGCCCATTTCCGGTTGTGCCGGCATTGCAGGTGCTGTTTCCTTAATATTTGCCACAGCAGCTTCCGTTGTTAATAAGGTTGATGACACACTAATCGCATTGGAAAGTGCACTTCTTGTAACCTTGACAGGATCAATAATTCCTGCATCGACCATATTGACGTACTGTTCAGAAATTGCATCAAAGCCTATGCCCTCATCTGACTCCTTTACCTTATTGATGATGACAGCACCCTCTAGGCCTGCATTTTCAGCAATGGCACGAAGCGGAGCCTCCAATGCCTTGGCTACAATCTCTGCTCCTGTTCTCTCATCACCCTCCATGCTTGATATCATGTCATATACTGCCTTTTGTGCGTGAACATAAGCAGATCCGCCGCCACTGATGATGCCCTCTGACACAGCAGCCCTAGTGGCATTTAATGCATCCTCTATACGATACTTAGCTTCCTTCATCTCTGTTTCAGTTGCGGCTCCAATCTTAATAACTGCAACACCACCGCCGAGCTTAGCCACCCGGTCTACCAGCTTATCCCTGTCGTACTCAGAAGCATCTGCAGCCTGTCTCTTAATCATTGCGATTCTTTCTTCAATGTCCTGTTTCTTGCCCTCGCCATCCACGATGGTTGTATGTTCCTTTGTTACTTTAACTGATTTAGTCTGTCCAAGCATATCAACTGTGATATCCTTTAATTGCATGCCAAGGTCATCGAGTACTGCCTGTCCACCTGTCAGAATTGCAATATCCTTTAACATCTCCTTACGACCATCACCATACCCCGGTGCCTTTACAGCTACGACCTTGAGTGTGCCTCTCAACCTGTTTACGATTAGTGTTGTAAGTGCTTCACCCTCTACGTCATCTGCAATAATCAGCATTTCTCTTCCCTGCTGCATTACCTGCTCCAATATAGGAAGAATATCCTTTATATTAGATATCTTTTTGTCCGTAATCAAAATGTATGGATGATTCATATTAGCTATCATCTTTTCTTTATCATCACACATGTAAGCAGATAAATAACCGTTGTCAAACTGCATTCCCTCTACAACCTCTATCTCTGTCTGCATCGTCTTTGATTCTTCTATTGTGATGACGCCATTCTCTCCAACCTTTTCCATTGCATCGGCAATCATTGTTCCGACTTCATCATTACCTGCAGAGATTGCAGCAACCTTTGCAATGTGATCTTTTCCGGTTACAGGCTTGCTCATTTTAACCAGTGCTTCAATAGTTGTATCTGCTGCTTTCTTCATTCCTTTTCGCAAAATAATTGGATTTGCACCTGCTGCTATATTTTTCATACCCTCGCCTACTAGAGCCTGTGCCAAAACAGTTGCCGTTGTCGTGCCGTCTCCTGCAATGTCATTCGTTTTGGTTGCGACCTCTTTCACAAGTTGTGCACCCATATTCTCATAAGGATCTTCCAGTTCAATCTCCTTTGCAATCGTAACACCATCGTTCGTAATCAAAGGAGTTCCGTAAGATTTATCCAATACAACGTTACGTCCCTTAGGTCCGATTGTCACCTTTACTGTATCTGCCAGCTTATCAACGCCTGCTTCCATCTTTTTTCTTGCATCGATATCAAACAAAATTTCCTTTGCCATGTTAATTCCTTCTTTCTACATATAAAATAACTGTATTTTTATTTTACTACTCCACAATTGCAATAATATCGGACTGATTTACGATGATATATTCCTCATCCTCCAACTTAACATCTGTACCGGAATACTGAGAATAAATCACACGGTCGCCTTCTTTTACCTGCATTTCTGTTTTCTTTCCATTCTTTTCACTTCCAGGTCCTACTGCAATGACAACAGCTGTCTGTGGCTTTTCTTTTGCACTATCCGGTAATATAATTCCGGACTGGGTTTTTTCTTCTGCTTCCTGCTGTTTTAAAACAACACGCTCTCCTAATGGTTTTAACTGCATAATCATTACCTCTTTCCTTTATTGTTAGCACTCTCTTGCATTGAGTGCTACTTATTTTGTAAAAAATATATGCTTCATATGAAGCATATATAAACAGTTTGTTTCCAAACTGTTTGTTTAAAAAGGATTATAGCACATAAAAAACCTATGTCAACCCATTTTTTCAAAAGAAATAAAAAAATTGCACACCGATTACTCGGTGTAACAATTCCTAGTCATTCTCCAACAATCTGTCTATATTATGACTAATCTGCTCAGACACCCGGTTAAATACCGCCAAAGAACTTTCATCAATTCCTTCCACCACCTTGGCGGTTAACTCTGCCCAGAGAATCTCCATTTCCTGACAAAGATGTTCCGACGCATCAGCCAGCTCATATTTCACATATCTACGATCTTTATCATCTCTTTTGCATACAATGTATCCTTGTTTAACAAGATTCTCTAAAGTAGTAGACATATGACCTTTATTCATCTGCGTGTACCGACATATATCCGTCAATGTTGTTATATCATCATAATGAGATAGCAAATAAACAACTTCCAGTTCCAATCTGTTTAGGTTTGTCTTATTTTTTACATCAACCATAGCTTTTTCAAGAAGACGATTAAACTTTCCACCTCTCAAATTTTTTTCAATATTCATCAAAATTTCACTCCTATTTTGTTTTTACTCTTTTTACAAAATATCAAATTAATCCATCAAAATTTTTTTCATGGGACATCTTATCGTTTATCATATCATATCGCCTACATTTTTTCCACATAAACCACCCCAGTATTTCACTGCCCGAGTGCCATCAAATCCTATTTCTATACTCTTACTTCAAATCCGTTCTTGAATATGAATCTTATATCATCTTTTGCCTTTACAATCACTTCCTGTACAAGACTGCTCCAAATCCCGGCATCGAACTCGCAGGTTATGCCGTCCTGCTTTTCCAAAGTGCGAATGAACCCTTTAAACAATTCTCGCTTT
>JALFNN010000022.1 GCA_022774325.1 bacterium | reverse complement strand
CTATAACGGAAACGGAAAAAAGATACAAGAAAAAAGCGCGCCGTAATTACAGGCACGTACAAAGAGACATCATTATGGAACTGATATAATAATTCGCTGTTTTTGTGCAGGAGACAGGAACTTTATTTTGCGAGACGACATTCTACCGGAATCAACACTTCATCCGACGCTGCCAGGGCATTGATGGTGATCATACCCAAGGATGGCATACAATCTATCAAAATTGCATCGTACCGATCTTTTACCCTGTTTAATATTTGTTTCAGGACAAACTCACGGCTCATTGCATTCACAAGCTGTACCTCTGTTCCTGCCAATCCAATATTGGAGCATATAATATCAATACCTTCCTCTGTATGCTGGATAAAGCAGTCTTCCGGAATATCTTCATCACTCAACACCATTTCCATCAGCGTTGTTAATGTTTCATTACTATTATCGCAGTCACGGAATCCAAATCCAGCAGACACATCTGACTGCGGATCAGCATCCACGACTAACACCTTCTTATTCATAAGAGCCAACCCTACACCAAGATTTGCTGCACATGCGGATTTTCCAGTTCCGCCTTTCTGGTTTACTACTGATATAATTTTTGCCATATTCTTTATCACCTTTCTTTGATCTCAAATAAAAAAGAGGACTGAATCAGACAGCCGGAACTAATGTCCATGCGAGCTAATACAGTCCTAAAAATAAATATATTCAGTTATCACCGCTTTCGTGGTATAGTAAAAACATCTCAGCCATGTACTGAAATCTTTCTCTGTTTTAATTGGTTTTTTATAAAAGATCGGCCTTTCCTTCATAAATTCGTTGTTTCGTTGCAAGAATTTTTCAGGACCAAATCACCTCAACCCCGCATGTTTACTGGGTTTCTGTTGATTTAGACTTATTTTACCATCAGCATCCCCTTCCCGGATTCCGGTCCAGTACAGCATCTCAAAGGCATAATAGGATCTGGGCTTGTCCATCATTGCCTCGGCAAATATCAGATACTGTTCTTTTGTCCAGAACTTCATTTCCTTTGGAACTTCTTTTCCCATACTTCCTGCCTGTCTTGCCGGATTGCTGGGCAGATTATAATAGTTCACCGCATGATTGAAAATTGCTGTAAGCTGTGCCTGAATCGTTTTCAGATAATCCACGGAATAGGGCTTGCCCTTTTCATCCCGGTATGCCATCATCTCATTCTGCCAGGCAATCACATCCGCCACTGTGATCTCGTTGATCTTCCGTTTTCCAAAGTAAGGAAGAATTTTTGTCCGCACAATGTGGCTTTTCGTCTCAAATGTACTTTCCTTTACCCTCTGGCGTTTATACTCGGAATAAATCTCATAAAAGCTCTCAAACGTCATATCCAGCTTATTTCCTTTTCGGAGCATCATCTCATGTTCCCATGCAGTCGCTTCCCGTTTGGTCTTGAAGCCACGTTTCTGCGTCTGCTTTCTTTCCCCGGTAAAATCGGTGTACCGGAACACCACCCTCCATGTACCTTTGTCTTTTTCCTGATATACAGCCATCTTAAGTACCTCCTATTTTTCTTCGTAAAACAACTTTTTCTTGAAATAATTGGCATCCACACGCCCCGGCACTGTAATCAGCCCCATTCCGCTGAGCTCTTTATTCAGCTGACGGATAATCTGGTATGCCTTTGACTGCTTGACCTGCAAAATATCCATTACTTCTTCTGCAGTCAGAAATCCATTCTTTAATTCAGACATTCCATTCACCTCCTTCCACATCATCTTCAAGGAAAAACCCCTCTACTTATCCAAAGTTTCAAGGCACCTTATACAACCTCATTTTCAAATTTTCTTTAGCTTAACGCTATATAGTTAAGTTTGATTGTATTATATTAACTATTTTCCATTAAGTCAAGTGGCTTGAACATCGGTAATTAAATTTTTTTGTTTAAGTTTTTCTTGCGTCTTATTTTTCCATATGCTATACTGATTTAAACAAATATCGTTAACCACCAGTTCCTATTCTTTGCACCACGGTAGGAACTTATATTCAAAATTGAATAAAAGATTTCAGGAAAAGGAGAGATCCCTATGGCATTTGGAAAACGTATTAAATTTTTCAGAAACAGAAAAGGTATGAAACAGAAGGAGCTTGGCGAACTTCTTGGGTTCCTTGGAAAGACTTCGGATGTCCGTGTGGCACAGTACGAAACAGAAGCCAGAAGCCCTAAAGCTGATCTGGTCAAAGAAATGGCACAGATCTTCGGTGTAAGCACCAGAGCCATCAATGTTCCGAATATTGACTCTTATCTTGGTCTCATGCACACCCTTTTTGCATTAGAAGATATGTATGGTATCAAGATTGGAGAAATTGACGGAGAA
>JALFNN010000110.1 GCA_022774325.1 bacterium | reverse complement strand
GGAATGCTTTGGTGCACATATGGATTGCGGAGTGCATTATGGAGATGAATTGATGTACGCGGGCCTTAGTGTATCGGATTGTTCTGCAGGAATTCCAATGCTTGCAAGGGAGCAGCAGGGAGATTATTTTTCACGGCTCTTTTATCTGAAGAAAGTGGAAGAATAAATAAAAAGTATCGAAGATGAAAAGGGGAGCGCTGCGCAGTGGCTTTGGGGAGCCGGTGTACAGCGCTTTCGTAGAATGGGGCTATAATGGAAAAAATTAACTTAAATGAAAATTGGTGTATCTGCTGCACGGATGATGCAAAATGTTTTTATTCCGATGTGCCGGCTACTGTTGCTAACACATTGTATGAAAATGGAGAGATTGAAGATCCGTATTATGGTGAAAATGAGTGGAAAACCTACGATGTATTAAAAAAAGATTATGAGTTTACCAATACATTTTCCGTTTCAAATAAAGTAATATCCAGTGACAAGGTTCTGCTTCGTTTCGAGGGACTTGACACGGCGGCTGACATTTATCTGAATGATCAGCATCTCGCTTTTGTAAATGATATGAATCGTACCTATGAGTTTGATGTGAAAGATATTTTGAAGGAAGGGGAGAATTCCATCCGCATCTTATTTCATTCAAACATTGAATATGCATTGGAACAGCACAGAAAAGAACCATATTATACGACTTCTGATACAGTAGATGGTTTCAGTCTTGTTCGAAAAGCACATTGTACCTATGGCTGGGACTGGGGCCCGAAACTGCCTGATATGGGGATATGGAGACCGGTCAGCATTGTTGCATATAATCTGGCGAAATTTGAGGATGTCTATGTTCGTCAGCACCATCATGAAGGCAATGTGGAAGTTCAGTTTGATGTTGCATTTGAAAGACTTGCAAATGGAAAAGAAACAGAGCTTGAAATCAGTATTGTATCGCCGGAAGGAAACTGCATCGAACAAAAATATTGTGGAATCAAAACAAAAGATTCCTACACGATCCAGAAAACTGATCGAATAGTGCGTGAAAGCGAACTACAACTGTATCCGTGTGTGGGGCGGCGGATATTTCTGCGAAGATTATTTCTATGATCTGTGTGATGAATATGGTCTGATCGTATGGCAGGATCTTTTGTTTGCCTGCGGTGTATACCGTCTTCACGAGGACTTTGTCCAGAATGTTATTGCAGAGACGAAAGACAATGTAAGACGTCTGCGTCATCATGCATCGATCGCTTTATGGTGCGGAAACAACGAACTTGAGTGGGGATGGTCCGGCTGGGATATGGGCTTTGGAAATAAACTGACCGACAAAGCGAATTACATCAAACTCTTTGAATGGCTTTTGCCGGAAACTGTGAAGTCGGTAGATCCGGATAGATTTTACTGGCTGGCATCACCTTCATCCGGCGGAAGCTTTGATGATCCTAACGATCAGAACCGTGGTGATGTGCATTATTGGGATGTGTGGCACAGACTGAAACACTTTACAGAGTACAGAAAGTATTATTTCCGTTTTTGTTCTGAATTTGGTTTCCAGTCCTTCCCGTCTGTGAAGACGATCAATACCTTTGCGAAAGAAGAGGATAAGAATATTTTCTCACCGGTTATGGAGAACCACCAGAAAAACGGCGGTGCAAACGGACTGATCCTTTATTATTTATCAGCAAACTTCCGGTATCCTTCCAAATTTGATACATTGATCTATGTTTCCCAGATCCTTCAGGCAGAAGCAATCCGCTATGGAGTGGAACACTGGAGAAGCAATCGGGGAAGATGTATGGGGTCTCTTTACTGGTAGGTAAATGATTGCTGGCCGGTAGCAAGCTGGTCAAGTCTGGACTACTTTAATCGCTGGAAACCGCTGCACTATTATGCAAAGAAATTCTATGCACCGGTACTCCTGTCTGCGTTGGAAGAAAAAGGAAATGTAAAGTTTGTCATTTCCAATGAGACAAGACGTGAAGTCTCTGCAAAAGTGGTGTGGAGGCTGATAGACAATAAGGGCAATATTATTTCGGAAGATTCGGCAGAATGCAAAGTGAATCCGCTGGAAGCTGTTCCGTGTGCGGAGGCTGATTTCACAGAAGTGCTGAAGAATAAAGCCACATTCCGTTCGCAGTATCTGGAGTATATCTTATATGAAGGAGAAAATGAGACGAGCCGCGGTACCTTATTGTTCTGCAGACCGAAGCACTTTGAATTTGCAGATCCTGGTCTTACCTATACGGTTGAAGAAAACGAAGACAGTTATATTCTCAGATTCCGTACGGAGAACTATGCCAAATATGTTGTACTGGAAGCGGAGAAGTTTGATTTTGTCGCGAGCGATAACTGTTTTGACATTTCAAAAGGCGAAGAAAAAGTAATCGAGATTAAGAAAGTGGATATTACAAAGGATGGGGAGACAATCCAGATTCAGCCTTCTGACTTTGAAACGCTTACAATCTTAAATGCGTTTGACATCAAATAGTGGATGTAACATAGAAACAGGTGCTTGACCGTGCCGAAAGGAGAACAGAATGAAACGATCTAAGATTAATGCAGAAATTTATTTTGTTAGTCGTGACAGGGATAATTCTGCATCCGCTTCAAGGAGCGATGTTCGTAAAAATCGTACATAAACTGGCAGCAGTTCTTTTTCTGATTGGTATGCTGTGGCATATGTGGCAGCACAGAGCAAAAAGGAAATAGAATCCTTAGAAGGAAGCACCGTGTGTATTCAAAAAAATTCAACATAATAAGACATAGGACTAGTCATTACACTTATGATTTGATACAATACCTTATAGCAAATCAGCGAAAAGGAGAGAATGCAAATGGAGATTACAAACGACATTAAATATGTAGGTGTCAATGATCATGAAATTGACCTGTTTGAAGGTCAGTATGATGTTCCGAACGGCATGGCATACAATTCCTATGTTATTGTGGATGAAAAAGTAGCCGTTATGGATACCGTAGATGCAAGATTTCAGCATGAATGG
>JALFNN010000093.1 GCA_022774325.1 bacterium | reverse complement strand
ACCGGAGAGCGGATCATTCCGGAAGAGCTGGATTACAATGACCCGGCGGTGATGGAGCTTCTGGGAAGCGGCAAGACGGACGGAGTCTTCCAGCTGGAAAGTGCGGGGATGAAGAGCTTCATGAAGGAACTGAAGCCGCAGAGTCTGGAAGATATTATCGCGGGAATCTCTCTGTACCGCCCGGGGCCGATGGATTTCATTCCGCAATATATAAAAGGAAAGAATCACCCGGAACTTATCACCTATGACTGCCCGCAGCTGGAGCCGATCCTGGAACCTACATACGGCTGTATCGTTTATCAGGAACAGGTTATGCAGATCGTGCGGGATCTGGCCGGATATACGCTGGGGCGAAGTGACCTTCTGCGCCGTGCGATGAGTAAGAAAAAAGCGGATGTGATGCAGAGAGAGCGCCAGAATTTTGTCTACGGCAATCCGGAAGAGAACGTTCCGGGATGCGTGGCAAATGGAATTTCGGAGGAGATTGCAAATAAAATCTACAATGAGATGATCGATTTTGCAAAGTACGCATTTAACAAGTCGCATGCGGCGGCATATGCAGTTGTCGCATATCAGACGGCCTATTTGAAATATTATCATCCGGTGGAATACATGGCGGCTCTTATGACATCCGTTATCGATAATCCGGGAAAGGTGGCAGAATATATTTACAGCTGCAGGCAGATGGGAATTAAGATCCTGCCTCCGGATATTAATCGCGGAGTAGGTAATTTCTCAGTGGATAACGGAAACATTCGTTATGGTCTGGCTGCGATTAAAAGCATTGGGCGTCCGGTCATCGAATCTATTATCGAAGAGAGAAAACTGAGGGGAGAATTTAAAAATCTGAAAGACTTCATTGAACGGCTTTCCAACAAAGAAGTGAACAAACGAACCGTGGAGAATTTCATTAAGTCCGGTGCGTTTGACAGTCTGAAAGGAACCCGGAAGCAGCTCATGATGATCTATATCCGTGTTATGGATCAGGTGAATCAGGAGAAGAAATATTCTATGACCGGTCAGATGTCACTGTTCGATATTGTTGATGAAGAGCAGAAGAAAGAATTCGAGATAACTCTGCCGGATGTGGGAGAATATCAGAAGGAGACGCTTCTCGCTTTTGAAAAAGAAGTTCTGGGCGTATACCTGAGCGGACATCCACTGGAGGAATACGAAGAAAAATGGAGAAACAATATTTCGGCTACCACACAGGATTTTCAGCTGGATGAGGAGACCGGCGTGACAAAGGTGCGTGACGGTGCGAAAGAGATTATCGGAGGAATGATCACTTCGAAAACGATCAAATACACAAAAAAGAACCAGACCATGGCATTTATCACCATAGAGGATCTGATGGGAACCGTGGAGGTCGTGATTTTCCCGAGAGATTACGAGAAAAATCAGCAGTATCTCCAGGAGGACAGCAAAGTCTTTGTGAAGGGAAGAGTTTCCGAGGAGGACGATAATGCCAGCAAACTGATCTGTGAGGAAATCATCCCATTTGAGAGAACAAGGAAAGAACTCTGGCTTCAATATGAGAATAAGGCGGCATATCTTGCTGATGAAAAGCATTTGTTCGCGATGATAGCGGACAGCGAGGGGGATGATGCGGTGGTCATTTACTGCAAAGCGGAACGTGCCGTAAAGCGTCTTCCGAAGAACAGGAATATTAAAATAGAGCCGGGAATCTTGAGCAGGTTGACGAATTATTTTGGAGAATCTTGTGCAAAAGTAGTGGAAAAACCCATTGAAAAGATGTATTAAATAGAGTACAATGTAGCTTGAGAATGTGAATTATTTGGCATACTTTAAAATCCTACAACAGAAGGAGACGGAGGAAAACATATCATGGCAGAAAAAATTATCAGAACAATCGGAGTGTTGACCAGCGGTGGAGATGCACCGGGAATGAATGCGGCGATCCGTGCGGTAGTAAGGACAGCTTTAGGAAAAGGCCTCAAGGTACGCGGAATCAGAAGAGGATATTCAGGACTTCTCAACGAAGAGATTATTGATTTAAGTGCCAGAGATGTATCGGATACGATCCAGAGAGGTGGAACGATTCTTCAGACAGCACGCTGCGAAGAGATGCGTACCATTGAGGGACAGCAGAAGGCAGCAGCGATCTGCAAGAAGTACGGAATCGACGGTCTGGTAGTTATTGGAGGAGACGGTTCTTTCAAAGGGGCCCAGAAGCTTTCTGATTATGGTGTAAATACGATCGGACTTCCGGGAACGATCGACCTTGACATTGCCTGTACAGAATACACGATTGGATTTGATACTGCTGTTAATACAGCTATGGAAGCAATCGATAAGGTACGTGATACATCTACATCTCATGAAAGATGCAGTATCATTGAGGTTATGGGACGTGACGCCGGATACCTTGCATTATGGTGCGGAATTGCCAATGGTGCAGAGAGAATTCTTCTTCCGGAGGAACACGATTACAACGAAGAGAAGATCGTGGCAGATATCAAGGAAAACAGAAAGCGCGGTAAGAAGCATTATATCATTATCAATGCCGAAGGTATCGGAGATTCTATGAATATGGCTAAGAGAATTGAAGAGGAGACAGGTATGGAGACCCGTGCAACGATTCTCGGACACATGCAGCGTGGAGGAAGCCCGACAGCAAAAGACAGAGTATATGCTTCCATCATGGGCGCGATGGCCGTAGATCTTCTTCTGGAAGGCAAAACCAACCGAGTAGTAGGATATAAACATGGCGAGTACATTGATTTCGATATTAATGAAGCACTGGCAATGCAGAAAGGAATTCCGCAGTACCAGTACGATATCGCACAGCAGCTCGCATTATAAATAGAGTGATTGGAAAGATTGTATGACGCAAGAGGTTTTATTGACGATTTCCGGGCTCCATCAGATGGAGTTCATGGAAAACGGGGATGAAGAGAATGAACCGATCGAAGTGATTACTCCGGCGAGTTATTATTTAAAGAACGACAGGCACTATGTCATATATGATGAAGTGGTTGAAGGACTCCCGGGAGTAATCAAGAACAAGGTTAAGATTACCGGAGATGATACGCTCGAGATTATGAAGAGCGGCCTTACCAATGCACATATGGTGTTTGAGAAGAATAAGTCGAACTTGACTTATTATGACACGCCGTATGGGCAGATTCAGGTAGGAATTCATACCCGTGATATGGATGTCAACGTGACGGAAGATCTGATTCAGGTGGAAGTGGAATATGGTCTGGACATCAATCATGAGGCTATGGCCGACTGCCGGATATCCATGAATATCCGACCGAAAGAAGCGGCGGACAGTGTGCTGAAAGAAAAGAATAGATCATCAAAAGAATGGCGCCAATGCTAGTGCATTGACGCCATTTTTCTGTGCTATTATTTTTGTGTCTCGTCTTTCTTGAAACGTGCAAAGAAACCTTTCTTTTTCTTTGGTGCTTCAAGTGGTCCGCGCAGTCCTCTTACGGCTGTTATGTAAATGCCGCTTACGGTTGCTTTTACCTCTTTCTTGACCGGAATGAGGTCATAGATCGCAGCGTCACACATCAGGTTCATAATCTTCGGTCCGACTTTGGCTTTAACAACCGGAACTTTGGAACGACGAAGATATTTCGGTGTGCTTTCCATTACAACTGCAGGAAAACCGGCATCTTTAAGGCGCATCTTACCTTTATCGATAATCAGCATAGTCACCTGTTGTGCGGCAGCATCCATGATCTCCTGCTGCTCTGCCTGTTTCTTTTCCGCTTTCTTGCCCAGGAAATATAAGGCAACTACAACAATGATTAAAATTACCAGAACTACCAGTAAAACGATTGTCACTTTGCTCATGATCCCGTCCTCCTAATACATATTATCCATATGACATTGTAACATTATTTGTCGGGGGGTGCAAGCTGTTTCGTGATTCGCAAAAATACAGTTATTAAATTAGCATGAAATCCCTTTCCATTTTAAAAAATTTGTCATATAATCAAAATGTGTGTGTCTGCAAAAAAAAGTGTGTCGATATGTGGAACAACGATGATTTGGGTCTCATTTCGAACAGATACAAATAAGAAGATTATGAGGTGTAAAATATGAAAAAGAAATTTTCCTCGCTGGTTGCAGGACTGTGTGTATCGGCTGTGATCCTTGGCGGATGCTCCGGCAAAATTTCCAATGATTATGTAACGATCAGCCAGTATAAAGGGCTGGAGGTTGAGAAGCAGGAAGCGGAAGAAGTAACGGATGAAGATGTGGAAAGCTATGTTCAGAGTATGTGTGAAGCAAATTCTACATCCACAGAAGTAACAGACCGTGCAGCGCTGGACGGAGATACTGTTACGATTGATTATGAAGGCAAGATGGATGGAGTGCCGTTTGATGGAGGTTCGGCAGTGGATGCTCCTCTGACGTTAGGATCCAACAGTTTTATAGATGGTTTTGAAGAAGGAATTGTGGGACATGGGATCGGCGAGACATTTGATCTGAATCTGACATTCCCGGACCCATACCCGAATAACCCGGATTTTTCAGGAAAGCCGGTTGTCTTTACTGTTACGGTAAAAGGAATCACTGAAGTTCATGTGCCGGAGCTGACGGATGAGCTTGTGAAGACGTTTTCTGATACCGCTTCAACCGTTGAAGAATATAAACAGGAAGTGCGTGAGTTTCTGGAAGAAAATAACGAATCGTCAGCCAGAAACATGCTGAAGAGCAGTGCGTGGGATGCGCTGATGGAGAATGCACAGGTGACAAAATATCCGAAGGAAGAACTTCAGGAAATGATGGATACCATTCAGGGCCAGATGGAACAGAATGCGGCTTATTATGGTGTGGAATTCGAAGAGTACAGAGATACGTATCTGGAAATGGATGAAGAAACCTATCAGACAGAGCTGACAAAAGCAGCGAAGGAACGCCTGAAAGAGCTGATGGTGATGGATCTGGTGATTGAAAAAGCAAAGATCGATGTTTCGGATGAAGCGCTCGATAAGAAATACGAAGAATATGCCCAGCAGACCGGTTACGGAAGCGTTGAGGAGCTGAAATCCGTTATGGAATCTTACGGAAGTCTGGAAGATTTAGAGCAGATGGCAAAGATGGATCTTGTGCAGGACTATCTCGCAGATAATTGTAAACAGGTTGAGAAGAAGGACGAGAATTAGCGCTCACAAGAAGAAAGAGGACAATTCATGATAAAAGCAGTGTTATTCGATATGGATGGGATTTTGATCGATACGGAGAAATACCTGACGGTCTACAAGCAGAAGGCAATGCGCGAAGCCGGATACAGGATGTCTCTGGAGGACGCGTATCTGTTTCGGAGTCTGGATGCAAAATTTGCCAGAGTGAAAGCAAAGGAAATGTACGGGGCGGATTTTGATTATGACGGGATCCGGGGACGCAGGCAGCAGCTTATGGCAAAACATATTGAGAAATATGGACTTGAGACGAAGCCGTTTGTGAGAGAGACGCTCACAGAACTGAGAAGACGAGGTTTTCAGACTGCGGTCGTGACTGCGACAGAGGAGACGCGGGCAGTGCGCTATCTGAAGATGGTCGGATTTGCGGATCTTTTTGATGAAATTATCAGCGCCTCCATGGTGGAAAATGGGAAACCCTGTCCGGATGTATATCTTCATGCCTGCGAGAAGATCAGAAAGAAACCGGAGGAATGTCTTGCGGCAGAGGATTCACCGAATGGTGTCCGTGCTGCATGGAGTGCCGGCTGCCATGTCGTGATGGTGCCGGATCTCACCGGACCGACGAAAGAGACTGCAGAAATGGCGGATTATGTGGTAAAGAATCTGGGAGAGATTCCGGAACTTCTGATGTTAAAATAAAAGGAAAGAGTAAAATGCAGGAACAGCATCCGATGTATGCCGGAAGCCTCCTGCATTTTTGAGGTGATGAGATGGATTTTGAAAGAGCAAAACAGAAATTCGAGGAGTATCTGGACGGTTATGACCGTGCGGACGATAAGATCAATCTGAAAATCATACATACGTATCAGGTGGTAGAATGCAGTGGTGAAATCGCGCGAAGAATGAAGTTGTCCGAAGAGGATACAGATCTTGCGAAAATGATAGGATTACTTCATGACATCGGGCGTTTTGAACAGTTAAAACGTTTCAATAGTTTTGATCCGGGGATGATGAACCATGCAAAATACGGAGCTGAGATTTTGTTCCGGCAGGGAATGATCCGGGAATTTCTTGAAGAAGACACTTGGGATGACATCATTTACACGGCGATCGACCGGCACAGTGATTTTCAGTTGGAAGGAATAGAAGATGAGCGGACACTCATGCACGCTAAAATAATCCGTGATGCAGACAAACTGGATAACTGCCGTGTGAAGCTGGAAGAAAAACTGGAAACACTTCTGGAGAAACCGCTTGATGTGCCGGGGCAGGATGTGATCAGTGACGAAGTCTGGAGATCCTGCCAGGAACAGAAATCCATTCTTTCAGAAAGTCGAAAAACATCCATGGACTACTGGGTGTCTTATGTAGCGTATTTTTATGATATCAATTATAAGGAAACGATGGAAATCATTCTGGAGAACGATTATATTTCACGGATCATACACCGGATCACATATAAGAATCCGGAAACCCGTGCTAAAATGGAAATGCTGGAACAGCAGATTCTGGAATATGCCCGTCGGATGACGGATGATCATATATAAAATATTACGAGGTGAAGGGAAAATGGAAAGAGAAAAGAACGAGAACACCATACGCATGATTCAGGAGCTGACGGATGCGGCGGGGGCATCCGGATTTGAGGATGAGGTGATCCTGACTGCAAAAAAATACGGAGAAGAATTCGCACAGACTGAGGAAGACTGTCTGAGAAATCTCTATTTGTATCGTAGAAAAAATACAGGAAATAAGCCGGTTATGATGTTGGATGCCCACAGTGATGAAGTGGGCTTGATGGTTCATTCCATCAAGCCGAATGGAACACTGCGCTTCGTGACCCTCGGAAGATGGACCGATCAGGCACTTCCAGCATCGAAGGTACTGGTACGCAATCGTTATGGGAAATATATACCGGGCATTGTGGCATCGAAACCACCACATTTTATGACCCCGGCGGAGCGTCAGGCAGGAGGAAGCACGGATATCCAGTCCCTGGTGATCGACGTGGGAGCTGTGAGCAAAGAGGATGCAGTGGAGAATTTCGGAATACGGATCGGCGAACCTGTAGTTCCGGATGTCTCATTTACTTATGATGAGCAGCATGATATTATGATGGGCAAAGGATTTGATTGCCGAATCGGATGTGCGGCGCTGATCGAGTCGATGCGAAGGCTTGCAGAAGAAGAACTGGCGGTGGATCTGGTCGGAGTCCTTTCTTCTCAGGAAGAAGTCGGAGAAAGAGGCGTAAGAGTTGCGGTGAACAAGGTTGCGCCGCAGATCGCACTTTGCTTTGAAGGCTGTCCGGCCGACGATACCTTTACAGAACCCTATGCGATTCAGACGGCGCTGAAGAAAGGCCCGATGCTCCGCTTTATGGACTGCTCGGTAATCTGCTCTCCGCGGTATCAGAGATATGTGCTGGATCTGGCAGAAGAAAAGCACCTGGCCGTTCAGGCTTCCGTACGGGAAGGAGGCGGAAACAACGGAGCGATCATCAACACCGCAATGGATGGAATCCCTGCAATCGTTGTGGGAGTTCCGGTGCGATACATTCATTCACCAAATGGAATTACGTCTTATTATGATTTTGAGGCGACGGTTCAGCTCGCGGTTGAAGTGGTGCGTTCTATGTCGGAAGAAGTGATTCGGTCATTTTAGTGGAACAGATGAAATGTCTTTTTAATAAGAGTTTTACAAAGAAAACCCTATAAAATGAGGAGTGCCGATGCCCAGCGAACTGAGCATCGGCGTTTATGAAAAAGAAAAATTTATATGAAAAAGTTATTGCCTTTGTTTGATTATTAGTATACGGGAAAAATGTGATAAAACTGTGATAAGAATTTAAAAGAATTATGAATAGAACGTGAATAAGTGTTCATAAAAGGAGGAGAAATACGGACAGTGAAGGAAATACATATGATTTTGCATTTCGAATGAATTATAGTGGAGTCATTTGCGATGAGCGTGTCGGAAAATATCGAATAGGAACGAAGTAAGATGAAAAAATATTCAGAAGATTTGCTTCAGAAAATAAAAGAACGGATCAATCCTCTATTACATTCACGGAGGCGGTTTCTTTGGCGGTCATCCGGGCATCGTAGAAGAGTCCGTAAAAATGTTTGTGGCAAAGACGGATCTTTGTAGGCGGAGACAGCGCAGGCGGCAATCTGACACAGTATTGTACAACCAGAGACTGGGAAGATGGTGCGCATATGGTGAGAGGACAGATGCTTCTGTATCCGACGCTCAACATGGCAAAGGTGGAAGATGAATATTATCATCCGTCCATGGATCAGTTTGAGATGGCACCGAAACAGAAAAGAGGACTTACCAAAATGATCGGCATGTTCGGAGGAATGACGGACGGGCTGGAAGCCATACTCGGAACGGGCGATGTAAAGAATGATTATCTGAATCCATATACGAGAGATCCGAAGAAAAATCCACCGACATTTGTGACGGTCGGAGAACATGATTTCCTGAAGCTGGAGACACTTGGGTATGCGGTGAAGCTGCATAATGCCGGGGTGGATACTACGGCGGTATTGTATAAGGGATTTGGCCATGCATATTTTGATAACGCGGGAGTTTATCCTCAGTGTGAAGACTGTATCGATGAGATGGCCAGATTTATGCCGGAACATTAAAATCGGAATAATGATATGAAAAGCATATCAATTCATTCACTCGGAAGTTCCTCTAGAGATATACGGTTATCATAAATATTGCGAAAATATATGACGCGGAGAGGAGTTTTATCTTTCTCCGCGTCATTTTTAGCAATTCGTCTGTGAATACTCTTCGTAATAGCTTTTCGCCTCTTCGTTTGTCAGAGAAAAAAGCTTTTGTAATTTTAAGATGCTTTTTTCGGGGGGCATGCCTTCCTCAATATGATCGATGACGAATGCCCGTATGCCAGCTTCTCTCCCGATTTTCTCACCTTCTTCTCTGGCTTCTTCACGTTCTTGCCGTAGATGCCGTTCCTGATCATATTCATAAATACTCACACTCTTCGCCTCCGCTCTGTTTTTCTCCAGAAAATCTGAAAGAATTCCTTCTGCAATACACTCTGTAATTGCTCGTTCCACTGCATCTTCCAGATTCATTACTTTCGCGTACTGTCTTACTCTTGCTGTATATTCAGAATAATCTTTTAACGTTTTGCAAGAATTCATAAGTTCCTGATTATGTCCCGGATTGATGTTCAAAAGAAGAGCTTTCAATTCCAGTGCAGGATATAGTTCTTTATATTCCTCATTGTTCAGAAACGACTCCGGAGTTTTGAACAAGTCTGACAGTGGCAGCAGAACCCTGTCAGGCAATTGCTCTTCGCCATTGTAGAATATTACGAAAAATGGAACAGGAATCATAACTGCCTTATGTCTGTATAAATTTTCTTTCCTGGTAAGAACTGAATATAAGTCTGCTATATACATCAGATATCGAAGCGGAAGGTTCGGGCTATAAGTGGATTGGTGCTCATACAGTGACAATCTGGAATCAATGATAAATGAGATATCATTGTGCATTGCCATATAGATTGCATTTTCCAGTGTGTTAATTTCCAACAGTTCTGGGTCTGTGTAATTGGTCTTTCCAGTTGCATTATAAAGTCCAAGCAGTTCTTTCTTATCACTAAACAACATCTCGAAGATTCTGGCTTTATAGATGCGGTTTGCATGGGGCTGCACCTGCGCAGCTTCCGCAGGGACCGTTTCTGTCTGGAAGCTGTTTTGGAGCTCGTTTTTTCCTGTTTTGTTCATATAATAACCTCCTTTGAAATTGTGCAGGAGGCCAAAAAACAGAATACCGAAAGCCGTTTCCTTTGAAACCTCTCTGCTGTTGTATGGGAATAAAAGCATCGAGATTTCATGAATTAGAAAATTTCAAGAATGTTCAGATGCGATGATTACGCATAAAAGAATCTGATTTAATGCTTTGAAGAAATTGTATCACATAGAATTAGGAAATGCTATAGGAATTTTTAGGTTTATCTACTGATTAGATGTTTTCCAATTATGTTTCACACAGTAGCTAGCATTTACTGCGGGCTACGTGCCAATTGTAACGCCTTCCGGACAAAGTAGGAAAATAATTTCCTCATGGCCGAAGAATGGAAGAACATGGCTTCCGGATGCCACTGTACTCCTACGGCGAAGGGATGTCCAATAAGTTCTATAGCTTCTACCGTTCCGTCTGAGGTATGTGCGCAGGCAATCACATTTTCTCCGGTCAGATGTATGCTTTGATGATGAAAACTGTTGGTATAAAGAGAGTCTCCTGTGATCGTGTGCAGAAGACTTTCTTTTTCAATAAATACCTGATGACTGACATCACTTCTGTTCTGCGAGGTTTGCGTATGCAGAAATGGAGTTCCGGGCTGGAGTGAGAGATCCTGATATATGGTTCCTCCGGCAGCTAGATTTATAAGCTGCATACCACGACAGATACCTAATAGTGGTTTTCGTAATTTTAAAATTTCTTCTGTGAAATGAATTTGGAATACATCCAGTTCCAGGTTTGTTTCTCCGATACCCGGGAGAGGATTCTCGTCGAAAAGAAGTGGTGTGAAATCGCCGCCTCCTGGAAGAAGAAAACCGTCACAGAGTGAAAGAATACCGGTGACATCCCAGCCCGGCGGAAATACGGGGATCAGTATGGGAAGTCCGCCTGAGAGCCGGATGGCAGTCACATAGCTGTTTGGTACAAAATGTTGTTTATCCTTCATTCCACATGTCAGAATTCCAATCACAGGATTCATTTCCAAAGACCTCCTTTTTGCTGTAGGCTGTTACAGAATATGTCTTTCACAGAGGAAATATGTGTGTCAGTCCGAAAAGATTTCACAGAAATTTTGTTTTTATTATGTTTTATAAATGTTATACTGTTCAAGTAGGACGGCGAGTCTTGTGTATTTCACTGGCAGTTAATCTGATTATGGATCGTTCGCTAGACCAGTATGACCCGGTTGAAGAAGTGGAGAATAGACAATTTATCTTGAAATAAGGAAGGGCAGAGGGGCTAAGAAATAGCTGCTCGGCTATAACGAAGGAGAAATGACAGAAAATGAACGCACTGATACTGGAAGGGGGAACCTTCCGACCTATATTTTCCTGCGGTGTCATGGATGCACTGTTGGATAACGATGTAAATTTTGATTATGTAATTGGAGTTTCGGCGGGGATCACCGATGGAGTTTCGTATGTTTCAAAGCAGAAAAAGAGAAACTATCATATTCTGATGAATCACCGACATGACAAACGGTATGTGGGGCTTCGGAATTACCTGACGGACAGAAGCCTGTTTGGCCTGAAGTATGCATATGAGACCATACCGAAAGAGATTTATCCGTTTGATTGGGAGACTTACCGGAACAATCCGACAGAAGTGCGTGTGGGCGTTACGAATGCCGAAACCGGGGAAGCGGAATATCTGGATGGAAAAGATCTGGAAGAGACCTGTGGCATGCTCAAGGCAACTTGCGCGATCCCGTTCGTGTTCCCGGCAATTGAACTGAATGGGAAGAAGTATTATGACGGCGGGATCTGTGATCCGATTCCGGTGCGCAAGGCGGAGGCGGACGGACATCCGAAGATGCTGATCGTTCTTACAAGGCCGAAAGGATATATAAAAACACTGTCAAAGGCGAATGTCGCGGCAGCGAAGGCGCTCCGCAAGAAGTTCCCTAAACTGGTGCGTCCGCTGATGACAAGGCACATGATGTATAATGAGACAGTTGCCTACTGCGAGAAGCTGGAGCGGGAAGGAAGAGCCGTGATCTTAAGGCCGACGAAAGAAGTACAGATTGATTCATTTGAAAAAGATCTGGAGAAAATCGACAGGATCTATCAGTATGGATACGATGAGACGGTGAAGAATCTGGAGAAGATAAAAGAAGTTTGCTTTGACATTTAAACGATAAGTTCAATGAAAAGAGGGACATATTTGTATTCATATCCAACAATAGATAAAGTAAAAACAGGAAGAAGAATCAAGGCTCTTATGAAAAAAAGAGGATTGAATGTGAAAAATGTTAAGGAATACCTTGGACTTGGCAGTGTGCAGAGTGTCTATCACTGGCTGGATGGCAGCAGTATGCCCACCATCGATAATCTTTATGCGCTGAGTGAACTACTGCAGGTGCCGATCGATGATATGCTGTGTGGGAATAGAGAGTTGAAGAGAAATGATGGGAAGAGGAATTTTGCTAAAAGAGTACAGTGTTATTATAAGAAGTTGGTGGAGAGGATTCAGGGCAGAATGGTTTAGCTGTATTTATACGGATTGAGGAACCACGCAAGTGACGAAAGCGCCGGAAATCGGCGATGCAAGAGTGGCTTACTTGATAAAACGGTACGCCAAAGGGTAAGATTGAAACGTAGAGAGGAGGAAGAACGATGGATTTCGGGAAACAGATCAGACAGATTCGGAAAGACGCCAAACTGACACAGGAGCAGATGGCGGCAAAGCTGAATGTATCCAGGCAGGCCGTCTCAAACTGGGAGAACAATAAGAATCTTCCCGATCTGGAAATGATCATTACGATTTCCAGAGTGTTTGGCCTTTCTCTGGATCAATTAATGGTAGTGTCAAGTAATCTATGAAAAAACTGAGTAATAAAAATAGGCTCAGATGAACCTTGAAAATTGCAGATATGTTAGTGATTGGTAGTGTACGCCACCCTTGACGGCGCACCAAAACAATGCTCTGAACGTCCTACCGA
>JALFNN010000087.1 GCA_022774325.1 bacterium | reverse complement strand
TTCACCTGAAGCTTTCAGTGTATGTCAAGGACAAGGCCGCCAAAGGCGGTGCGAAGCATCCTTTACATACACTGGAAACTTCGGTATTATCCAAGCAACAATCCAATGAATTTTTTAGCCACAAATGTTACAAAAAAGCTTGACCACAACAATATTTCTCGATTCCCATCGTTTCAATATCCTCGATTTCGATACCATCCACACCACTGGAACCTTTGTTAGCTTTTACTCGTTTCCATGCCTCAGAGAGTACATCCTCACGATATACTTTATCGTAAAGTGCATGAAATCTTCGGCTATCACACTTCTTGGCTGTCAGATATAGTTTGTTTTGAAGTTGTCGAACTTTTTCTTTGGAGTTGTTAGTCTGCATGACATTCTCTCACTCTTACCCTCTCTACAAACATGAATGAAGTAAGGAACCTTCCCATAAACTGCGTTATCTTACACAATCATTATCGGTACTATGTTCCTCTCCGACTCCCTCCCATCAGAAATGCGATTTCGCCAAGCTTATACGCTTTCTCTTTACCTTTCGGTGATGGGTAGGGTCTCTCCAGTTCCGAACCACACTTTTCATACATACCGTTTCCTCTATACCGAGGGATTCCTCCGTGCTGCATTCCAGTTTCTTCACACGTTCCATGGTTTTCGCCTATATTGCCCAGGCTCAACTTCCCTTTGTTCTCTTTCGAGACCTTTTTAACGATACGGCAGAATTCACTTAATGTTACGGTCTGCACGATTGCTCGCACTTCTTATCAAGGTTACTTTATCCACTCGCTTAGCACCCTGTATTACTACAGCGCACCGAGTTTAGCTACACGGCTCACTGGCGATTTCCGTGACCGGACTTGCACCGGCAAGTGTGGTCCAGCTTCGCTGGACACACGCAACAGAAAAGAGTTCCGCAAAGGGAACTCTTTTCAAAAATATTTTCTTTTACCATGTACGTGAGCTGAGCTGTTTGAACTGAGCAACGGTAGAAACATGTGCATTCAGACCACCGTCTACAGTAACAACCTGTCCTGTGAAATAGCTGCTTTCATCAGAAGCAAGATACAGACACATATTTCCGATATCTTCCGGGCATCCATAACGGTTAACCATGATGTTGCTCAGGAAAATGTCTTTCAGAGCCTGTGGTACATTTGCTTCATTCTGTGGTGTAACAATAAGTCCCGGACGAACACAGTTGCAACGAATGTTCTTCTTGCCGTACTGAAGTGCTGTAGACTTGGTCAGCATATCAACACCTGCTTTTGCACAAGCGTAAGCTGTTGATCCAAGGTCGCCTCCGCAGGAAGCCATAGAACCGATATTGATGATAGAACCACCGTTCTCATTCTTCTCTAAATATGGAAGTACGCATTTTGTAGAGTAGAATGTACCGCGCATATCACTCTGGAAAATAGCATCCCACATCTCAACTGTAAGCTCATCAACACGTCCGTCCTTCAGAGCTACGTTAGCAGCGTTATTTACCAAAACATCAATCTTTCCATACTTTTCTGCTGTATCAGCAAATAACTTTTCGATACTTTCCAGATCTGTAATATCCATAAAGTGATAAGAAGCTTCTCCGCCTTCTGCCACGATGCTGTCAACAACAGCCTGTCCTTTTTCAGCTCTACGTCCACAAATCACTACTTTAGCGCCTTCAGCTGCAAATAATCTGGCAATTCCGATTCCGATTCCGCTGGTGGAACCTGTAACAATTGCAACTTTGTCCTGTAATCTTCCCATGATAATCATCCTCCTTAATTATGCATTCTGCACGTATATTCATATAATAACGTGCCGAATTTCAGCTAATATTACTATAGCGCATTGCACCCAATAAATCAATAGATTTAAAACATATAAATAAAAGTTATTATTTTCACAAACCCGTGACCAACCGGTAATAATCATTTTCAATGATGATCGATGTCATTTGAAGCCGGCAGGCAGCTATGGCTTTGATACGCTCCGTGTAAGCTTGTATTTCTTCATCCGTCATAGAAACTCCCAAAGCAGGCGTGAACGTGCCGGTAAAGCGATTATAACTCCCCTTGTCCGTCAGCCATGAACTGGAGAAAAACACGACCAAAGGCTCGGAATCCGAAAGAATATCCCTTCCTGCCAGAAGCCTGGAATCATAATCGAGCCCCAGTAAATTCAAAACCGTCGGCAGAATATCCACCTGACAGCAGGGTTTGTTAACCGTCACACTCTCTTCCATCCCAGCAGTCCACATAATAAGTGAATTCTTATATACGTCAAAATCCACGGACTTCTCATTCAGCGATTCAAGAGAATCCTTTCCAAAGGAGCGTCCCGCCAGTTCTTCTATAACATCAATATCCGAATAAGGAATATGATCCGGAGCCATAACAATCAAAGTCCGGTCTGCAATTCCCGCTTCCTCCAGCGCATTTACCAGACGGGTCAGTCCCTTTTCCAGTTCCAGGTTCGCCGCAATATAGGACTTTGTCTTCTCCGAGTACGGAAGAGACGCCACAGCCTCCTGATTCCTTTTGGACATCTGGTTGCTTTCAAACCCATACGGCAAATGACCGCTCAGCGTCAGATAATAGATATGAAACGGTTCCTTTGTCAAATACTCTTGAAGACTCTGTTCCACCATATAGTCGTCCGACTGGGGCCAGTAAGCATCGCCCTCCTGATTTATTTCTTTCGTCAGCAGATTCAGACACTCCGAACACTGCCGCCAGTCATATCCCAAATTAGGATGTGACAGAGCCCTGCCATACATATTTTCATTAAAATGAAAACCAATACACGTATAATCCAAAGGCTGCAGTATATTTGCCAGCGTAAAAGGCAGGCTTATTCCTTGTTCCCCAGTCTCCTTCATGCTGACCGGAAATCCATTTTTTGGGTACAGTCCCGTAAGATTCTGGAATTCACCCCCGGAAGTACTTGTAAAATGAAGCGCCGAATAAAACCGGTTGAATACGAATCCTTCATGTGTCAGCCGGTACAGCGTCGGAGTCAATGTCTCATCGATCAAATACCCGCTGAACCCTTCGGCCGTAATAAATATTACATTATAGTTTTCAAACATTCCCGTATACTCATTTTTTCTCGTCGGCGTTACTGTCTGAATATACTCCGAAAGCCATTTTACATCCTCATTCGGGGCTTCATCGATCCATTTTTGCAGATCCAGCTCCAACACATTCGGAGAAGTATCAATTTCCGGTTCCGCCACCTCCTCTGCTATTTCTTCATCCTGAACCGCCTTCTCATTTTCCGCATCGGCAAGCTGTTCCAGACTGATATCCATATTACTGTTACTTCCGAAAATCATATGTTTACAATCCAGACGAAGCATCGTAAGAAGTCCCAGCTGCTCCACCTGATCATCCGTATTCGTATCCATAGCATAGAGCTTTTCCGGAGTAAAATCGCCTTCCCAGGGATAAAGATAAACCATAGCCAGCGTCAAAAGATAAAACACCACACAACCTATCATCGGAACAGCGGTAAATCTGTACAGAAACAGGAGTCTTTTCTGTAGAGGCCACCGTTTTTTTGTATCGGTTTTTATCTTTATTCCAAATGTATCAATTCGAAAAACCTGTATAGCGCACATCATTCCCGGAACGACCAGCATAAGAAGCAACCCGATCCAATTCTGTTCAAGAGCCTTCACAACGGCATTTCGATAATCTCCGAGCCGATTGCCTGCAGCCGTATCGAGCGCACTGAATAACTGAAAATACTGCTGCAGAATCCTGCGGCAGATCATTTCCACACAAAACAGCACGGCCAAAAACAAACTGAACACACTTGTCAGAATATGCCTCGTTCTTTTGCTAAAACAGTTCACCAGAGCGCTGACCAGCATTCCAAGTGAAACCGCAAAACAGGCAATAATCGGAAAATATGCCATCCTAAGCCGCATATAGAGATGAAAAACCAATTCCAGGTATAATAACAGAATCGGAAAATATAGAATACAGGCATATTTCATAACCCTTCTCAAGCTATCTTTTGTTTGCATTTTTATTCCCCTTTATCTGACTGACATCAATCAATCAGGTCATTCTGAAATCTAGACAAATGTTCATACGGCAGGATCTGTCGCCCCCGGTAAAGCCCACATCCATCGTTGATCAGACTGTTATTTACAGCCGAAAACATATTTACATCAAGTTCGGCAAGATTCAGCTGAAGCAAACGCATCCCCCGCTCATACGCTTCATCAAAATAAACACACTCCCCTTCCGGAACTGCATCTCTTCTCACCCGTTCGTTCTCCTGGCGTTTCTCGTACCCTAGGTGATTGGCCGGTCCGATTTCCGCAATATCGTCCATCGTTTTTGTACAAAGCAGATCTTCCATATAATTCTGAAGTATTTTAATAACCGTATCTCCGGAATACAGGTAATCGTTCAATATTATCATTCGTGTCACTCCTGATATTGATTCTTTTAATTGACATTAATTATAACACACATATCCTGCATTTTCAGTTTTTTTCTTTATCTTTACTGTTTATTTATATCTCTTCATTTCTCACAATTTCCTTTAATATTTCCACCACCTTTTCCATTTCAAAAAGATTCGTGTATTCCTCAACACTATGCACGTTATACATAGAATTGGCGACAACGATTCCTTCGATTCCTTTCTGCGCAAATACATTCTGGTCGCTTCCTCCGAATGTCTTCTCCAGTTTTGGCGAAGGTCCAACCGCTTTTACTGCATTTTCAAACTCTTTCACAGCTTTGCTTTCTAATAAAGTCTCATAGGCCTGAATATGAATTTCCTCCTCCCATGACACAGTTGCTCCAGAAGCGGCTGATTCCTCTTCAAAAATGCATCTGTATTCATCCGCAAGTCTAATTGCATCCTCATGTTGCATACTTCTTATTTCTCCCTGAATCCTTACTTCATCAGGGACAATATTGGTCCCTTTTCCACCTTGTATGATGCCCACATTTCCCGTCACACCTTCCTTCACTTTTCCAAGCTGCAGTTTTCCGATCGCCCTCGACGCAGCCTGAATTGCATGAATTCCTTCTTCCGGATTAAATCCTGCATGTGCCGCTTTTCCGCGAACTACAGCTTCAAACGATAAAATTGTAGGTGCTGCATACGCTGCCCTTCCGACCGGACCACTCAAATCCAGCACATATGCTGTTTTTGCTTTTACCTTACGAAAATCAAATTTCTTAGCACCAACACAGTACCGTTCTTCACCCGTAGTAAATAGAAGTTCTATTGCTTTATGTGGGATATGATTGTCCATAACATATTTTGCCACTTCATAAATTTCCACCAGTCCGGAAAAGTCATCAGCGCCCAGAATCGTTGTTCCATCACTGGAAATTATACCGTCTGCGTTTACAACAGCCTTTTTCCCCTTCCCTGGATTCACAGTGTCCATGTGAGCAGACAGCAAAAGGTAATCCCCTTTGCCTTCAATTTCAGCATAGAGATTACCCGAATTGTCTTCTTGAAGATGAATACCTATTTCCTCATATTTTTTCTTTAAAAACTTTATAATCCCATTTTCTTCTCCTGAAGGAGAATCAATTTCAACCAGTTGTAATAATAACTTCTTTATTTCTTCAATCATCGACACATACTCTCTCTTTCCTCATCAAATTACATAATCCGGTTCATTCATCAGATTCATTTTGCGGAAGAATTCTATTGTACGTTCATTCTTTGGATTATCAAACACTTCTTTCGGAGTTCCATCCTCCACAATATGCCCTTTATCCAGGAAAATCACTCGATTAGACACATGTCGCACAAAATTCATTTCATGCGAAACCAGAATCATCGTGTAACCTTTCTCTGCCACCCTCTTGATTACATCCAGGACTTCACCAACAAGCTCGGGATCCAGCGCTGATGTAGGCTCATCAAGAAGAAGAACCTGCGGTTTCATAGCCAGAGCACGTGCAAGAGCCACCCTTTGCTGCTGTCCTCCTGACAAATGTTTTGGATAATGATTTGCCCATTGCGCCATTCCCACATTTACCAATTCCTGCATCGCAATTTTTCTTGCCTCATCTTTTTTAATCTTCTTTACCGTAACAAGACCTTCCATTACATTTTCCAGAGCAGTTTTCTTCTCAAACAGGTTAAACTTCTGAAAAACCATTCCGGTATTTTTTCGCAGATCCAGAAGATTTTTCGGCTTCTTCTGAGCAAGTTCCACTCTCTCTTCGCCTATATATACCACACCTTGCTCTGGAATTTCAAGATGGTTGATACAACGCAGTAATGTTGATTTTCCAGTTCCCGATGGGCCGATCACTCCCACAACATCACCCTTGTGGATTTCCAGATTCATATCGTCCAACACCACATTATCATGATACTTCTTTGATAAATGTTCAATCTTTATCATATATGCACTCCTTTATACGCGCCGGTGACACCATCGCAACTTGCTCCGGTATACGTATTCGTTTCTCAATAAACTTAATCAATTGTTCAATTATAATCGTAATGACCCAATATATGATAGCAAGTGAGACATATACTTCAAAATAACGATATGTCCTTCCTCCGATGATTTTACCCTGGGCAGTAATCTCTACAACTGCGCAGGTAAATGCCAACGATGTCCCCTTGATAATACTGATCAACGAGTTACCCAATGTAGGGAGCGCCACCTCGAACGCTTCCGGGATAATAATTCTTCTCAAAGCCTGTCCATAGGTCATACCAAGCGCACTGGCGGCCTCTATCTGTCCCGAATTTACTGACTGCAGGGCAGAACGTATTATTTCAGCCATAAACGCCGCCTGATTCAAGCCCAATGCAATCATCGCATACACAAACCCGGGAATATCAGCCACAGCAAGATCAGTTCCCCAGCTGTTGTTGATTGCCGTAAATATCATCGGTATCCCGAAAAATGCGACATAGAGTTGAACAATGACAGGCGTTCCTCGAAGCATTGATATGATAATATTCACAATCTGTGTCAGCACTTTTATATTTTTCATCTTAATAATAGCCATTATGAGCCCTATAACAAGTGCAAGCACCATCGCCAGCAATGCCAGTTCCAGAGTTATAGGAAGCTTTTCCAACAATTCAGGTATTGATGAAAATACCAGTGAAACATCAAATAATTTACCCATTCCCTTTTCCCTTCTATTACACGTATTTTTCTACCAGAACAGTCGAAAATCCCAGATTTATCTTTGGCAGGGAGGCTTCATCTGCCGCCTTTTTCCTCTTTCTTTTCTTATCATACGCATGAGGATCAACTGTAGGATTTGTGATGTATCCCAACTTATGATAGAAACCGGCCGCTCTGTCCTGACTGTTAATAACAATATGTCTGACACCATTCTCAATCAACCATTTTTCCGCTTCCCTGATGAGTATACTGCCATATCCTCCCTTTTGCTTTTCACGAACCACACAGACACGTTCAATTTTCCCGATTCCATCTGCCGGATATGAAATCCGGCATCCGGCAACCGGCTTATGATCTTCCAGTATCACAACACCTTCTAAATCATCTTGAGCTTCTTCCCCCGCAAATTCTAATTCCACAGGGATATTCTGACCAAAGCAGAAGGCATCCGTTCTTACATAATCATATGCTTTCTTTAACCATTCATCCGTTTCTTTATTAATACGATATATTTGCATACCCGTTTCCTCTTAATTAATTGTTTCTTCCAGGTATTTCGGATCTACTGAAGTATCAACTCCCAGATATTTCTTTGTAATTTCCGCAATAGTTCCATCTTCTTTCATTTCCTTCAGAACCTTATCTAAATCCTCACGAATCTGAGCTCCTTTTTCATTTTTTGCGAGAAGGAAATATGTATTATTCTGCGGGAACAGGAAATCTTCTGTCTCTGCATCAATGTCATTGGCCACAAGCTGACCTTCCATTCCAAATTTTGGAAGCAGATTCTCTATGATTGGTCCGTCATCAATCGCAAAATCTGTCGTTCCGTCTACGATATGCTGATAACGAACTTGAAAATCTGTCTCAGAATAAATGATATTGATTTGTTTCTCAGGATGATCTTTATTCCATTTTTCTAATGCATTTCCTGTAAGACTTCCCGCAGTCAGTTCAATCTTGTAGCCTCTTTCAGCCGCATCTTCAAGAGACTCTAACGGCTGATCATCCGCTCTTTGAATATATTCATTAAAGCTTGTCTTGTATGGATATGAAAAATAATAAGATTCGGCTCTCTCATCGGTATATCCATAATTATTAATTGCAATATCATATTGCCCGGAAAGTACACCCTGAAGTGCATCAGCCACCTCGGTCTCGAGTTCATACTGTGGGAGTCTGCTAAATGCCTCTTCGGCAATTTCAATATCTACACCGGTAAGTTTGTTATTTTCATCCATATAGAAATAGGGAGCCAGCGAACCACCCGTTACACCTTTCACCACCGTTACTTCATTTTCCGTCGGTTCTGAACTGTTCTTGTCAGTGTTCTTGCCAGACGATCCACAGCCTGCCAGACTGACCGCCACTACTGTAATACCTAATACTGCTGATAAAAACTTATATCTTAATTTATTCATTTTTGTTTTTTCTCCTTCCTATTATAAAAGTCCCTGAATCGGATTAATTGATGCGTCCACCGAAAGGGTTCCATTCTTCGGATTTCTATCTTCCCAACTTGGGCTGTTCCAGATTGTAGTAGAAATCTCCGATGCATATTCTTCATAGGTTTCTCCCTTTGGATGACGAAGATATACTTCATCCGGGTTCTTGCTAAGTGCTGCTCGTTCTCCGTCATATTTCCAGAATGCATCGAAATCTAATTTTGAAAGAATTCTTTCGTTAAATCCTCTGAAAAGTTTTTCTTTTTTATCTCTCTTTGGTCCTGATAATGCCAGTTCTTTCGCATTGCAATTGTTATGGAATGCAGGAATAGTATTTAATTCTCTAATATATCCCCATAGATTCTTATATTCATATATCGGTTTATGAACTGGACCAATATTATGGTAGTAATTAACATCCCAGCGAACCAGTGTCACATACAGACGAACATCTGCATCCGTGATATAATCACCGAATATAAAACGGTTGGTTTCAAGACGTTTCTCCAGTTTGTCAAGTGATTCATAAAAATCTTCATACGCCTCAAAATATGCTTCCGGCGACTGACAGAAAGCCATTCTGTAATGGGAATTATTGATATGCGGAAATAACCAGTCGTTAAACTCATCGATCTCTTTTCTGAATTTCTTTGGATAAAGATCCGGTGCATCCTCGGGCTGGAATGGTCTGAACTGTACCTCGATGTAATTTGTGAGGCGGTGGTAATCATTATTCACTGCCGTTTTATTCACAACATCTACCAGCGTTGGAGTTGTCGCTCTGCCTTTAAAATCCGGATTTGCTCTCTTGTAAAACTCACTTAAGAAATACGCCCCCGTCACCGGATCCCGGTGATCAGGCTGATTTCCAAACCCATGCCCATATACATTCGTTTCCCCAGAGTGAGATACTTTAATATCAGAAATAACATCCTGCAGACCCAGAATATCTCTCACAATTACCGGTCTGTTTGACCAATGGCATCCTGTTGCCCAGTAAATACGATATCTTCCCGCCTCCGCTTTATTGTCACCAGGCTTATCTCCGAATGGTTTTATAAATGCATTAGGCTGTCTGATAAACGCTCCCCTCTCATCAATTTCAACCAATGTTTCATTTGGCCTGGGATCAACACCCACTTCTTTTGCATGAAGCTCTGCCTCAGCGTCTGTGTAAGTGATCCCCTTCTCCTCTTCCTTAGATATATTATTAAATTCACAGCTCATAATCCCCTTCCTTTCTTATCTTATAATTCCTATATGTTTGATATGTATTATCTGCATAGGCTATTATATAACAAAATCCCGAAAATGCAACCCTTTCATCTATAACAGTTTTTTAGAGCCAATTATAAATACAAACTATGATATTCTGTCAAAAAACGTCGGGACGCTTTTAGCTTCCCGACGTTTACAATCAATACTAATTCTATTTTTGTTCAATAAACAGCCTTGCCTGTTCTACTTTGCTTTCTTCTTTGAGCCAATTCTCGATCACAGAGATCTCTGAATCAGTCAAATCCTTTTCCGCATCTGCAACAAGAATAATATATTCTCCCGTTTCATCTGCAATAATACCACATTTGCAGTCCGATAAACTTGAAAAAATGCTTTCTGCTTTATTTGACATCTGTTCCAGATCCAGTTTTGCAGTCGCTTTGCTCTCCATTTCCGCCAGCTGCTCCCGCTTCGCTTCCAGTTCTTCCTGAAGCTTGGCAATTGCTTTTTCCTGAACCGCAATAGTCACTTTGTCTGTATTCTCGCTTTCGCTTGCAGAACTAACCGTATTCTGCGTAACATGCAGCGTATATTCCTCCAGATCATATTTCTCCATTTCTCTTTCCAGAAATGAAATCGTCTCCTGATCGATCGGTGTGCCGACCAGCGATACAGAAATCATTTTCGCTGATTGATCGTAACTACTCTGCACCAACTGCGTATCACTGAAAACAAACTCTTCTTTCAAATAATCGGATATTTGGTTTTCTATGTAAGAACTGTACACTGTATATGCTCCGATCAACAAACTCGGAATCACGGTAACCACTGTAATAACTGCCACGATCCGGTTTATTCTCTTCTGTCTGCGTTCATCCATGCTCTGATGTGCAGGGACTCCAAGGAGAACCGTCACGAGTGCTGCCGAAAGTGCAATAAACAATGTATTAATAAAGAACAGATAAAATGCCCCGAGGAGAAATTTCGCCTGCATTGTGGCAATTCCGTAACCAGCGGTACAAAGCGGTGGCATCAGTGCAGTCGCAATCGCTACTCCCGGAATTACATTGCTTTTCTTCTGCCTTGTATTTCCGATAATCCCGGCTATACCACCGAACAAAGCAATCAGTACATCCCAGATCGTGGGGCTTGTACGCGCAATCATCTCTGCCGTAGGCTCTCCAAGCGGAGAAATAGAAAAATAAATTGAAGACGTAATCAAACTGATCACCATCTGTACTCCAAAACTGAGAAGCGCACGCCGCATCAGTTTGAGATCCCTTACAGCAAGAGAATATCCCATCGTCAGTATTCCACTCATAAGTGGGGAAATCAGCATGGCTCCGATAATCACCGCAGTGGAATTGACATTCAGACCGATTGACGCAATCATGATAGCCATCATCAGTATCCACATATTAGAACCGTGAATGTCCGTGTTCTCCTCCATCATCGCATCGATATCCTCATAGCTCATCATATCACCGCGGATATCAAATAAATTTATTAAAAATCTTTTTAGTGAATTCATTTTTCCCTGCTTCTGTTCGTTTATATTATCCTGTATCATATTATTTACTCCAACTTTCTTTTCCCGAATCAATCAAATCACCTCTCTGGCAGCACAAACATTATCAGGAATAATTATAGCATATATCATCGAATCATGACATTTTTCTGAGAAAAAATATGCATAAAATATGCATATCTCAATTCTGTGATTATTCAGTACACCAAAAATAGTCAATTATTATTCTCAAAATTGCAAATATCTGTTTACCAATCCTTCTATCGTTTTTGAATTCAAAATACTCTGTTCTGTTTCAAAAGTGAGAATCAGACGATCCCCCGGATAAATATCATTCTTTTGATAGGACTCTATTTTTCGGACCGCACTTCTTGCATATTCCTGCTTATCCACCATGCCTTCATGTTCCCAGTATATCTCCTTCCCTATTTTCTTCGACAAAAATGTAAAATCAGGATATACAGTACCATATCCTTTCAGATATAAAGGTTTTTCATATTTGTAAAGTATGTTTCTTCGATAAAAGTAATCTGCAAGAATTTTCTCTGACTTCGATCTCACGCGTTCCCCTTTTTCACTCAGAATCACCACAGTTCCTTCCTGAAATCCTTTCCCCTGATATTCTTCCGTATACCATTCATTAAGAAGTTGCTTCCATGTTGCTTCCACAGGCGTAACTAAAGCTTGTCTGTCTGCATGCAAAGATGTAAAAAGTTCCTCGATCTCATCATCTGAATAATCTCTCGTAATTTTCTTAATCTGTTTTAGTCTCGATTCTGCCTTTTTTATCACCGACAAGTTGTAAGTCTTTTGCGCAAGCTTTTGGGGTAAAGATTTGTCTGATTTCGGAATATAGATTCCACTATTATCCTCTGTACAATGGTAATATCTGATTTTATTTTTATCTTTTGAGATTCTTAGATGTCCATCCGGTGCTGTAGACAATCCTTCTTTTGCTTTATTTACAATGTTTTCCAGATATTTCTGCTCCTGTAAAAGCATTTGTTTTAGACCTTGCATATCTTTTCTCCTACTATTGACTTATATCTGATTTCTTGGAATTACAGTCATCCTTCATCGACATCGGAGGTGACTTGTTTTTGATTTCTTAGAATTGCGGTCATCCTTCTTCGACGTCGAGGGTGACTTGTTTTTGATTTCTTGGAATTACAGTCATCCTTCTTCGACATCGAGGGTGACTTGTTTTTGATTTCTTAGAATTGCGGTCATCCTTCATCGACGTCGGGGGGTGACTTGTTTTTGATTTTTTGAAGTTAAGGTCATTCTGCGACACGGACCGAAGTGACCTGTTTGAAGAATAATTGAATCTACGGTCAATGATCTGACCAAATATGAAGAAATCCCGGAAGCACAATTGCTTCCGGGACAAAATTCTTTTGATATCTTTGAAACAAACTCGAGAAAACTTTGTTTTCTCTTGTTGTCGCTTGAAACAAACTCGAGAAAACTTTGTTTTCTCTCGTTGTCGCTTCGCTCCAAATTATCGCTTGCTGAACTGCGGAGCACGACGGGCTGCTTTGAGACCGTATTTCTTACGTTCTTTCATACGTGGATCACGTGTTAAGTATCCAGCTGCTTTCAGAACCGGTCTGTAATCAGCATCTGCTTCAAGCAGAGCTCTTGAAATACCGTGACGGATTGCACCAGCCTGTCCTGTGTATCCACCACCGTGTACATTTACTAATACATCAAATTTATCAGCTGTCTCAGTTGCAACCAGCGGCTGACGAACTACAACTTTTAAAGTTTCCAGTCCGAAATATTCGTCGATGTCTCTTTTATTGATTGTGATCTTACCTGTACCCGGTACAAGGTATACTCTTGCGATAGATTTTTTTCTTCTTCCTGTTCCGTAGAATTTAGCATTAGCCATTGTAATATCCTCCTTTCACACCTTCAACTAAAATGTTAAAACTTCCGGCTTCTGTGCCTGCTGTTCATGCTCTGGTCCTGCATATACATGAAGTTTCTTAATCATAGTTCTTCCTAAAGGTCCCTTCGGGAGCATTCCCTTAACAGCCATCTCAATAACTGCTTCCGGCTTCTTAGCCATCATTTCTCTTAATGTAGTTTCTTTCATTCCACCTACATAGTCTGAATGATGATAGTATACTTTCTGGTCTAATTTCTTACCAGTTACTTTTACTTTTGCAGCGTTTACAACTACTACGTAATCGCCTGTATCAATGTGCGGTGTGAATACCGGTTTATTTTTTCCTCTTAAAACTTTTGCGATCTCTGCAGAAAGACGTCCGAGTGTCTGTCCTTCAGCGTCAACTACATACCATTTTCTCTCAATCTTATCTGGATTAGCCATGTAAGTTTTCATTGGTTGACCTCCTATGAATTTCCATTTTTACTAATTATTTTCATTGTAGATTCTATTGGAAAACAATCCACTCCGGGGCTTTGGTGTAAATTGTCTCTTCCTCGTGTCATACTTTATCATTATATTATGGTGCCTTTTCCATGTCAACTGTTTTTTTGATTTATTCCTTATTTTTTTCGACTCCCCGCACAATTCGTTATCGTATATACAATCACAGAAATTTTACAGTAGCCCGGTCATCTGTTCCTATGGTATAATAAGCACATATGAAACCACACAAAAATACAAGAAACGAGGTACTGACACATGTGGGCTTATGAAGGCATTTTTTATCAAATCTATCCGATTGGATTTACCGGAGCGCCGACTTCCAATGACGGCAACGTAGTTCCGAGAATTTTGAAGTTGAAGGAATGGAGCAGTTATCTGCAGGAACTTGGTGTTTCTTCTATATTATTGAACCCGATATTTGAATCGGACAATCATGGATATGATACCCGCGATTTCAAAAAAATCGACTGTCGCCTTGGGACAAACGAGGATTTCGCAGAGGTCTGCAAGGATCTGCATGCACATAATGTGAAGATTGTTCTGGACGGTGTATTCAACCATGTAGGGCGCGGTTTCTGGGCTTTTAAGGATGTGCAGGAGAAGAAATGGGATTCTCCCTACAAAGACTGGTTCTGCATCAATTTTGACGGTAATTCCGCCTATAATGACGGCTTCTGGTATGAAGGCTGGGAAGGGCACTATGAACTGGTCAAACTGAATCTCTACAATCCGGCTGTTGTCGATTACCTTCTGGAATGCGTGAAGGGCTGGGTGGAAGAATTCGATATCGACGGACTGCGGCTCGATGTTGCCTACAGTCTGGAGCGCAATTTTATGAAACGCCTGCGCAGCTTCTGCCAGGAACTGAAACCGGATTTTGCTCTGATCGGCGAGGTATTGTTCGGCGATTATAATCTAATCGTAAATGATGAAATGCTCCACAGTTGTACGAATTATGAGTGCTACAAAGGAATCTACTCCAGTTTCAACAGTATGAATATGTTCGAGATCGCTCATTCTCTGAATCGCCAGTACGGTCCGGAACAGTGGTGCATTTACCGCGGTAAGCATCTGATGTCCTTTGTCGATAATCATGATGTAACACGAATCGCCAGCATTCTGACCAATAAGAACCATCTTCCGCTGGCTTACGGTCTTCTCCTCGGAATGCCTGGAGTTCCGTGTATTTATTATGGCAGCGAATGGGGAGAAGAGGGCGTCAAGGCTCCGAATAATGATTATGCACTTCGTCCATGTTTTGAAGAGCCGAAGCCGAATGAGCTTACTGCGTTTATCCAGGAACTGATTCATGTACGTACAGGAAGCGATGCACTTTGCAACGGAACCTATCGCAATGTTGTGCTCACCAACCACCAGCTTGTATTTGAACGCAAAACGGATTCCGAACGCATGCTGGTTGCAATCAACGCTTCCGATGCACCGTACACCGCACAGAATGGGGAGCTTGGCGGAACGATGACCGATCTGCTGACCGGCGAAGTCATTGAGATGAACGGACATCTGGAGATGCCTCCTTACAGCGTGAAATATCTAAAATAACGGATCCCTTCTTAGCAAAATAGGGATTCAACTCCAAAAGATTTAACAGATCATTTTAGAATATGCATGACAAGATAAAAGGACAGTTAGTGTAAAAACCTTCTGTCCTTCTGTCTGTATTATGTTTTTATAGTCAGCTATTTTCCGGTCAGAGTTCTGCCACAATGAACTGATACGGCTTCAGTGTCAGCAGCCAGCCGTCTTTCACCTTCAGGACTCTTTTCTCGATATTATCCTCCGGATAATTATTGACCAGGATTTTTTTGCTGTCAAACTCCATCGGTATGGTCCGCTCTTCGTTCTGATAGTTGGAAGCTACCAGCAATGTATGGTCTTCATCCTTTCTATAGAAAGCAAAAAGTCTCTTTTCGCCTTCATATGCAGGTATCATCTCTCCATACACAACGGTATTACCATATTCCGGATCTTTGCGGAGACGAATCATTTCTTTATAAAATTCGAGAACAGATCCTTCTCTTCCTTCCTGGTCGGCCACATTGATTTCCTTATAATTCGGATTTTCTTTAAGCCACGGCGTACCATCGGTAAATCCTGCATGCTCAGTGTCATCCCACTGCATCGGTGTGCGGGCATTATCGCGGCTGAATTTCGCAACGATATCCAGTGCTTCCCGCTCATCAAAGCCCTGCTCTCTGGCAAGGCGATACTCTTCGATCGTGCTGATATCATTGATATCAGAAATGCTTTCGAAATGGGTATTTGTCATACCGATTTCCTGTCCCTGATAGAGAAACGGAAGGCCATAAGTCATCATCATAAGTCCTGCCAGCATTTTCTTGCTGATTTCCGTCACTTCCCCTTCCGGAATATAACGGCTTACTCCTCGAGGCTCATCATGATTCTCGATGATATTCGCCATCAGTCCTGTTTTTTGGGACGACTTTTTGCTTCTCATCACCGTATCCCGGTACGCGTCCGGATCCACCGGCTCACAGGCATACCATCCCTTTTGATTTCCGCCAATTAAATGCGGCGCAAAATCAAATATGGATTCAAAACAGCCGTTCTCTCCGATATATTTCTCCATTTCTTCCTCGCGAAAATCAAAAAGCTCTCCTATCGTGAATGCCTGATACGGCGCAAAGGCTTTTTCTTTCATCTCCTGAAGAAATTCATGAACCCCCTGCGCATTTTGGAGCATCAGCGCTGCGCTGCACATTCCGTCTTCACGGTCAGCCGGGAAATCCTGGAAACGAAGATCTTTCTTAATATTGATAATTGCATCCAACCGGAAACCGGCCAAGCCTTTTTCCATCCACCAGCGGATCATTTTATAGATTTCTTCCCGCAGCTTCGGGTTCTCCCAGTTCAGATCCGGCTGTTCTTTCGCGAACATATGAAGATAAAACAGATTCTCATATCCCGGAAGTTTTTCCCAGACACTGCCTCCGAAATAGGAGCGCCAGTTGCAGGGCGGTTGCCCGTCTTTTCCTTCTCTGATATAGAAATATTTTCCGTATTCTCCATACGGATCCTGAAGTGCCTTTTGAAACCATTCATGCTGATCTGAGCAATGATTTACAACCAGATCCATGACGATGTACATATCGCGTTTTTTTGCTTCCTCAAGCAGTTCGTCCATGTCTTCCATCGTTCCAAATGCCGGGTCAATAGCATAATAATCGGATATGTCATATCCCTGATCTACAAACGGAGACTGATAGATCGGGGACAGCCAGATGATATCCACGCCCAGATCTTTCAGATAGTCCAGTTTACCGATAATTCCCCGGATGTCACCGATCCCGTCTCCGTTGCTGTCCATAAAGCTTTTCGGGTAAATCTGATATGCTGTTTTTCCATGCCACCATTTCTTCTTCATCGTATTTTTCTCCTTGTTGCTTACATTTTTCATCCAGTCATACGATCATATTTCCATTTTTTTCAGTTCCTGATACACTCTGGCGATCGGAAGTCCGACAATATTGTTGTAGTCCCCCTCTATTCCCCGAATGTAGATTGCGAAACCGCCCTGAATCCCATACGCGCCTGCTTTATCCATAGGTTCTCCGGTTCCAATATAGTCACGGATTTCTTCCTCCTCCATCGGATACACCGCCACGTGACTGCATTCAAAAAATGTATTCTTCTTCTGTCCTTCATTCGTTTTCGCCAGAAGTGTCACTCCGGTATATACCTGATGCGTCCGGTTCTGGAGCAGGGAGATCATGTGGTATGCGTCTTCCTCACTTTTCGGCTTGCCAAGGATCTCTTTACCGGATGCCACAACGGTATCCGCACCAATCACGACAAATTCTTCATCCGGATGCTCTTTCTCATAGCCTGCGTAGACGTCTTCTGCTTTCTGCGCAGAGAGCTCCATGACAACCTCTTCCGGCACCACAGAGCTGATCGTCTCCTCACAGCTTGATGGGATGACTACATGACGAATCCCCGCCTGTCCCAGAAGTTCCGTTCTTCTGGGTGAAGCAGATGCAAGAACGACCGTGATGTTCTGCTTCCATCTACCCATAGCATTAATCCTCTTTTACGAGTACTTTGACAATTTCGCCCATATACATCGTATGCATATCGCGATCCGGATACCATTTTTCCAGATTCTTGCGATCATCAAAGTTTTCTTCTCCCATTCTCTGATGGAACACCTTACGGCAGACAAAGATCAGACGTGCCTCCGCAATCGCTGACGTTCCGTCTATATAGTACGGAGTCAGTCCCGCATCTTTCATCTTGTCCGTATCTCTTCCGGAAACCTTTCCGCAGAGATTCAGTGCCGGCCTGTATGTTTCCTCAAAAAATGATAAGGTGTAATACTCGCTTCCATCCACAAATTCTTTGGTAAAACGGGAATCACGGATATAGGCTGTCGCAGTCGGTTTTCCCCACATGATTCCGACGCCTCCCCAGCTTGCAGTCATCGTATTGCATTTCGTCTCATCGCCCGCCGTGATCAGCATCCACTGTTTTCCGATCAGATCGAATGGATTTTCTTTCAGTTCTTCCGGTTTTATTTCTCTAAAACTCATCACGTATGCCTCCAGTCTGATATTACTTACGCTTTGTTCACTACTTTACGGAAATTCTTTTTACCGCGTCTCAAGACTTTTCCGTCTCCGTCAAATTCTTCTCTGGCAAATGTTGCTGCGATGTCTGTAACTTTCTCACCGTCCACCGCTGCACCGCCCTGCTGAACGGCACGGCGCGCCTCAGATTTGGAAGGGACCAAACCGCTCTTATGAAGGAGGGTCAGGATGTCGATCTTCCCGTCTGTAAAATCTTCCTCAGTCAGCTCTGCTGTCGGCATATCTGCTGCATTTCCGGAGCTGAACAGCGCACGTGCTCCCTGCTGTGCCTTCTCGGCTTCTTCTTCGCCATGAACCAGTTTTGTCAGTTCATAAGCAAGGATTTCTTTGGCCTTATTCAGCTGGGCGCCTTCCCATTTGTCCATCTCATCAATCTGCTCCAGCGGAAGGAACGTAAGCATACGCAGGCATTTTAACACATCCGCGTCTGCCACATTTCTCCAGTACTGGTAGAATTCAAACGGAGAAGTCTTATTCGGGTCAAGCCAGACTGCACCGGACTGTGTCTTGCCCATCTTCTTGCCTTCGGAATTCAGAAGAAGCGTGATTGTCATGGCGCTTGCATCTTTTCCGAGTTTACGGCGGATCAGCTCCGTACCGCCGAGCATGTTGCTCCACTGGTCATCTCCTCCGAACTGAAGATTACATCCGTATTTCTGGAACAGCATGTAGAAATCATAACTCTGCATGATCATGTAGTTAAATTCCAGGAAGCTCAGTCCGCGTTCCATTCTCTGCTTATAGCATTCCGCAGAAAGCATACGGTTTACGGAGAAATGCGCACCGACTTCACGCAGCACTTCTACATAATTCAGATCCAGAAGCCAGTCCGCATTATTTACCATCAATGCCTTTCCATCCGAGAAATCGATAAAACGGCTCATCTGTTTCTTGAAGCATTCACAATTATGCTGAATCGTTTCCTCCGTCATCATCTGACGCATATCCGTACGTCCTGACGGATCTCCGATCATAGCTGTACCGCCGCCGATCAGAGCGATCGGTCTGTTACCGGCTTCCTGCAGACGTTTCATCAGGCAGAGCGCCATGAAATGCCCTACATGCAGACTGTCTGCAGTCGGATCAAATCCGATGTAAAATGTTGCCTTTCCGTTATTTACCAAATCGCGGATCAGCGGTTCATCAGTTACCTGGGCGATTAGTCCTCTCGCCTGAAGTTCTTCATAAATTCCCATTTTCGTTATCCTCTCTTTCAAAAATTATTTAATCAATTTTTGTTTTTGCGAAAAAAAGCCCCGTCCTTACTTTTTTTCTGTAAGGGCGGGGAATAATCCCGTGGTACCACCTTATTTCACATGCAGCTCGCGCTGTATGCCTCCGTGAGTGACTCTGCCATCGCATCCATCACTGCAGCGGTATAACGTCCGCCATTCCGTCACAGCCTACTTACCTGTTCTCTTCTCTCTGCGTTCGGTGTGATGCTCCAGGATGTATTCATCTCTGACTCTTCCTGCACCTCTCATCAACCGGTAACTTTCTGTTTGAGTCTTGTCAGAAACTACTTCTTCCTATCACAGCATTTAAATATTTCGTCATGGAGTAATACTAACTTAAATTTACGGATTTGTCAAGGCGGGTACAATTTCTTTTAGTTATTTTAAAATTATCTATTGACATTCCTCTTCGGGCACCCTTTACCATAAAAAGAGAAGGGGGAAATAAGCAATGAATTACCTGAATGCAATTCTTGTTTCTTGCTGCAGCAACTCACTATTTATTGTGTTCGCCATTGCATTCGCCGGATTTATGATCGGCAACATTAAAATAAAAGGAGTTGGTCTGGGTGCTGCCGGTGTTTTCCTTGCAGCCCTCGTATTTGGTCATTTCGGATATGCAGATCAGTCTCTTCTTCATGAAATCGGTCTTATTACTATTGATAATGCAGCCCTGAGGCTCACTATGTCCATGGTCCAGAATATGGGGCTTCTCTGCTTTGTGACTTCAGTCGGCTTCATAGCCGGTCCAAACTTTTTCTGCAATCTGAAGAGAAATGCCAAATCCTATGTTTGTCTCGCCTTTGTGGTCATTGGGATCGGCAGCATCATCTGTATTGCAGTTATCTCTTTGACAAATATTGATTCTGCTATGGCTGTAGGTATTCTTTCTGGTGCTTTAACGACAACACCTGGTTTTGCAGCAGCGCAGGATGTTGTCAGAGCCAATGAAGTGCTTCTGAATGAAGTTACCGTAGGCTATGCCATCGGATATCCTTTTGGAGTAGTTGGTGTTGTCCTTTTTGTCCAACTCATCCCCAAAATTTTGAGGGTAAATCTGGTGGAGGAAAGAGCAAAATTAATTGTCAACTCAGCGAAAGAAAAAGAAAAGAAAAAAGAAATACACCGAAATAGACTCTCTCGGTCTATGCGCGTTTACCCTTGCTATTATTTGTGGCATTCTTCTTGGAAAAATCTCCATTCCACTTCCGGGAGGTGCCACCTTCTCACTCGGTAATACCGGCGGTGCTCTTCTTATGGGATTGCTCTTTGGATATTTCGGCCATGCAGGTTCGCTGAGCATGAAGCTTTCTCATGGTTTTTTAGAATCATTTCGTGAATTCGGATTGATGATGTTCCTGATCGGTGCCGGTGTACCCGGTGGTTCCGGATTTGTAGATATCATTCACAAATATGGAATGATATTGTTTATTTACGGAGCACTTATGACGCTTCTGCCTCTCATCATCGGATTTTTATTTGCGAAACATGTTGTAAACTTGTGTCTCCTGGACAATCTGGGTTCTCTCACAGGCGGGATGACAAGCACGCCTGCACTTGGTGTACTGATACGCTCCTCCGGTACGGATGATGTGGCTTCTTCATATGCATCAACCTATCCAGTAGCACTCGTACTGATTGTCCTAGCATCACAGTTCATCGTCACATTCTTATGATAAAAGGAGATTGCGATCTATGAAAGCGAAAATTGGACTTATCATAAATCCAATTGCAGGTCTTGGAGGAAAGGCCGGTTACAAAGGCAGTGACTGCAAGGAGCATTTGGAACACGCACTGCAAAATGGTTATCAAAAATGCTCTGCCATAAGAGCGAGAGAATGTCTGCGGCATATTCTTGATATCAAGCAAGATTGTATACTGTATGCACCGGCAGGAGAAATGGGTGGAAATATTCTTACAGAACTTGGAATCCCATATCAGGAAATCTGTTCTGCAAAACTTATCACTTCACGTTCAGACACACTGGACTGCCTGAAGCTTTTTCTGGAAAATGATGTGGATTTAATCATATTTTGTGGCGGAGATGGCACCGCCAGAGATCTTTGCAATGTGATTGGGCTACAGAAACCGGTAATCGGGATCCCCGCCGGTGTCAAAATGTATTCCGGATGTTTTGCAGTTAATCCTTCTATTGCAGGAGGACTTCTTAGGAACTATATTATAGGGAAACCTTTGAGACAAGAACTGAGAGAAGTTATGGATATTGATGAAATTTTGCTCGGACAACCTCACATCAGCCCTCATCTTTATGGATATCTTCAAATGATTAATGAAGGCCAAAAACTTCAGGGTCCTAAAGCTGCTTTTGTTTCTTTACCTGAAGAAGCAGAAATCCTAGCCGATTATTTTGCCTCTTCAGTAGCCAAAGATACTCTATACATAATAGGTCCGGGAAGTACAACCTACCAAATCAAACAAAGATTATGCGGTGCTGGAACACTTATCGGTGTAGATGCCATTTTGAACGGAAAACTCATCCATAAAGATGCCGATGAAAATGCACTAAAAGATCTCACAGAACATACAGAAAAAATCAGGATTATCGTTACCTGTATCGGTGGTGCCGGTTTTGTATTCGGACGTGGGAACCAACAGATCAGTCCTGTAATTCTTTCCCGCGTGAGAAAAGAGAATATTTGTCTGGCAGTCACCAAGAGTAAACTCATTAGTCTCAAAGGGCGCGCAATGCTAGTGGATACCGGCGATCAGGAAACGGATCACTATCTCTGTGGATATTATAAGATCCACTTCAGCGACACAGAATCCACTGTTTATCGTATTGAAGATATGCCGAACAACTAACCCTCTATAGATCAAAATTTGACACATGGTAGTTTTTAATGTACCATGTGTCAAATTTTATGTTCTTATAGATATATTAAATGATGCTTCCTTTAAGCGGAACATAAACCCGTGTTACATATTTTCTCTGATCATTCGTCATTGTCACTCCGCATATATAATCTTCAAATGAACACTTCTCTACCTCATATCCATTGTCTTTCGCCCATATTTCCAATTCTTCATAGCATTCTTTCAGGCTCGGATAACATCCCACATGCAGTGTTGTAATAGCCTGAAATTCTGGTATATATCTGCAAGATACACAATCTTTGCTGTCAGCGATTCCAAAGAAGACTTCCAGATCTCCATTCATGTCCTCCTCTTTCTCGCTAAACTGTTTCATATAACCGCCATGGAAGATTGCAGTCAAGTTCCCCGTTGTTGTCAGCCGATACTCATCAATCATTCGATACAATTCCGCCCGTCTTCCAATAAACAAGCTGTTCGCATTCCAATAACTGACATATCTTGTATAAGCTACTTTTGTTTTTGGAAATGTCACAACTTCAAACTTGTGCAAATTTTGTTTCGTATAATTCATCCGATCAAGTGCCTCAACCGTTTCGCTTGCCCTCATGAATGTCTGAACCGTCTGATCATATCTGTTCATTGCCTCTAATAAATCTAGCTTTGCCAACTCCATTTGCCGCTCCATCTTTTTCCGGAGCAATGGAATATTTCGTTCTTTTAGAATTTCTGCAATATCAACCAAAGGCAAATCTGTCTTCTTCAGCTCTTTAATCAGTAGAATTTCTTCAATCTGTGTTTCACTGTAATAGCGGTAACCGGTCTGTTCGTCTTTATAGAAAGGGCTCACGATGTCTTTTTCATCGTAATAGCGCAATTGTTTCTTTGTCACATTACATATTTTTGCTATTTCGCCAATACTATATTTACTTTCGTCTCTATCCAATAAGTCATTCTCCTCTTTCTAAGCGGACAATAAACGCACCCCCAAAGCTGTGTTTATTGTCCTTAAGTAACACTATATATCTATTTTTCTACACCCAATTACCTTCCAAGGAAAGTCCCAACAAAAATTCCATAGTAATTACCAATTACGTATCCAAGCGTACCGACCAGAAGAGACGGAACCACCATAGACTGCCATCCTTTTGCAATTGCATAGGCAGCTGCCGTTGTAGGGCCTCCGACATTGGCATTAGAAGCAACACAGATTTCCTCAATACTGAACTTGAAGATCTTACCAAATACAAGTGAGAAAATCATGTTCATACCTACGATGATTGCGCAGAATACAAGCAGCAATGGAGCTTCTGTAATAATAAGATAAATAGAAGCCGGGACTCCGATAACTGTAAAGAAAATATGGATCAGGAATGTACCAATTTCCTGTGCTCCTGCGATTTCTCCGATGAAATCCGGCATTGCAGTTGCCACTATCATTGTAAGAGTTGTCATGATCAGGTATTTATTACCAATTAGCCCATTCAGCAATGCAAGTGCAAAATTTGTTGTCGGGATAACTGAAGAGATAAAATCAGCAAGTGCTGTTGATACTGCAACGATTGCAAATGATACTGCCAGGGCTTCCGCAATATCAAGAAGTGCAACCGGTTTCGCCTTCCAGAAGTTGGCTGCCTGATTCTCATTATCACCTTTCTGAGTTCTTGCTTCAATCTCGTCAATATATGGATGTTTGTATTTCTTCAGGAAGAACTGCATCGTAGGAATTGCAATCAATACAAAGAAATACAATGCCATTAAAAGGTTGTCCGCAACAACTGCTGCTGCAGATGTTGTATCGCTTGCACTAAATGCTGCTTTCATTGCTGCCAGGTTAACACTTCCTCCCGTGTAAGTACCAACCATCATAGCTGCAATTGCATGCAATTCGTCAATTTTCCCTTTGAAAATATAATATGCGAGGAATCCGCCTATAACAGTACCTACACCACTAATCAAATAAATTGCTAGCATTCTTCCGCTTTCTTTCCAGATTTTCTTAATATTTGCTTTGAAAAGAAGCAGTGGTACTGCCAATGGCACTACATAAGACCATACAAAATCATAAGCCGGTGCGTCTACCGGAATAATTCTGAAGTTTGAAAGAATCATCGCTCCAATCAAAGCAATCACACATCCTGTCACTTTAGATGCCCATTTAAATCTCTGTTCCATCCAGATTGCCAACGCTGCGATTACTACTAAAATTGCAAACAGCGCCCATGTATTATCCGCACTAATTAATGTACTCATAAACCTCTACCTTCCTTTTTCCTCTATCCTATTTCCATACTTCTTTGAAAACACGATAAAAATTCTTGTAAGCAACTGCTTCGAGCTGTTCCTGACTATATCCACGTTTTCTCAATACTTCCAGTATGTTCTTTGCTTCAGCCTCATTGGAAATACCTTTTCCGCTTGGTGAATCAAGATGTCCGCTGAAAGAACTAAGCGTTTCTCCGCCAAGATAATCGTCAAAATCAAACCCAAGTCCAATATGCTCAATACCAATCAGATCCGCGATATACTCTATATGATCAGCCAAATGCTCAACATCCTGCTTCTCATACTCTTCTGCAATGAACTCTCTCATACTGTTCATGCCAACCAGTCCGTTCGTGCCAGCAATTGCTTTTAACATGTCATCTGTTAGATTTCTCATAGCAGGGCATACTGCTCGTGCATTAGAATGTGATGCAATAATCGGTCCCTGCGCCAGATCAATAACTCCCCAGAAACATTTGTCATTCAGATGTGATACATCCATGACCATACCCAGATCCTGGATTCTTTTTACTGCTTTCTTACCAACATCGGTAAGTCCCCGATTCACATCAACCGGCCATCCTGTAGCCAGAGCATTTGCTTCATTCCACGTCAGCATAGCATGTCTTACACCGACTTCATGATAGAAGTAGTCAATTTGATCAATATCTTCCCCAATCTGACTCAATCCTTCCATACCGGTAACCACATTAATCTTTCCTGCCTTTGTTCCTTTTTCAAAATCTTCAAATTTTGTGACAAAGTTCAGAATATCTGCCGCATCAACCATTTCCTGTTTGATACTGGTTACAATCTGTTTTGATCTTGCTGCCGGATCTTTGTCATTTGGCGGATCGATCCAAATCACAAAAATCCCTCCTGTTACATGTCCTTCCCGGAACTTGTTTAAGTGATATTTACGAAAAATATCCCTTTCTCCATGATCCATAACATGGCAGGTAACGTCTGTCCATATATCACCATGTCCATCAAAAATCATTTTTCTCCCTCCTTCCTTATTTTTTTATGTACTTGACATATGCACGCCAAGTTGTTGCAAATTTTCCCCATTCAGTCAGATATTCTTCATGAATCTGATCACTAAGAGCGGCCTTATGCGGAGCTGTCTTCACAAGTTCCGGTTCCTCATAAGCCTCCTTTGCAATTGAAGCAAATGCTTCTACAAATTCATCTATATCATCTTTTGAATAGGTTTCAACTGGTTCCGGAGTAAATGGTTCCGGAATAATTCTCGGATGATGACTTGCAAAATAATCCTGAAAACCATAATCTACAATTCTTCTGCAAATATCATCGGTTGTAACTCCTGTATCCTTTGTCAACTGTTCCCAGCTCAATCTGGCCTGCTCCACACGGAATTTTCCTTCCGCAAACGGCATTGATAACCCGTCGATTTTTAAAAGCTTCTTTAGCATATAGTTATTATTCAAAATAGCCAGTTCTCCAATCTGTTTTATTCCATCCGGGCCCAGCGTTCTTATATAAGCATATGTACGAACCAAAACTGCCGGAACGCCAAAGTATTTCCTCAACTTTCCTATGCTTTCCGGTCTCTGATAATCGAAATAGTATCTTTCTCCATCATATTCTACAGTCGGGGTTGCTACGAACTTAGCCAGCTTTTCACAGACACATTGCGCTCCTGCTGCAGGCCCCTGGCAGCCATGTGGAGAAGAAAAGGACTTATGCAAGTTATAATGGCACATATCAAATCCGGCATCCCGCGCTCTTGTAATACCAAACAATCCATTTAAGTTCGCCTGGTCATAAACACACAATCCTCCTACGCTATGAACAATATCCACAAACTCTCTAATTTTATCGTTAAAAATACCTGTATCCTCTGGATTTGTAATCATCAGTGCCGCTGTATGTTCTGACACTGCAGCCTTTAAAGCTTCAATATCCGGTACTCCATTCTCATCCGGAAAAAGTGTAATGACTTTATATCCTAATGTTGCCGCAGCTCCTGGATTTCCCGGATGTGATAAGATGGTTGTAATAATCTCGTTTCTCTGTTCCCCTTCACCGTTGGCTTCATGAAATGCACGGATTGTTTCTACATTGGCAAAAATCGCCTGCGTTCCCCCTCCTGGCTGAAGGCTTACTCTATCCATTCCTGAAATTGCTTTCAAGTACTGTTCATCCTTGTACATGATTTCAAGAATTCCTTGAATCGTACTTTCATCCTGATATGGATGGACCTCAGTCAGTTTTTCCGAGCGCACAAACTGTTCATTAATCTTGGGACTATACTTCATGGTGCATGTCCCCAACCCGATATCGATATTAATATCTGTACCAATTGTTTCCTGTGAGAGTCTCATATAATGGCGCAGCACTTGCATTTGTGACATTTCAGGCAGCTTTGGTGCTTTCTTTCTCTTAAGATTCGCCGGAAGAAGGTTCTCCACAGTTCCTGTTACCTGTACCACACGTTCAGAAGCTTTCGGCACAAGCACACCTCGTTCTCCCGGATTTCCAAGCTCCATAATAATAGGCTCATCCCATCGTGCTTCGTGAAAATCTCTATTTTTCTTAAACCTTCCCATGTTCTGACCCTCCTGCTACAATCGTTCTCAGTGCTTCTGCCAGATGCTCAATCTCATCTGCTGTTGTCAGTTCAGATACACAGTACAATGCACTCTGTCCTAATTCTTCAAAATCCTGGCTTAAATCCTTTCCTCCAAAAATATGTTCCTCAAGCAGAGTCTTATTGATTTCTTTTACTGTTTTTCCTGTCTCGGTAAAATCTATAACAAATTCCTGGAAATTGCTTCCTCCAAATACATTTGCTTTAATACCAGGGATATCTGATAATTTCAAGACAGCATAATTCACATTCTGTATAATCGTTTCTCCCAATTCATACATTCCTTGCGGTCCCATGCTTGCAAGATAAATGCCTGCTGTTATGCCCCACAGACCTGTCTCTGTTCCAAAGTACTCTTTTGCTTTTTCGCGACTTCCATGGGAGCTTCGATAATTCATCGCACGTCCCCAACCAAAAGTATCCACTTTGTCTGTTTCTGCTATTCCATACATATATGTTGGGAATTGCTGCAGAAGCTCCACATCCTGCCGACATGCAATAAATCCTGCCTGACCGCCACCAAACTGTATGTGCATTCCCAAAGGCTGTATATCACCACATACAAGGTCTGCTCCCTGGTTCATGGGACTTTCCATAATACCAAGGGCCGACACCTCCGGCTGCGCTATACAAAGCGCTCCGTATTCATGCGCCAGCTCTGCAATCTCCTGTCCCTGTGTCTCAAAGAATCCAAGATAGGAAGGATTTTCATAAAACACAGCTCCAACATTGCCCTCTTTCAGCTTGTCTTCAAGATTCCTCATATCCATGAGTCCCGTTGCCGGATCATATGCAACTTTTCTGATCTGCGCAACATTTCTACAATACTCCTTTGCCTGTGACAGAATTTCAGGATTCATTGTAGCTGGAACCAACACCACATCTTTCGGAGTGTTTCGTGCCTCCTGCACACGAAGTGCAATTCGCATAGACGAGACAACTGACTGTCCCGCATCATAGGTTGTATAGCTTACCGCATCTGCATCCAACAGTTCTCCCATCATACTCGCATATTCGAAAATTGCCTGCATCTTGCCATGATCCGAATACGTATCGCCGCAGTAAGCAGTCAGGAATTCTCCCCGCGAGTTTAATTCATCACAAATTGCCGGAATTTGATGTTTATAGCATCCCGCACCGAGAAAACTGGTGTACTCTTCTGTCGTTGCATTCTTATTAAGAATACCAAGCACATGTCTTTTCAGTTCATACTCACTTTGAATCGGTTCAGGTAAATCCAATCTTCCTTTGTAAATAAGTTCATTAGGGATAATGCTCCTGTATATATCCTCGATTTTCTCTACACCAATTTCCTTCAACATTTCCTCTTTGATCTCAGGAACACTATTCGGCATATACGGATGAACAAATGTATTGTCCATGGCATCACTCCCTTTCCAGTTTTTACATTTTCTATAAACACGCTCTATCTATATAATGTCTCTATATCCCATACTAAACCTTTCCCTTACGGCAATGTCAATTGTTTTTGTTCATTTTATATATTTTTTTCGGATATATCAATTTTTTTTGTGACATTTTAACATTTTACCGCATTAAATTTTCACATTGTAATACAATCGAGTAGGAGGAATTTCTCTTATTTGAGATATTCCGACCTCTCACACCACTTATCCCGACTTTCTATTTATTCCGATAAACCATCTGAAATGCCGTATTTTAAAAGATACTAAAGTAAAAAGTCGGGATAATAATTACTTTAAGCCATAAAGCTATTTCATGAGGTCTTCATCATCTTCCCAGTCAACGTCATATTCATTGGAGAAGAGAGAATAAAAGTCTGATGTCGCCTTTTCAATAGTCTCTTTTTTCATCGTGGTATCAGCATTTGCATAAAAACGCCTTGTTGTATCCATTTTTGCATGTCCAAGCCATTCGGACACCAATGAGAGTGGCATACCATTCCTATACAAATGCATCGCACGTGAATGTCTCCACATATGGGGATATAAATGCTCTGGCACATCTGTTGAAGTCTCTTGTGCCTTTTTTCCATAACGTGCAACAAATTTCTCCACGTTGTCGATTGACATTTGTGACCGTATTCCTTTGCGATCTATATAAAAAAGAAATTCTTCCGGATTATCTTCTGTATGGAATTTATGAAGGTAGGATTTCAGGTGTTTGCACGTTTTTTCCATGATCGGAACATTTCTTGTTTTAGCGCCCTTGCCTTCGGCTATATCCTTCCCACTGCCGGGCGGATTCGGGACTTTCACCCGTTAGAAACGTGCGCCGCCAGGCGCACAACAAAAAGAAAACGGTTCCCGTTTCCAGAAATCGCTTTCTTTTCGATTTATAATATGTTAGCCTGATTAGCCTTTTACCGCACCGGCAGCAACGCCTTTGATGATATACTTCTGTCCTGCCAGGTATACAATGATGATCGGAATGACAGTAAGCATGATACTTGCCATCATCGGTCCCATTTCCACTTTACCGTAGCTTCCTCTGAAGTACTGGATCAGCATCGGAATAGTCTTATATTTCTTGATATCAAGAACCAATGTCGGAAGCAAATAATCATTCCATACCCACATAGCTTCCAGAATACCAACAGAGATCATCGTCGGTTTCAGTATATGTACGTCGATCAGGAAGAAGGTCTGAAGCGGATTGCATCCGTCGATCATAGCAGCCTCTTCTACTTCGATCGGGATTGATTTTACAAATCCACAGAACATGAATACTGCAAGTCCTGCACCAAATCCCAGATAAATAATCCAGATATTCCACGGAGTGTTCAGCTTCAGTTTATCTGCTGTCTGAGACAGTGTAAACATAACCATCTGGAACGGGACTACCATTGAGAATACGAACAGGTAATATAATACCTGTGAAATCACACCTTTTACACGGGTGATATACCATGCACACATAGAACAGCAGATCAGAATTGCCGTAACAGAGGTGATGGTGATAAATGTACTGAATCCCAAACTGCTCAGGAATCCCTTGGATGCAATCGCATCAATATAGTTTGCAATACCTGTAAAAGAGTCTGCCGTAGGGAGTTTGAACGCAGCAGCTGTACTGATTGCAGATTCTTTTTTCAGAGAATTTAAAAGAATCATGACAACAGGATATATCCAGAGAACAGAAGCGATTCCCAAAATAATGGTCCATATCATACTACCCGGCTTTCTTTTTTTATCCATTACTGCTGCACCTCCTTTGAACGGGTTGCTCTAAGCTGAGCAAACGAAATAACAATTACGATAAGACAGAAAATAACTGCCTTTGCCTGTCCATAACCCTTCCACTGCATACCGGAACGCGCATAGAAAGTCTGGTAAATGTTGAGTGCCAGCATTTCTGTTGTATGGTTCGGATCACCGCCGGTGAGTGCGAGGTTCTGGTCGAACAATTTGAATGAGTTTGTCAATGTCAGGAATACACAAATAGTAATGGATGACATAACCATCGGTACTTTGATCTTAATCAGTGTCTGAAGGTTCGTAGCACCATCAATCTTAGCCGCCTCAATCAAAGAATCCGGCACATTCTGCAGTCCTGCAATATAGATGATCATCATATATCCAATCTGCTGCCAGCACATCAGGATGATCATGCCCCAGTATCCGGCTTTGCTGTTCAGTGCAAGCAGCGGCTGAGCAGTAAGTGACAGCACACAGTTGATCAAGATCTGCCAGATATATCCAAGAACGATACCGCCGATCAGGTTCGGCATAAAGAATACTGTTCTGAAAATGTTGGTTCCTCTCAGATTCTGTGTCAACAGAAGTGCAAGTCCGAATGCAAGCACATTGATAGTCAGAATAGAGACAACCGAGAACATAACTGAAAATTTAAAGGAATCAGTAAATGATGTATCTTTGATTGCCGCAATATAGTTTGTAAGTCCTACCCATGTTGCATTGTCTACCGTCGTAAATTTACAGAATGAAAGATATAAGCCTTCTATAAACGGTACGATAAATCCAATTACAAATGCAAGAAAGGTTGGAAGAATAAAAATCGGTGCGTAACGCTTTAACGCTTTTTCCATAGAGCTCCTCCTCACTCATAACCAGATCTGACAAGGCAGATAACCGTTTGCCTTTCAAATCCTCACATAATAAGGACAGGCAGGAACGCTGCCTGTCCTTTTTCATGTTTACTCCAGTTCCTTATTACTGCTGATTTGCCAGCTCGTATTCTGTTTTCCATCCATCTACGAAAGCGGATACAACACCAGCCCACTGTTCATCAGTCTGATCTGCTGCATATGCTGTAAGAGCCTGGCCTACACCATTCTTCCACTCTTCTGACGGCATTGTCGGGAAGTTCCAAGATACAGGTGTTTTTCCTGCTTCTGTCATTTCTTTATCCTGTTTTACGAACAGGTTCTGAGATTCTACTGCATTCTTGAACGGAATAACGAATCCCATATCTTCGCCCATAGCTTTTGTTCCTTTTTCAGAAGTTACACACCAGTTCATGAAATCCAGAGTAGCCTGAATATCAGCTTCGTCTGCTTCTGAGTTTACACACCAGTAGTTTTCAGTACCGGTACACAGTCCCTGATTTGCCTCATCGCCTGCGCCGATGTAGATTGGGATCATAGCAAGGTCATCATCTGTAAATGTTCCGTCTGCTGTAAGGTTGCCGTATTCCCATGAACCATTCTGGAAGAATACTGCCTGACCTGCCAGGAATTCGTTACGGGAGTCATCACCTGTCTTGGCAGCCAGTTCAGCCGGTGCGCAGGTACTGTTGTTGATGTACAGATCCCAGATATTACGATAGTTGTCAAGGTATGTTCCCTTGATTGCATCAGTTGTTCCGATTCCGTCCTCCTGATATTCGAAATAGATCGGAAGGTTTGCAAGATGTGTCTTAAATCTCCAGTCAGAAGATCCATCCATACCTGCTGATGTAAATGCTGCAAATCCGAGTTCAGAAGAACGTGCTGTGATATCTTCTGCAACTTTCTTCAAATCTGCGAAAGACTGAATATCGTCAATTGTGTAGCCAGCTTTTGCAAGCAGCGTTTTATTCACAATCAGGCCATAAGATTCAATAACGTAAGCGATACCAGCTACTTTGTCGCCATCTTTCAGTGCATAATCTTCGCTTGTCAGCTGTTTGTAAACATCTGAATCTGAAAGGTCATAGCAGTAATCTTTCCAGTTAGCAAGTCCAACCGGTCCGTTTACCTGGAACAGTGTCGGAGCACCGCTCTTACCCATTTCACTCATCAGTGTGGTTTCATACTCTCCGGATGCAGCTGTAACAACTTCAACTTTTACTCCGGTTTCTTCCGTGTAAGCTTTTGCAAGTTCCTGCCACTGTTCATCCTGTTCTGGTTTGAAGTTCAGATAATATACAGAACCTGTTGCTTCTCCGTCGCCACCTTCTTCTTTCTTTCCGCCACAGCCTGCAAGTGTTCCTACTGCCATTGCTGCAACCAGTCCCAGTGCGATCCATCTTTTTTTGTTTTTCATAACAAATTCTCCCTCTTTTCTGAAAACTTGGTTTTCTTTTTTCTGTAATAATCATAGCAGAGAAATATTCCTGTCCGTTATCAAGAAAAAAACCTGAACTATCAAAAAACATACCTTTTATTTTTAATAGTTCAGGTTTACACTTTACTGTTCAGCCTCATATTCCCGGATACTCTCATCCGCTTTTTTCAGGAATTCTTCTACTGTAATCTTCCCTTTAGCCAGTTCCGGAAGACACTCTTCCAAAGTTTCTTCCTGTAAGATGGAATTCCATTTCACCTGGTAATTCGGAACGATCTGTGGGTCCGCCGAAAAAGCGTCAATATAATCACTCAGTGCAGGCACATTCCATCCCTCACCGGATTTCATCAGGCGTTCCCTTTCTTCCCTATTATACTTTGTGCGGAATTTCAAGAATTCCACAGCCCCCTTCTTCACTTCATCACTATAATCAGAAACCACCGCCCATCCGAATGTCTCAGGAGACGAGATCAGTTTATTTCCCGGAAATGCCGAAAAGCGAGTCTTCCCCCGCCATCCATCAGGTATCTGTTCGATCATCCAATATCCATTCGGGATCATGGCCGCCTCTCCCGAAAAGAAATTGGTAAATGAAACATCGAAATCGGCATGCATTGCATCATCTGTTGTATAAGAAAACAGTTTCTTAAGCGTTTCTGCCAGCATAACACCGCTTTCATTCTGATATGTATCCGGGAAAAGCTCTTTCATAAATTCAGCACCATCCGATGTATCAGCAATTACCGCTGTTGCAATCAACATGGGAGCCCATCCTGTTCCTTCCGTATGCAATGCAAGTGGTGTAATACCGCAACTCTGCAGCCTGTCGCAGCATTCCCAGAATTCTTCCCAGGTCTCCGGGAATCGCTCTATCCCTGCCTTTTCAAACAATTCTTTATTCCAGAACATACCGGAGCAGGAAAATGCCGCCGTACTGATCGGTGCCAAGTACACTGCACCATCCTCTTCCATACACGCTTCCATTACCGCAGGCTCAACCATATTTCTCCATTCTTCATCCGCTTCCAGATACGGTGCAAGATCTTCCAGACGGCCATCTTCGATCATCATCTGATAAAATGACGGCAGCATCCGCAGATCTGTGATTACCGCAGGAAGCGAATCCGTCACATTCTGCCGTTTCAGATTCTGCCGGTATTCCTCTTCTGTCTCCAACACCCACTCTACATCAACCTGATAGATTCCGTCATATTCCTCATTGAAAGCTTCTGTAAGCTGTTGGTTACTCTTTTTACCATTCGTAGGATTTACAGTAAAGATTACAGGAATGTGGATTTCTCCCCGTTCTTCTTCCTTGGTCTGTGTCTGTTCGCTCTTTTGGCATCCACAGGCAACCCCTGCCAGCATCACAACACAGAGCAATACTGATAACAGTCTTCTATAATTCTCTATTTTCTTTCCCATCATCCGGAATCCGGATAATACATCTGGTTCCGTCATTTTCTGCTTGATATTCAAAATGTACATCCTCTCCATATTTCAGACGCAGCCTCGTAATAACATTAGTCACGCCGTATCCATGTTTTTTGTCCGGGAAACACTCCCGGAGATCCTTAAGCGGCGCCCCGTTAAGCGCATTGATCTTATCTGCCATTTTACCGTCAATCGGCTTTCCGCTGTTGTAGACTTCCAGACTCAGCTGCCCCGCATCTTCTTTTACCGTAATCCGAATAAATCCCCCTTCGTAGATTTCACAAAAGCCATACTTAATTGCGTTTTCTACAAGCGGCTGCAAAATCAATTTCAAAATCCAGGTCCTCTTTGCATCCACCTGACATTCAATCTCATATCGGAACAGATTTTCATTTCGGATCTGCTGGATCTCCATATAACTCTTTACATTTTCCAGTTCATCTTCCACTGTAACGATATCATTACCCTTGCTGAGTGACAAACGGAGATATTTTGACAATGCCTGTATCATTTTCATTGTCGTTTCCTCACCATTGATTCTTGCCAGCATGTAGATCGTATCCAGAGTGTTATACATAAAATGGGGATTGATCTGACTGATCAGCATATTCATTTCACTAGTCCTCAGTTCACGTTCCTGTAATTTGATCTCATCCAAAAGATTTTCAATATTTACAAGCATCTGATTATAGGATTGTCCGATCTGATCCAGTTCTGTATTCGTGTTCAGTTCAACTTTCCTGCTAAAATCATTTCCGTCAAATCCCGTCATCGCTTCACTGATTGTCTGGATCGGTCTCGTAAATCGTTTGGAAAAATAGATACTTAAATTCAACGCAACGGCAATGACGAGAAGATAGATCCCGGACAAAATGATCAGAATTTTTCCCAAATCCTTAGAAATCACACTATTTGGTACGATCGTGTAAACGATAAGTCCTGTCTCCTTCTGCCGGTAAGCCGACAGAAGGCCACTGTGAATTTTCTCTCCGTTGGCGATCATACCTTCTCCGTCTGTTCTCGCTATTTCTTTCATGATCTTCTGATCTGCATCCGGCAGATCGTATCCGTCCGGATGCCACATTTTCCAAAACTGTCCATTCCCATCCATGATTCCAACCGCAGCATCTGATATGGAAGCCGGATTGCTGCCCAGAATGTCATCCAGAAATTCTTCTTCCATTTTCAGGAACAGCATTCCGGGTTCATGTGCATATTCCATACTGTGCACATACCGCCCGATAAATACCGCCTGCTTTCCTTCTCCGAATAACGTATCCGGGGCAAGAAACCATTTCGTCTTTGCGTACGAATCCCCGAGCCGAGCAGACATTTTACTCTTTTTAAAATCCTCGTAATCAATCTTGGAATATGAACGCGTATATACATTCTGTTTATTATCAACATAACAGTATTCCGATACATGTTCCATGTCAATGTAAGCAAAGTATTTACTGATCGTCGTCTTCTCAACCTCTTCCAGATTTCCCGTTCTGAGGCTGTCCTGCACGTCTGTATTGAGGATACACTCTGCCAGGACTTCATCACTTTTCTGAAACAGAGAATCCAGTGCAATCCCCATTTTCTCATCGAGAGAAGTGTATTTATCCACAATTGCCGAGCTAAGACGACGATAAGTGAACATCCACACACCTATGCTTGACATTAAGAGTGCCAGAATCAAAAGTGCTATGGTGTATTTTAAATATTTTTTTTGAATTCCGGACTTCATTTTCCCGATCTTCATCTCTGGCCGTTACCCTTTCTCACAATTCCGTTTATATTCACTGGGAAGCATTCCCGTGGATTCTTTGAACAAATGAGAGAAATAGGAAGGATTGCTTATTCCCACCTGCTCGCAGATACTTCCTATGCTCTCATCCCCCTCAGACAGCAGTTTCTTTGCCCGCTCAATCCTCTGCTGGAGCAAATATTTCTTAAATGTCATATGAAATGTATTTTTGAAAACTCTGCCAAAATAAACCGGATTCAAATAAATATGAGTTGCTACGGAAACGATGGATAAATTCTCATCATTCAAGTGTTCTTCAATATATCCGACTGCAACAGACATATACTCTTTGAAGTACCGGGTCTCATCTTTACCTGCATGCTTCTTTCTTTCTTCAATGACACTGCCGAGAATCCGATAACATACATCTACCGATTTTGCCGCACTGAGATTCTGGATATTCGAATAATAATTGCGAAACTGCTCTCGTAGACTGTCCACCATTCCATAGGAATCCTTAAGCAAAAATTCCACTCTCAGCATCAATTTGTGCAGGAGCTGGCATTGCATTTCTTCCGCTTCGGGCAAATTGTAGATAAAATGCACAAAAGCCTTTTTCAGCTCTTTTTCATCATTTTTCCGAATAGCATTGACAATCAGAAGTTCGGCATCCTCAAAATCCGTACGTTCCTCACTTTCCTCAATCTCCTCAGGCATAGTAAATGCGCTTGCACCGGACGCACTCGCAAGACCGAATAATTTTTCAGCCTCTTCATAGCTCCGTCCAATCCCTTTCATGCCTTTATAAGGTTTTGAAATTGATGCCACGACCGGACAATTCTGTTCTTCTTTAATATGTTCCATCAGAAGTTTCAATTCTTTGACGGTATCATTCTTACTTGTTTTCACCAGAAAAACAAAATATCCTTCCTCGCTTTCAAAATGCCAGAAGAAATATTTTCCATTCATCACCTGTTCCAGATACCGAATCAGCGACAACTTTGTTGCTTCATAATCAAGCGAATTCGTAATCTTATATGTAAGATCTATATCTACACACAATGTAATAAAACGATCCCCATCCCGGATCACATCATCGACCGTTGCAAAGACCTGTTCCATCTTTTCATATGTAATTTTCTTTTGAAGGTATTTCTGTACAATGACTTGCAGGAAACTGTCAGAATCTTTTTTCACCATCTTCTCCCAACTCTCAATACGCTGTACATTTTCAATCTGTGCCATGCAGTTTTTGTATGCATTCTCCATGGTTTCCTGCAATTTATCGTCCTCAATCGGTTTCAAAAGATAGGCAAAAGCCCCGAGCTCACATGCCTGGCGTGCATATTCGAAATCCCTGTACGCACTCAGCACGATAAAAAGGCAATCCATGTCCTCTTTCTGAATCTCCTCCATGACCATCAGACCAGAAATCTGTTTCATACGGATATCCGTCAGAACCACATGCGGTTTCTTCTCCTTGATCACCTGAATCGCCTGTTCCCCACTCTGTGCAGTTCCCACCACTTCAAACCCCATGCTTCCCCAGTCATAAGTTTTAAGCAGCCCCTGCAGCAGGATTGGTTCATCATCTACTACAACCAGCTTCAGTAATTTCATTTTCCTTCCTCATATTCATCATCCAAATTCTTCCACATAACAAATCGCCGTTTTCCGCCATATTTCTTGACATCAGCAGCGATTTTCATTCCAAACCGTTCTACATTTCGAAGACTGTACACATTTTCCGGATGAACAGTTGCCATCAAGTATCGGATTTCAAGCTCGTTCCATCCATTTTTCAATATCCGCTGTGCCTCCACCAGAAGTTTATATTGCAGGGAATTTCCTCGAAACTCCGGAGAGACTACCGCGATCTCCAAATGTGCGACCTTCTGCATTTCTTCCTCTGAAAGTTCCAGATATTCTCCCAGATTATCTTCTTCACGTTTCGGGAAACGTACAATAAGCAATGCTGCCGTATTTGTCCGGTCGATCTCAGGCTGCGCCAGAATGATAAACCCTTCTTCCGAAATATGCCTGCGTACAAATTCCATATCTTCCGCTTCAAACCAGTCCGGATCCGTGATACCTGACTTCGCCTGCCTGATCATCTTATCTATGGCAGGCACATCCTCAGCTCCTGCTATTCGAAACACAAAATCCATCGTTTTCATATACTATCTCCATTAGACACAATCCCTGAGGAGGTGCAGTGACTGCCTCCTTTTTTCGTTCCCTACCTTCAAGAAGCTCCAAAACCTTCTCCGGTTCATAAAACCCTCTCCCGACGCGAATCAGCACTCCTGCGATGATCCGCACCATATTGTACAGAAATCCATTTCCTGTAATCCGGATTGTAATTTCTTCCGGTTTCAGCGGATTCTGCTGAATTTGAAGATCTGTGACCGTCCGCACTGTTGTCTTTGCGTTGGTCCGGATGCAGCAGAATGCAGCGAAATCATGTTCCCCCAACAGATACTGGGCTCCCTGTCTCATGCGGTTCACATCGAGGTCAAAACTGACGAAGCAGTTATAAAGCCGCTTCGTCGGAACAGGAGTCTTCATATTCAGAATATGGTATTCATAAGTTTTCAGACTGTTTTGATATCTGGGATGCCAGTCCAGTGAAACCTCCTCTGACTTCGTCACCACAATATCTTCCGGAAGTCTCTGATTCAGCGCATAGGAGAAGCGTTCTGCCGGTATTCTGCTCCCGGTGTCAAACACAGCAATATTCCCCATTGCATGAACCCCTGAATCAGTCCGGCTGGCACCGATTACTGCAATCTCTTCACCGGTAAGTGTGCAAATTGCTTTATTCAGCACTTCCTCTATCGTAATTCCATTCGGCTGCACCTGCCATCCACAATAATTCGTGCCATCATATGCAACTGTCAATTTAATTCTTCTCATTATCTGCTCCGTTTCTGATTACATTATTAGAAGATCCAGATTTTAAACGGAATATATCTTCCTGCCACAAAGGAGATTGCAACATAAGCAATCGTCACCGCATAAGCTGCATAATCCCTGCCTTTATAGATCAGTGGCTTCATTTTTGTTCTTCCTTCACCGCCATGATAACATCTCGCCTCCATCGCCATTGCAAGATCATTCGCTCTCCGGAATGCAGATACAAACAGCGGTACAAGAATCGGTACCAGAGCCTTAGCTTTCTGAATGATATTTCCGCTCTCCAGATCAGCGCCGCGCGCAATCTGCGCTTTCATGATCTTGTCCGTTTCTTCCAACAGAATTGGTATGAAACGAAGAGCGATCGACATCATCATCGCAATCTCATGCACCGGAACATTCAGATGTCCCAGCGGCTTAAGAAGACTTTCCAGACCATCTGTAAGGGCATTCGGCGTCGTAGTAAGCGTCATAAGCGAAGATCCCATAATCAGATAGATCAGCCGGATTGCCATATATACAGCTGTATTTAAACCCTGTTCTGTAATCTTGAGCGGTCCGAAATGAAAAAGCAGCCTTCCTCCCGGCGTCAAAAAGAGATTAAACAAAACTGTAATCATAAGAAGCATTATGATCGGTTTTAGTCCTTTCAGGATATACTTCACCGGAACAGTCGACAATCTGACCACACATACAAGAAACAAGGTCGCCAGAAGATAACCGATAATACTTTTAAACATAAAAAGCGAAATAAGGTACAAAAGTGTACACACAATTTTCACCCTCGGATCCAGGCGGTGAATCCTGCTGTTCGCCGGATAATATTGTCCTATTGTAATATCTCGAATCATTCCGTCTTCTCCTTCTTAGTCACAGCAGCCATGATCTCATCCGCCGCTTCTTCAATCGTTGTCGCATGGACGGACACATCCAATCCGTTCTCCTTCAGTTCGTGCATGATGTAAGTCACCTGTGGAGCCGCCAGTCCAACGGATTCCAGTTCCTTATAATGTGAGAACACGCGCTTCGGCACATCATCAAACATAACTTCCCCATGGTTCATCACAATGATACGATCCACATATTTTGCGATATCCTCCATACTATGAGAAACCAGGATCACCGTCATATCACTCGTCTTATGCAGATATGCGATCTGATCCAGGATCTCATCTCTGCCTTTCGGGTCAAGTCCTGCTGTCGGTTCATCCAGAACCAACACTTTCGGACACATGGCAAGCACTCCGGCTATTGCCACTCTTCTCTTCTGTCCACCGGAAAGTTCAAACGGAGACTGCTCATAGTATTTCTCCTTGAGTCCTACCAACTTCAAAGCTTCCCGGGCACGTTCTTCACACTCTTTCTCCGAGAATCCCTGATTTTTCGGTCCGAAACATACATCTTTGAGCACATCCACTTCAAAAAGCTGATGTTCCGGATATTGGAACACCAATCCCACCTGGCTGCGCAGTTCTTTCATATTATAACCGTCTGCGTAAATGTTTTCTCCGTTATAATAAACCGTTCCGCTCGTCGCTCTGATCAGGCCATTGAGATGCTGGATCAGAGTAGATTTTCCCGAACCGGTATGCCCGATAATTCCGACAAACTGTCCATGCGGGATCTCCAGACAGATATCTTTTAAAGCCTGTTTTTCATAAGCAGTATCTGCGCTGTAAATATAATTCACATGTTCTAATTTTATCGACATAATATTTCCACCAATTCTTCTTTTTTCAAAATACCTGCAGGAATATCAAGCCCTCTCTTGCGAAGCTCATCCGCAAGGATCGTAACCTGCGGCACGTCCAGTCTGTACTCTTTCAGCAAATCAACCTGTGAAAAGATCTCTCTCGGAGTTCCCTGCATCACAACATGTCCATGATCCATCACGATCACCTGATCCGCGTCCACAACTTCTTCCATATAATGCGTAATCAGAATGACCGTAATATGTTCTCTCTTTCTCAATTCCTGTACACTTTCCAATACTTCCTTGCGTCCGTTGGGATCGAGCATTGCAGTCGGTTCATCCAGTACAATACACTTCGGGCGCATAGCCATAACTCCTGCGATTGCCACCCTCTGTTTCTGCCCTCCTGACAGCTTATTGGGAGAGTGATGCCGATACTCGATCATCCCGACCGCCTTCAGGCTTTCCTCCACTCTCTTCCAGATCTGTTCCGTCGGCACTCCGAGATTCTCCGGGCCAAATCCGACATCTTCTTCCACCACTGTACCGATGATCTGATTATCCGGATTCTGAAAAACCATCCCCGCGCTCTGCCGGATATCCCATAAATACTCTTCTTCTTTTGTATCTTTTCCGTCCACCCACATCGTTCCTTCTGTGGGTACCAGAATCGCATTCATATGCTTTGCCAGCGTAGATTTTCCCGAACCGTTATGCCCAAGAATTGCTATAAACTGCCCAGGCTCAATATCCAGATCCACCTCATCCACAGCACGGCTCATTCCGATGATATTGCCTTCCTCGTCACGTTTTGCATATTCAAATACCAGCTTATCTGTCTTAATCATCTTCATGCCATTTCCTCATATTTATCAAGGCAGCGCCTATATCAAACGCTGCCTTTCCCGTTTTTCTTATTAGCACTTCTCCGGTTCCGGATATTCTGTACCAAATGTTTCAACCGTCACCTTTTTCATCTTCTGATCTGTAATCGGTTTATCTCTGAAATCAGTGTCCGTCTCAGCAATCTTATTTACCACATCCATGCCTTCGATAATCTTACCAAATGCTGCATAAGCACCGTCCAGATGTGGAGAATTCTTATGCATAATAAAGAACTGTGATCCCGCTGAATCCGGATTCATTGCCCGAGCCATGGAAATCACACCCGATTCGTGTTTCAGTTGATTGTCGAAGCCATTCTGAGCGAACTCTCCTGCAATAGAATACCCCGGTCCGCCCATACCGGTTCCATTCGGGCATCCGCCCTGAATCATAAATCCATTGATGACACGATGGAAGATCAGCCCATCATAGAATCCTTTATTTACCAGTGAAATAAAGTTATTAACTGTATTCGGTGCAACTTCCGGATACAATTCCACCTTCATTACATCACCATTTTCCATCTCAAATGTTACGATTGGATTTGCCATAATATCAATCTCCTTTTTTTCTTATTACTGTACCCTATTTTAACGAAACTCTCCCGGTTCGTAAATAGTTTTCTTCCAATTCTCTTATATTTCCGCTCATTCAGCCACTTTTTGTGTAGAATAAAAAACAACTGCAAGGATCAGAGCACCACCTGCGATCTCCCTGATTCCGGGGATCTCTCCGAGAAAAATCAAAGCACTTACGATTCCGTAAACTGATTCCAGTCCGGAAATAATGCCGGCCGTCTGCACGCGTACCGTGCGAAGTCCATTTATAAAAAGGGAATGAGCAACGGCAGTAAACACAACGCCGAGAAGCATCAGCACACCCACATCTTTCAATGTGACTTGCGGTCTCAAAATCAACAACATCGGGAACAACACGACCGCTGCCGTTGCCTGTTCATAGAACGATACGACCGTTGCCGGGTAACTCCCCAAAAACTTCCGATTCATCAACGACAGCACTGCATAAGTCACTGCACTTAAAAGTCCCCACAGAACACCCCTTGTCATCGTATTCTGAAGCGTAAATTCCGGAACGATCAGAAATACACCTGCCAGCATGACAACTGCACAGACAACATCCGATGCTTTGAGTTTCTCATGAAATACATATGGTTCCATAATTGTAACGAAAAGGGGAAATGTAGAAAATGCCAAAGTTCCAACTGCCACCGTGGAACTCTGAATCGCCTGCATGAAACTGCTCCAGTGTACCGCAAGAATCACACCGGCTGCGATCATCCACAGATAATCCGCTCGCCTCTTTAATCGGATTCTCTGTCTTCGTACCAACAAAAAGCCCCATAAAAACACCGACGAGAAAAGCACTCTTCCCAAAACAATAATAACCGCAGGGAGATCCACCAGCTTGGCAAAAAGCCCGACCACTCCGAACAAAAATACGGCCAGATGCACTGACAAAAGTCCTTTATTGTCACTCTTTTCCATGCCCTCGTTCCTTTCCGCCTATTGTTTAACCCGGAAATGCTCCATCAAAATCGGCATATATTCCTTACTGTATTCCGCAAGCGAATAGCTTCCTCTGTTCAGGCACCAGTCTGAAACAAGCGCGCGTTCACAAAGCGAATAATACTTTGTGATTTCCTGGATCGACTTTTCCCTGCTGATCTGGTTTCTCACATGCCCTTCTTCCACAATTCTGCTGATCAGGCGATAATATGTCCGGTTCTGATCCAGAAGATTACGTTCTCCTTTTGCGATCAGCTGTGTGGAATACAAAGATGCCAGAAGCGTCACATCAATCTTCGTCTCCATAAACAAATGCGACTTATAATTCAAAAACATCAGCTTATCAAAGCTGTTCATATTTTCATCAAGCTCTTCCTCCAGATTTGCATAATACTCATCCAGAATTGTCGAAAGCGTGTCCAGCAACGCATCTTTTCCAGAAAAATAATAATAAAACGATCCTTTAGAAGTATCAGATAATCGAATGATATCATCCACAGTTGTATCGTCATATCCTTTTTCATAAAACAATTCCCACGCTGCATCTACGATTCGACGCTTAACATTTTGCTTTGATGCCACTTACCTAACCTCCTCAAACTGCCTGCATCCAGCCGGCAGACGTTCTGGAACTCCAACATTTCAGAACATATATAGAAATGACCGGATGCACAAGTACACCCGGCCTCTTTCATTATTGTATCATAATTATAAGTTTTTTGCAACCTCTGCACAAGCTTCCATCGCCTCAAAAACAGCACTTCTAAGCCCTCTCTCTTCAAGAACACGAACCGCTTCAATCGTTGTTCCTCCTGGTGAGCATACCATATCTTTAAGTACACCCGGATGCTCGCCTGTCTGAAGAATCATTTTTGCACTTCCCAGCACTGCCTGTGCAGCAAATTTATACGCCTGATTTCTCGGCATTCCTTCTTTCACCGCTGCATCGGCCATTGCTTCAATAAATATAAAGATATATGCCGGTGAGCTTCCGCTTACAGCGACAACCACATCCATAAGGTTTTCTGTAATCACTTCTGTCTTTCCAAATCCCTGAAGAATCCGACATACATAATCCAGTTCTTCCTTCGTCACATTTTTATTCGGAGTCACTCCAGTCATACCTTCCCCTACCATCGCCGGAGTATTTGGCATTGTACGGATAATTTTTACAGTATCACCAAACTGCTCTCCCAACCATTCAAGTGTCTTTCCCGGAGCAATCGTAACGATCAGCTGTTCCGGCCTTACCAGAGATTTTATTTCTCCAATCACGCTTTCATAAAACTGTGGTTTAATGGATAAGATCACAACCTCAGATTTCTCCACAACTTCCTTATTATCGTCTGTCACATGAATTCCATACTGCTCTTTCAAACGTTCTCTTCCCGGAGCAAATAAATCGGAACCAATTATTTCATCTGGTTTAAAAATATGATTCTCAATGATTCCTTTCATCATAGCTCCTGCCATGTTTCCACACCCAATAAATCCTAATTTCATACTCTTCTCCTCCTGAAATATCCTGCATACGGCTTTTGACCGCTTGTGCTTCTTTAATTCTGTTGGCTGTTTTTTGCGTTGTTTCATTGTATACAATCATTCAATTTGTATACAATTTCCTCATTTGCATACAATTTACCATTTCTTATCGCAAAAGTCAATACTGCTGCGTCACAAAAATATCCATAAGACAATTTTCTACAAAACCTTGAATTTCCCTTCTCTTTTTTATACAATATATACAATACTTTTTTTAAAAACAGAAAGGGAAAATCATGGTTGCTCCAAGAAAATCACTTGCCGATCAGGCTTATGAAAAAATCAAGAACAACATACTGAATCTCACTTATGCCCCCGGAATGACACTCACGGAATCAATGTTGACTCAGGAACTGGGCATGAGCCGTAATCCGATTCGGACTGCACTCAAAATGTTGCAGTCAGAAGGACTGATTGTGACGGATTACTACAAATCCATGCGTGTAAAAGAGATCAGTTACCAAGCCGTCACAGAAATCTATCAGATTCGTGAACTGTTCGAAGGTGCTGCTTTCAAGCTGATTTTTGACAGCGGTCGTGCAGAAGAATTCTCCTATAAAATAGAGGCCCGTGTTGTTCGCATGTGTGCTGTGGCCGCCGACCCTTTTGAATGGGAACTTGCAGATACCCAAATGCACCTGGAAATCATCAGCATTTTTGAAAACGAACGTATTACCCGTTTTTACGAATCGAATCTTGCAGAATTGGTTCGTATCGGACTCTATTCAGTCCGAAACGGTATGCAGATTGACGCTACAAATACAAATCTAAAAAAAATGATCACATATATGCGCGAGAATGATTATGAACACGCTTTCAGCATTCTCCATGATGATCACTTTACACTGGGGAAGGATAATGCACTCGAAAATCTTCTTTCCACAAGCTAGTACGAATTATTTTTCATTTTTAAAAAAGATCATTGATTTTCTCCTTACTTTTCTCTATACTCTAAATGTTAGATGAATATATTTCCAAACAAGGGGGAAACAGTATGTCATTCAATTTACCAATTTCAAAAGAGCAGCGCCATGCGATTACATCTCTTGGCACTGCTGTTTTCGGTGCTGTCATGTTTGCCTTTGGGTTGAATGTGATGATCATTCCGCTTTCATTATATAACGGCGGTTTCATGGGTATTGCACAGTTAATCCGTACCCTGCTCATCGCAATCACCGGTATTTCATTCGGGCAAACAGATATTGCCGGTATTATTTACTTTCTGCTCAACCTGCCACTCATCTATCTGGCATGGTCAAAAATGGGGAAAGGCTTTTTTGTGCGGTCCATGATCGTAATCGTAGTTCAGACTGCGGCACTTACCTTGATTCCGATTCCATCCGCACCGCTCATCGAGGACTATCTGACCGCATGTATCATCGGTGGCATTATTGCAGGTGCAGGTTCCGGACTCATTCTTCGCGGAGAGAGTTCAGGCGGTGGGCAGGACATTCTGGGGATCTATATGACCCAGCGCTTTCCAGGCTTTAGTGTAGGAAAAGTAGGACTGTTGATTAACATTTTTGTGTACAGTATCTGCTTTTTCATGTTCAACATCGAAATCGTAATCTACTCATTGATCTATGGCGTTATGTACGCAACAGCATGTGACCACATACATATTCAGAATATCAATGTCAGCGTTATGATTTTCACTAAGAAAGCGGGTATTGCTGAAGCAATCATGGAGCAGACGCGGCGTGGTGTTACGAACTGGGATGGAGAGGGCGCATACACACATGCAGATTCCTCTATCCTGATGGTTGTCGTTTCAAAATACGAAGTCAACGAGTTGAAACGCATTGTAAAATCTATTGATCCGAACGCATTTATGATTTTCACCGAAGGATGCGATATAGACGGTAATTTCGAAAAAAGACTTACATAAGCTTGACAAAAAGGACAGTCCGATTGGAACTGTCCTTTTTTCTATGCTTCTTTTCCATCACAATTTGCAAACTAATGTCCCATGATCCCTTCAATCTGCTCGATTGTTCTCGGGATTGCATGAGAAAGATTCTCACATCCATTTTCTGTAATCAGGCAGTTATCCTCCAGACGGAAGCCGATTCCCCACTCTTCGTGATATATTCCGACATCCACACAGAATACCATGTTCGGTGCGGTCAATCTTTCTTTCGCATCTACCACATCATGTACATCGAATCCGACATGATGCGCTCCACCATGCCACATATAAGTACCGATGTCTTCATAATTGCTGCACACTCCGGCCTGTTTCAACTGTTCAAAGTTGTATTTACGAACCATATTGTCTACTTCCTTCATCGGAATTCCCGGTTTCAGTGTACGGAACATATATTCAGATGTATTATATGCACACTGATACAGCAATTTCTGACGCTCAGAGAATTTTCCGTTACACGGCCATCCTCTGGAAACATCATTGATTTCATAATCCCAGACAGCGCCCACGTCATTCAGAATCATATCTCCATCCTTTGACTGTCCGCGATAGTCATAATAATGGATACAGAAGTTATTATTTCCCGCTGAGATAATAGACGGAAATCCCGGTGCAAGGACCCCTCTCTGTGCCAGCGCATAATCAAACTCTGCTTTATACTGATATTCATACATACCCGGTTTGGACGCACGCATCATGGCTTCGATTCCGGCACCGGTAATGATCTCGGCCTTTCTCATCGCTTCAATTTCACATGGCTTTTTAATCGTACGCTGACGTTTCAACTGTGGATGAATATTTTCAAGCGCAATATACGGTGCAGTTTCCTTCAGTTCTCTTGCAAGTGCAAATGCTTCATTACCCCCATCATTCTGGAAGGCTTCATCAAAGTCAAGGCATACACGTTTCACATTGCCTGAACGGATATTTTTTTCCATATCTTCTTTAAAAGTTCCCACATAACCAAACGCATGAACTCCAGATAACTCCTCCGCTTCCGCCTCTTTGATTCTTCGTCCTGTCCATCTTTCTTTCATGGCATCCGGTGGCAGAATATACAGTTTTTCTTCATATTCCCCTTCTTTGCCTGTCACTGCCATAAGAACGGTATCAGCCTGTTCAACACCTGTTAAGTACAGGAAATTACGATTTGTAAAAAACGGGTAGTCTTCATCATTTGTTTTGCGTGGTGCATGTCCCGCAAACATAATGACAAGCGACTGCGGTTCCAGACTCTTATACAATTCTTTTCTGTTTTCTTCGAAAAACTCTCTCTTCATTTTTCCATTGCCTCCTGAAGTTGTATTATAAAATGTTCGTAACTGTTCATGAAAGGGACGTAACACAATACAATGTTACGTCCCTGCCTTATGCATTTTTAATTAAGATTAATTAAAGCTCTGCTCTGTACGATTGATAATTTCATCTTGGAGCGCTTTACTCAGGTTTCTGAAATGATCACTGTATCCGGCAACACGAACGATCAGGTCTTTGTATTCCTCTGGATTCTTCTGTGCTGCGATCAGAGTCTCACGGTCGATAACATTGAACTGGATATGATGTCCATCCATATTAAAGTATGAGCGGATCAGGTTTGCCATCTGATCAAGTCCTTCTTCTCCGGCTACTACACTTGGAGTAAACTTCTGATTAAGAAGCGTTCCTCCGGTCATCAAATGATCCATCTTTGCACATGATTTGATAACTGCAGTCGGTCCATTTGTATCTGCACCCTTTTCCGGAGAGATTCCTTCTGAAACCGGAACATGAGCAAGACGTCCGTTCGCACTGGCCATCATAACATCTCCGAAGTAAACATGGCAGGTAGTCGGAAGCATGTTCACGCGATATGTTCCGCCCAGCATATTCTTTCTTCCGGTTACTTCTCCCTGATAATATCCGAATACGCTCTTCATGATATCATCTGCATAATCATCATCATTTCCGTACTTCGGTGTATGATTCTTCACCAGATTCAGAATTCTCTCATGTCCTTCAAAGTTGTCATCCAGAGCCTGCATCAATTCTTCCATGGTAAATGTCTTCTTATCGTATACATTATATTTTACAGCTGCCAGACAGTCTGTGATAGTTCCGATACCAACGCCCTGAAGATACTTGGTATTGTATCTTGCTCCGCCTGCATTGTAGTCCTTTCCTTTGGAAATACAGTCATTTGTAATAATAGAAAGGAACGGTGCCGGCATATATTCTGCGAAAATCTTTTCGATTACATTACTTCCTTCGATCTTGATGTCGATGAGATACTTCATCTGCTTCTTAAATGCATCAAACAGCTCATCATATGTCTTAAAATCCGTTGCATATCCCAGCTTTAATCCAAGCTGTTTGCCGCTCATCTTATCAAATCCGTTGTTCAGTGTCAGTTCAAATACTTTCGGAATATTGAAATATCCGGTCAGGATATATGCTTCATTTCCAAACGCTCCGGTCTCAACACACCCGCTGGTACCACCGCGTCTTGCATCCTCCAGCGACTTTCCTGCATTCAGGAGCTCCTGAATAATTGCTTCCGTATTATAGAATGCCGGCTGTCCCCATCCTTTACGAGAAATCTCACATGCTCTCTTAAGGAATTTCTGTGGCGTCTTGCGGCTGATCTGAACATTGGAGCTTGGCTGAAGCAGTTTCATTTCATCCATGCAGTCCAGAATCAAATAACTTACATCATTTACGCCGTTCTCTCCGTCCGGCGTAATTCCACCTGTATTAATATTTGCGAAATCAGTATAGGTGGAGCTCTCTTTCAAAGTAATTCCAACTTTCGGCGGTGCCGGCTGATTATTAAATTTCACCCACAGACATTCCAGAAGTTCCAGTGCTTTCTTTTCATCCAGAATTCCTGCCTCTGTATCCTTTACATAGAATGGATTCAGGTGCTGATCAAGACGTCCCGGCGAATAAGCATCCCATGGATTTAACTCTGTAGTAACTCCCAGATGAACGAACCAGTACATCTGAATTGCCTGCCAGAATGTCTCCGGTTTGTGTGCCGGAACAACATCACAGTTTGCTGCAATCTGAAGCAATTCTGCTTTTCTCTGTTCATCCGTCTCTTTTTCTGCCAGTTCTCTTGCATATGCCGCATAACGTTCACCAAGTTTCATAATGGCATCACATGCTTTAGACATACCGCGAAGCTGGTTTCTCTTATCAAATGCTTCCGGATCATTCTGGAAATCCAGTGCCTCGATAGACTTCTGAATATCTTCTTTATAATCAAGGAATCCTTTTTCATAGATCTTCACAGATCCTACCGTATGTCCCGGTCCTCTCTGCTCCATGAATTCTGTAAAGATACCTGCTTCGTAACAATCCTTCCACTCCGGTGTCATATTTGCAATGATCTTGGAACGGGTAGAACGGTTATCCCAATACGGAATAACAACTTTCTCCTGATAGTCATAATCTTCTTCCTTTACAGAAAAATTGATCAGTTCACGATCATTCATTACATGCATATCTTCTACAGTATGGCAGCAAAGCTCCGGAAATGTCGGTGCCGCCTGCGGGCTGTCACCTTTCTCACCAACAATTAATTCTCCTTCTCCAATGTAAAGAGTCTTGGTTGAGAAATAGTCATAGAGAACCTGTCCACGAAGTTCCGGAATAGACAGCTGTCCTTCATATTTCTTATAAGTCTCCGTTTCACTCTTTGCACGTTCCAGGTCAATGTGCGGCTGAGTGCTCACACTCAATTCACGAAGTGCCTGAACTCTTGCATTCATACCTCTTTTTTCCATAGCTTTACCCTCCTATTTTTGTGTTTTGAAATCCTGCTTTTTTAAACAGTTCTGTAAAATGTTCCATTTCTTCCTTGGCAGGTGTCTGTAGTGCTTCCCCCGGATAATCCGTCTCCAGCCGTCCGTACTTACTGCTTCCAGTATTATGGTAAGGCAGGAGGTTCACCTGCGCCACCTGTATATGATGAGCTTTCAGCCAGTCGATGACCGCCTGCATACTCGCATCATCTGCATTTACCCCCTTGATTGTAGGAATACGAATATAGATTTTTGCTTTCCGTGCCGGATCAGCGCTCAGTTTTTCAAGATTCTCCAGAATCAGCTGATTGCTGACTCCGATATATTTCTGATGTACTTCATCGTCCATCACTTTTATATCATAGAGAAACGTATTGATATATGGAAGAATCTTTTCAAAATTCTCATAAGGCGCATAGCCGCATGTATCAATCGTAACCGTGATTCCATGCCGATCCAATTCCTTTACAAGCGGAAGAATATAGTCCATATCCATGCACATCACTTCTCCGCCGGACAGGGTTACTCCTCCTCCAGATTCTTCATAGAACATTTCATCTTTCTTCAGCTCTTTTACGAGCTCTTTTATCGCATATTCCTTTCCCGCGACTTCCCGGATGTTAGCCAGGCAATACTCTGTACATTTTCCACAACCATCGCATTTATTGTGATCAGTAACCGCTTTACCGTCCTCTATCCGAATCGCTCCATTCGGGCAGGCCTGCACGCAGGCTCCGCATCCGGTACATTTCTCCCGATTCGTCAGAATCTGTTTCTTAAAATTCTGTGTTTCCGGATTGTGGCACCATGCACATTTAAGCGGGCAACCTTTAAAAAAAACACTGGTTCGAATTCCATCTCCGTCATGTATGGAATACTTTTGTATATTCGTAATTAACGTCATAAGTTCTGTCTCCCTTGAACGCTTTAGACCATTGTTTGAACTTTAGTCTAATTTTACCATTCTTCCCTATTGCTGTCAATAGCTTTTCACGTTTAAAGGAGGCATACGCAAAACCGCATACCTCCTTTATGAGTAGTATATCAAAATTTTACAAAGCGTCTTTTCCTCGTTCGCCGGTCCTGATACGAACAATATCTGCCACATCTGTAATGAAAATCTTTCCATCTCCATACACACCTGTTCGTATTTCCCGACAAACCTTTCGAATAATCGGTTCAGATTCCTCTGCAGTAACAACACATTCCACCTTCAGTTTCGGGATTATATTGCCCGACTTGGGCATCACTCCACGCCACATGTGCTGATCTGTGACTCCCTTCTGATTACCATATCCCATAATATTCGTAATCATAATTCCATGATATTCGCATACTTCCAGCAATTCTCGTAAATCATCCAATTTACCTGGTCTGATGATAATTTCTAATTTTTTCATTTCTCCCCTCCTATGCCCTCTACCTGCCCTTTGCCAGCAATACGACTGCTCCGGACAGTATATTTAGAAAACACAAAAGCGCACTACATGTTACTGTAATGCGCCCTTACATTTCCGTCAGATAAAATTTAGAGTCCCGGGATAAAAACAAAGGCATTGCACGATGAATGCAACGCCTTTGTTCGCTTCGTTCTTTATGAACTTGTGATTATTCTACCCTAAAGTACACGTCTGGTCAATCCCGAAATATTTCCTAAATTTGGCTGACATCTTTTCATAATATGGTCATTTTTCACAATTTTATGCACAAACACCTCTTTTTAATGCATTTTATCCATGTTCACAATTTGTTCATTTATCTTTCAAAATTCTTTCATTTGTTAATCATTCTTTCTTCACATCTCTTCTGTATACTAAAACCATCAAATAAATGAAATGCATAAAGACGATAAGAAGTAATCATACTATTGAGATAAACTTTTTCATAATACATGCCGGGAACTGCGTAAGCGGTTACCCGGCATCCTCCCTTTTTCAGGCCTTTATTCACTTCCTTTTTTTCCAAAACAGCAGTAATAGTATTCCGCCCATCATAACGAAGCAAGCAGCAAAGATTCCTGTTGATTCATTCTTCCGCATTCCATCTTCAATTTTCTCTTCATCCGATTTCTTTCTTTCCAATGCTTTCTTTATCGGCCATACTACATCCTTAAACGAATTTTCCTGCTTCATAATCTCCAGATTGACCGTTCTTTGGATATAATTTCCGGCAATATCCTGTGCTTCAATCACAATTTCATATGTTTTTTCTGCACAGAGTCCAAGCTGTACATTTTTATGTGATGTAAGCATCTGCGATTTTCCATTGATCATGACGTTCTGAATCCAATCCCTGTATTTCTCCGGATAAATCTCTATTTTGATGCTTTGATCAAATTGGCTTCCGCTTTCAATTTCTTCCTTTGTATCGGCATTTCTAATGATAATTCTGGGCGAAGTCCGGTCAATTTCAAATTCTGCACATTCTTCTGCTTCATTCCCGGCTGCATCCACCGCTTTGATTACAAATCTGTGGATTCCTTCCCGCCAAATCCGTTCTCCCGAATGATACAACATTCCATCCAATTCCATTTTGCAGGTATATGTTGTGAAATCCAGTATTTGCGACTTTTCGTCAAAGCTCCAGGCAAATTCTTTCATACATTTTCCATCAATATCAGACAAAACCGGAAGTTCCGGCGGCGTACTGTCAACTGCAAATGTCCTCCGTATCGAATTGGTATTCCCTGCCATATCAACAGCTTCTATCTGAATTATGTAAATTCCTTCCTTCTCACAAAGCAGCTCTGCTTCCATTCCCTCTTTTTCATTCCAGTTGTCCACCTGAAGGGTTTCTTTCTCTCCTGCGGGATTTTCTCTTTCTACATATGCTGTGAGCTTTTGCATCAGATTTTCCTCACATGCTTGAAATTTTAATGTAACTGGGCGATCAGAGACTGCATAATTTTCCACTCCTTCGATCCGAAGCAGCGGAGCGTGAGTGTCAATCCGTATTTCAAAAGAAACTGCATTTTTATTTCCGGCAAAATCCTCCGCTTCGGCAGTAACAACAATGCCTTTTCCCTGTTTTGCCTCCTCTCTTACTTGAAAATTCAGGTGCTCTTTATCGTCGGAAATATATTTCTTTCCGTTTGCACTTCCTTCAAAATCAGCCACCTTGCTAAAATCATCGCCGCACTGCATCTCCACTGCAACCGATGTCAGATACCATATCCCGGTTTTCACGGGCTTAATGATCCGAATCTTCGGAGGGATTGAATCTACCTTCCACTCCCATACTTTCTTCCAGCTTTCCAAATCTTCTTCCGGATTCTGGGGTTCATTCGGACTTTCTCCATTCATAGTCGTATCGGTTTCTTCTTCATTTTCTGTATCGCACTCAGATTCCTGTTTGAAAGTTTCTTCTGTCTTCAGATCATATGAATATTCATCCGCTTCTCCCATCCCCGGTTTTTCCTCTTCTTTTCTGTCCGGATCAGCTTCTTCCTTCTCAGCTTCGTCTCCTCTCTCTTCTCTGATCAGTTCCGTTTCCAGTTTATAAACGCCGTCACCCGATTCTATATTCCAGACTTTTTCCTTGTTTTCCAGATTCAATTCGCCTTCTTCGATTGTCCCGTCCGCATAATAGAACTTGTATTTTGTCACGAACCCTTCATCCTGATGGAGAATCCGTATTTTCGGTAATTTGTGATAATATCCATTCTTTCCGTCCGGCTCATCATATTGAACCTGATAGCCTTTTATCACCGGAGTTTCTCCCGGAAGCTCCTCTTTTTCATTTTCCAATATGCCTGCATACACATATTGGCTTACGAACGCCATAGCCACGATTAGGAAAGCCATTCCTGCCTTTATTTTCCCACCCATACTTCTTCTCCTTTCATTGTAATTTCGTATTGTTTCTGCAATTTTTGAAATTCTATATTTGTCGTCAGATTCGGCAGGGTATCCACCGCTTTTTTTACAAGTTGGGCACATACCTGACGCTCGATTCCCGCATCTTTCAGATGCTTTTCCAGATATGCCAGCCATAATTTTTCAGAGTCGGGAATACGTTCCATGGACTCGCGGCATATCGCCCAGGATTGTTCCAGATTTCCTTCTTCCTCATAGAGTTTTTCCAAACGCAGGTAAATTTCTTCCAATCCTTCCCTGCTGTCTTCCAACTCTTTCACCCTCTCATATTCTGCAGCTGCTTTTTCGTTTTCTCCTTCCGTTTCATACGCTTTTGCCAGATACTTTCTGAGTGTTTTTTCCTGCTCACGATTTGTTTCATTCCACAGAACTTCCTGTTCCATTTCTTCTCCCAACCGCATGGCTTCGTCCCAGGCTTCCTGTGTCCCCAGCATCCCATATGTCATCATAAAAGGAATTTTATACCAGTATTCTTTTCCTCTGATCCACACTCCGTTTTCTTGTTCTTTCAATAATTTTCTTCCCGTTTCCAATGTATCTGCCAATTCATTTTTCACAAAATTCTCCGATCCGCCTTTTTGTATATATTCAAAAATCGTCAGATATATCCCGGCAAATGGCAGCTGTTCCGAAGCTTTTTCGAGACATTTTCTCCCTTGTTCAAAATTATTCATCTCGACACAATATATAATGCCAAGTTCAAGGTAAGCTCTTCCCTCCTCTTCCGTGTCCTTCTCCTGATCCATCGTAATATTCTTCTCTGATGGACTGTCCTCTTTTTCCCCGGACGCAGCTTCCGAGTTCACCATTTTCTGCTGCTCCTTTTCCCAAATCACTCCTGCGGTCACCAGTATGACAAGTGCGGCACACACGAAGGCTTTCCGCCTTATCCCTCTTCCATTTCTCTTTCTTTGCGTCGTATTCTCTCTCTTTCCTGTATTTCCAAATGGAGCAAGCATCCGCAGATCGGTCTGTATTTCTGCCATCATACGGATTCCGTCCTTTTTCCCGGAAAGACATTTTTCAATTATTTTTCTTATCAGACGTTTTTCACGCCTGGTACACAGTTCTGTCAGATGACATTTCTCCAGCATAAACTGATATGTTTTTCCAAGTCCGTAACAGTCATCTTCCAGCTCCGCATTCTGCGTCAATATATGCTCCTCTTTTACGAACAGCATCCGCACTTTTTTCTTCTGCATTCTGCGAATCTGATCTTCATTTCCCGGATCCATAATATCCAGAAGCATGATTTCGGAGTCTTCCCCGATAATCACAGCATATGGATTCACAAAGCCATATGCCTTTCCATTCTCCCATTTATAATACTGCTCCAGTCGCTGTGCGATCTCTGCCATCCAGTGCCACAGGCATTCTCTCGAAACAGGATACTCTTCCTTCACATATTGCATGATGGAAATCCCCTTCACGTAGTCACTGATCATATGGCAATAGCCATTTTGCTCCAGAAACCGGAACACTGCATATTCCGATCTTTCTGCCACGATATCCCTCCCGCTTTCTATTATTTTCGCTTTGGATTCTTATCTGAAATTAAAATTGAAATACTGTTACTTAGAAGTTCTCATGAAATAGAGAATTGAATTAGAGTGATTCATATATTAACCGCTTTCCTTGGAATTTGCAACAGAAAAATGAAGGTAATGTTTCACAAAATTTCTGTCCTATTTTGTCGAGAAAGATCCCTTTCACCTATTTATCTTCCCTTAGCTACGCCGTTTTTCTGCTTTGTGAAATCTGCTGCCCGCACCCAAATCAAGCAAAAATTCTTCTTACTGACCCAGAGAAAAAAGACGTACCCAAATGGATACGTCTTTCATATAATTATTTCAAAAAATCAACGTGTCAGTGCACTAACCCATTAAATGCCCCGGTTTGTAAAGGTGTCTCGGAATACCATCAACCATAACCGGAGAAACATCTCCCTGGATCAGAGGTCTTACATAAGTAACGAAATCTTCTGTTACGTAGGTTCCCTCTTCGTTTACCCATTCTCTCGGTACCAGACGTTCGTCGTTGGCAATCTTATGCACATCTTTCACCTCTGTTCCACACTGATACGGATCGTCAGAATGACGTACCAGTACAACCATCTTTCCGCTGTCGCCTTCGTCAGCAGCCTTAACTGCGGCACCACCTACCTGATAAGCTTCCAGAATATCTACACGGGAACTGCAGTGAGATGCTGAACGCTGCAGCGTGCTGAGCTCAATTGCACGAGTCTTACATCCGACCTCTGCTGCTACATAATTTGCCAGATAGGATGCGGTTCCTGTCAGCTGTTTGTGACCAAATGCATCAACGAAATCAGCACTCTGTCCTAATTCGCATACATAGCGTCCATCTGCAAGTTTGATTCCTTCTGATACAGCTACTACAACAGATGTCTTTGTCTCCAGAAGTTTGTGGATACGAGCCATAAAATCGTCCAGATCGAATGTTAATTCCGGAAGATAGATCATATCCGGTCCCTGACAGTCTTCCCCCTGTGCAAGTGCAGCGGCTCCTGTCAACCATCCTGCGTTACGTCCCATGATCTCAACGATCGTAACAAGTCCCTTGCTGTATTCCAAGCAGAAACTGTCGCGAATGATCTCTTTTACAGATGTTCCGATGTATTTTGCGGCACTTCCGAATCCCGGTGTATGGTCTGTCAGAGCGAGATCATTGTCAATGGTCTTCGGGCAGCCGATGAATTTCTGCGGATGTCCTTTGATAATCGCATAATCAGACAGTTTCTTGATCGTATCCATGGAATCATTTCCACCGATATAAATAAATGCTTCAATATCCAGCTTGTACAAGATTTCAAAAATCTTGTCATATAAAGCCATATTCTCATGAATTTCCGGCAATTTGTAACGGCATGACCCAAGATATGCAGCCGGTGTTCTCTTTAAAAGTTCAGCATCAAGTTCGTTTGTAATATGTTCAGAAAGATCAATATATTTCTCCTCTAATAATCCCTGGATACCATGAAGCATACCATAAACCTTATTCGCTCCACGGTCTTTTGCTGTACGGTAAACACCCGCCAGACTTGAGTTGATTGCTGCAGTAGGCCCCCCTGACTGTCCTACGATTACATTTCCTTTCATAAATAGCTACCTCCGTTTAGTATACATTTACTGTCAATATCCCTATTTTAGTGCATTGTGACGATTTTGTCCAGTGAAAACGTTATAATTTTGACAGTTTATCGAATTAATTTGCATTTCTGTCGAAATTTATGCTATGCTATGATCGTATAAAACGCCGTCAGGCAATCACCAGACAATACCGAAAGGAGAATGAATGTAACTATGTCAGAACAACATTACGTCCGGCATGAAATTGATCCGATATATGATTCAAATTCCCGGATCCTGATTCTTGGGAGTTTTCCTTCCGTCAAATCCCGTGAAAGCAACTTTTTCTACGGACATCCCCAGAATCGTTTCTGGCGATTACTCTCTGCTCTTTTTGAATGCCCGCTTCCACAGACAACAGAAGAGAAAAAAGTTCTTCTGCTTTCCAACCGAATTGCGATCTGGGATGTGATCGCCTCCTGTGAGATTACCGGTTCTTCTGACAGCAGCATTAGAAATGTCGTTCCGGCTGATCTGTGTCGCATAACCGACACTTCGCCTATCGAAAAAATCTTTACAAACGGTGGTACTGCAGATAAACTCTACCGGAAATACTGCCGTCCTCAGACACAGATGGATGCCATCCGGCTGCCTTCCACCAGCCCGGCAAATGCGGCATGGTCATTTGAGCGCCTGCTCACAGAATGGGAACAAATCCGGATCCAGTAACAGCGGCACAAATAGCAATAAATTTTTTGATTAATTTTTTTATTTTTTCGCTTGACAATCTGTATTTCCTGATATATAATATGTTTTGTTGTGAAGCAGTGATGTTTTACAAGGATGTGCGCTTAGCTCAGCTGGATAGAGCGTTTGGCTACGGACCAAAAGGTCGGGGGTTCGAATCCTCTAGCGCACGTTATTCAATCCCTTACAGTAATGTAAGGGATTTTTTGTTATCCTGCAGTTATGACTCGGCCACGTCGGAAAGTTCAATTGTAATTTCCTTGTAAATGTGATATTCTTTTATATAATACAGTCGTCCATGATTTATTGATAGGAGAAATAACTATGAAAATACAAGAATCTGCTGAAAATTACCTGGAAACCATCCTGATCATTGGAAATCGTCAGGGCTATGTCCGCTCCATCGACATTGCAAATGAACTCGGTTTTTCCAAGCCAAGTGTCAGTGTCGCCATGAAGAATCTTCGGCTGAATGGATATATTATCGTTGATGCAAATGGACATATCACTTTATCAGATACAGGACGGGAAGTGGCCGAAACGATCTATGAGCGCCACACGCTACTGACAAGCTGGCTCGTTAGCCTTGGGGTGGATGAGAAGATTGCAGCCGAGGATGCCTGCCGTATGGAACACGTAATCAGCGCTCCCAGTTTTGATGCTATCAGAAAGCATGTCAAAAATCACCAGAAGAAATAAATACTGCGCAGATTCAATCTGCGCAGATATATGGTGCAATTTCTTTTACAAGTTCACCTGCACGCGGTGAATAAATACGAAGTTTAGCTTTTTTCCCAAGTCCCATTCCCAAAACGCACAACACGGATTTCGCGTCAATTGCAAAAGATCCAAGATCCATTCTTATATCACCAAAATATTTGGAGACTTTCGCCGTAAAATCAACTGCGTCTTGTTCAGTCTGAAGAAAAACACTTTGTTCAATCATCCTATGCGCCTCCATTCATAAAAAAGTATAAAAAGCAACAGAACCATTCAGCTCCATTGCTTTTCAAGAATTATATCACCTTTTTTCGACAGATACAAGAAAATAGTTTTTAAGATTTTGTAAAGTTTTTATTTCAAAAATCCATTTACGATTTCTTCTTCTGCCTCTTTTTCTGTGAGCCCCAGAGTCATCAGCTTGATGATCTGTTCCCCTGCTATTTTACCGATCGCTGCCTCATGGATCAAGGCTGCATCCGGATTATTTGCAGTAATCTCTGGAATCGCACTGATATTTGCATTGTCCATGATAATAGCGTCACATTCTGTATGACCGCTGCATTTTGCGTTGCCGTTGATCACGGATTTGAATATCTGAACCGAATTATCTCTTGCAACCGCACGGGAAATGATATTCGCGCTGGAATCCACTCCGTTCAGATCTACATCGAATTTACTCTCCGCCCTCTGATTTCCATGCGTCATCAGTCTCTCTGTGACAACCAGTTTTGCGCCTTTTTTAAGACTTGCCTTCGTCGTGCGAACCGTAGAATCTACACCTTTGATCTGGACCATTTCCATTTCCATCTCACTGTTTTCATCGAGATCCACTTCCGTCTGCGGATTCATGATACGTTCTCCTTTGCCGTCTCCGCTTCCATAGTGTTTCTCAACATATTTCACATGTGCATTCTTTCCGACAAAGAAACGATGGATTCCATCATGACGGCTGGCTGCATCTCCGCCGTTATGGATTCCGCAGCCTGCAACAATCACGACATCGCAGTCATCTCCGATATAAAAATCATTATAAACCATTTCCTCAAGTCCGCTCTGGCTGAGAAGCACCGGAATGTGCACGCTCTCTTTCTTCGTTCCGGCCTTGATCTTAATATCGATGCCGGAAACATCCGTTTTCGAAACAATGTCAATGTTGGCTGTCGTATTTCTGGCTGCACTCTCACCGTTTGCACGGATATTGTATGCTCCTGCCGGGATTTCATGAAGCCCGGCTACAGCTTCCAAAAGTTCTTTCTGTATGCTGTCCATGCCTATCTCCTCCCATCACATACATTTACTGCACTGGAGCTTCCCAGAAGCTTCGGCAGGATCTCTTCTTTGACTCCATGATCTGTTACCTCGCCATCACCGATGACCAGAATCTCATCTGCAATATTCAGGATCCTCTCCTGATGGGAAATGATCAGAATCGAACCGTGAATCTCCCGATGCATCTTCTCAAATACCTGAATCAGATTCTGAAAACTCCATAGATCAATACCGGCTTCCGGTTCATCAAACACGGACAGCTTGGTACCTCTTGCTAAGACCGTTGCGATCTCGATTCTTTTCAGTTCCCCTCCGGAAAGGCTGGCATTCACTTCACGATTAATATAATCCTTTGCGCAGAGTCCCACCTGCGATAAATATTCACAGGCGCCGCTGATTGAGATTTCTTCCCCTTTTGCGAGTCGGATCAAATCCAGAACCGTTATCCCCTTAAATCGTACCGGCTGCTGAAATGCATAACTGATTCCCATTCTCGCACGATCCGTAATACTCATCTCTGTGATATCCTGCCCATCCCAAAGAATCTGACCTGATGTCGGCTTCTGAATTCCTGCGATCAGCTTCGCAAGTGTAGATTTGCCTCCCCCGTTCGGTCCGGTAATGACTGTAAATTTCCCATCGGGAATCACAAAACTGATATCCTTTATAATCTCTTTATCCACACCGTCCTCCGGCACTTCAAAAGATATGTGCTTTAATTCTAACATGGTGTTTCCTCCGTTTTTAATATCGCATGTTCACACATTCCCCTGCTGTCGCTGACCGCTCGCCTTTCGGTCATAACAACCGATTCCATGCTGTGCTAGTCATCATCGTACCAATAATTTCCGGATTTTACAAGCTTTATTAGCATTTCTGCCACTATGTGCGTAAAAAAATCCATTCGAAAACCATTTTACCCAAGTGCAACATCCAAAATCATCATCAATACAAATCCGATTGCAAAACCTACCGTTGCGATATTCGAATGTTCTCCCTCCGATGCCTCCGGAATCAACTCTTCTACTACTACATACAGCATTGCTCCCGCCGCAAAGGCCAAAAGATACGGAAGAACCGGTTCAATATATGAAGCCAGCCAGATTGTCAGCAGAGCACCCAAAGGTTCCACGATTCCGGACGCAGCTCCATAGAGGAACGCCTTACCGCGGCTGATTCCCGTACCTTTCAGCGGCATGGAAATAATGGCACCCTCCGGGAAATTCTGGATTGCAATCCCGATTGCAAGTGCAAATGCTCCCGCCAGCGTGATCCCGGCACTTCCCTCCAGCATCCCGGCAAACACAACACCAACCGCCATACCTTCCGGAAAATTATGAAGTGTCACGGCAAAAATCAACATCATTGATTTCGAAAGACTACTGTGCGCCCCTTCCGGCTCATCACTTCCCAGATGCAAATGCGGTATCACCCGGTCCATCAAAAGCAAAAATGCCATTCCCAGAAGCAATCCGACCGCCGCCGGAATGAACGCAAGTTTTCCCATTCCTTCTGACATATTCATGGCCGGAATCAGAAGCGACCACACCGAAGCAGCCACCATGACACCTGACGCAAATCCCAGCAGAATCTTCTGCAAAAACGGCTTCATTTCATGTTTCAAGAAAAATACACAGGCAGATCCCAGCGCCGTACCAACAAACGGGATCATAATTCCTATCAATAAGTTCATAACTTTTTTCCTCCATCTTTTTACGTCACTCAAAGATGCCGGGAGTGAGAACTTCTCACCCTGACAACATTCTATGATTATACCACAGAAATGATGAATGGGGAATAATGGCTTGCGTTATCTTATTGCTCTTTACATATCTGATTATAAAAGATTTACAAGCCTTCCTACCCGTGATAAAATACATTCGTATACCAGTCACTATTCACCAGATATATATTTCTTGGAGTACAATATGAAAATCGAAGGAAATGAAACAGAAATAAAAGCAATGCAAGAATTTCACAAAGGGAACCGTGCAGAAGGTCTTCGGATTCAAGAAGAATTTGCCAGTGCATTCCGGGAAGAATACAAAAATAAAGATCACTGCCCTTGTAAAAAAGCATGCAGATATCACGGAAATTGTAAAGAGTGCGTCGCGATCCATCGGGCTCATCAGGAACATGTTCCTAACTGTATGCGGCCTATTATCAATGCAAAGATCAAATTATTATCCGAGCTCACCGAACATACGATTGCTGATGAAATCGAAGCGCCACATGAGATTTTAAGAAAAGAATTTCAAAGATAAGGAGAACATACCATGTTTATAAATGGAGATACCACCTACAATGATATTCGTGAACGATCACTTTTACAATGGCTTGATGAAATGGAACACCACGAGGACGTGGCTGTCCGAGGCGGCGTGAAGCTCTGCCGGGAATACATCCAGTATCTCAAGCAAAGAAATACAAAGCTGGAAGAAGAAAATGAACTCAAAAGTACCTATCTGAAAAAATATTCCAAAAGGAACCTCTAAGATATTTGAATCGTCTCGATTTTCTTTACGAATAAGATTTCTCCATCAATTTGTGCTACAAAGGTTTAAGTAAATAAACAGAAAGGCGGCATTCCTTTGATGGAAAGCAACAACGAAATTATAAAATTGATTGAGGAATTTAAAAGTTGTCAAAATGTATTGATTGCTCTCGGTGATGAAACCCGGCAGCATCTTATGCTGGAAATGATGAAAATGAAACCCGAAAAAGATTTTGGAAGCGCAGCCGGACAGCACCGTCTGCATTATAATAACACTGGATGGAGGACCTGATATGTTGAAATATAAAAATGTTGTCTTTGATTTTGGAAATGTAATCGCTACTTTTGATGAAGACTATATTCTTGGAAAATTCTGTGATTCGCCGGAAGACCTCGAACTTTTGCGTAACGCAGTCTTCTATAACTGGGCGCAACTTGATGAGGGTACTGCTGATTATGACACATCCATACAGCACGCAAAAACACTTGTACCTGAGCGTCTGCATGACAATGTAACGGATTTTTTCCGGAACTGGCACAAATATCTGCAGCCAATTGAAGAAATCTGGTCTCTGATCCGAAAACTGAAAGAAAACGGAGCATCTGTCTATATTCTTTCCAATGCTCCGACTCATTTCGCTGATCATGCAGATTTTTATGAAATCGTCCAAGAATTTGACGGAATCGTATTCTCTGCACCGATTGTTATGGCAAAACCAAAACCGGAGATCTATCATCATCTGTTCGATACTTATCATTTGAAACCGGAGGATAGTTTCTTCATTGATGATAAACCGGAAAATATTGCTGCCGGCCAGGCACTTGGGATGGACGGATATATTTTCAAGGGGGATATCGCAGAGGTTTGCAGAAAGCTTGGATTAGGCTAAAGAGACAGCGGGGAAGGAGAGTCGGCGGGGACAGGTTCCTTGACTCACAAATGTGAGTCAAGGA